>CAYZCV010000213.1:0-4304 GCA_964476965.1 uncultured Opitutus sp. | reverse complement strand
GGTCCTGTTCGGGCACGGGCAGGTAGGGGCCGACGCGGTCATCGAGATTGCGGATGAGGCCGCGTTCATGGGCGAGCCCGGTGACGGTGGTGAGGAAGGTCTTCGTGATGCTGTAGGTCATGTCGACCCGGTCGGGATCGCCCCAGGCGGCGACGACATAGCCCTGGCGGATGACGATGCCGGTGATGCCTCCGCGCGGGGAGGTGGGTCCCATGATCTTGAATAGCGGCTCGGACTTCCCGAAGGTCTGCTGGAGATCGAGGGCGTTGTCGCGGGAGGAGGTGGCCTCGTGCTGCAGGGAGAAATCGATCGCCTCCTGGAGCTTGGCGGAATCCATCCCGACCTCCTCGGGGGTGCGGCGCTCCCAGGTCCCGCGGGGCGGAAAGTAGGGCTCGGCGGCGAAAGCCAGCGAAGCCCAGGCCAGAACAAGGATCCCTGTCAGGCGGATGCGGGTGGGGCGATCGAGAGGAATCATGAGAGGAGCGTGACGGGGGCCGGCTCGGCGCAAAAAGCGCTTATCAGGCGCGGGCGCGGATCGGGCTGCCGAGGTAGTCGGCGGTGGCGGACGTCAGGCCGGCTCGGCGGCACTCGGGGCAGAGGCGGTTGTCGGGGTCCTGGGCGATGGCCTCGGTGGCGGCGAGGAACATGCGATGGCAGGGATCGTGGAGGCAGTTGATCACGTTGCGCGTGGGCACGCCGGTGTGGGCGCAGCGGCCGACCGGCTCGCGCTCGGCGGAGCGGCCAACCGGGATCATCATGCGCTCGTCGAAGACGAAGCAGTCCCCTTCCCAGTGGGCGTCGCCGTGGCGCTCGGCGTAGGTGACGATGCCGCCCTCGAGTTGGTAGACCTGCTTGAAGCCGGCCTGGCGGAAGAGGGCGGAGGCCTTCTCGCAGCGAATGCCGCCTGTGCAGTACATGAGGACCTTCTTGTCCTTGAGGGCGGCGTACTCCGGCAGAATCCCCGGGAGGTCGCGGAAGTTGTCGATGGCGGGTGTGATGGCGCCCTTGAAGCGACCGACCTCCGATTCGTAGCGGTTGCGCACATCGAACAGCACGACGTCCTCCTCCTCGATCGTCCGCTTCCACTCGTCCGGCGAGAGGTGCGGGGCCCCCGCTTGCCGCGGATCCGGGTCCTCCGGGGCGCCCAGAGTCACGATCTCAGTCCGGACGCGAATATCGAGGCGGCGGAAGGGCGGGGCGTCGGCAAAGCTGACCTTGAAGGCGATATCCTCGAAGCCCGGCTGGGCGCGCAGATGCTCGCGGTAGCGGTCGGTTGCCTCGGCGGATCCGGCGACTGTTCCATTGATTCCCTCCGTCGCGAGGAGGATTCGACCGAGCAAACCGTGGGCTCGGCAGAACGCGCGCTGGGACTCGAGCAGCGCCTGGGGATCGGGGACCGGGGCGTACTTGTAGTAGAGGAGGACCGTGAAGGGGGACGCCATGAGACGAAGGGACCATGCGCGAGCGGACGGGTGGGGTGCAAGCCGCGGGGCGGAGCGGGGGCGCTTCCTGCTCCGGTGCATTCAGCGACGAATTCGCCGATTTTATGCGGTGGTTGGCACGCGTCTGGCTCTACTGGGGGTGCTTCTCCTGCCTAGCAGGAGTTTTTGGGGTAACACAGTAAGCAAATGCCCGGTCGTGTAGGGGTACACGACCGGGCAACTTTTTTTATCAGGGGAATCGGCCGTGGTGTGGCGCACACAGGTCGTAACCTAGACGATCACCCCGTGGTCGCCAGGCGAGTGAGCGCCTCGCCGGAGAGGCGAAACACGGTCCAGTCGCTCATTGGGACGGCGCCAACCTTGCGGTAGAAGCCGATGGCGTCCTCGTTCCAGTCCAGAACCGACCACTCAAATCGTCCACAGCCCCGGGCGTGGGCGATTTTGGCCAGATGAGTCAGCAGGGCCTGGCCATGGCCCTGACCGCGGTGCTCGGGCAGAACAAAAAGATCCTCGAGGTAGAGGCCGGGTTTGCCGAGGAAGGTGGAAAAGGTGTGGAAGAAGAGGGCGAAACCCACGGGCTGACCGGCGCATTCGCCAATGACGGCCTCGGCGACCCGTCGCCCACGGAACAGGGCTTCTCGCAGGGAGGACTCCGTCGCGACGACCTCATGGGCGAGCCTTTCGTAGGCGGCGAGCTGACGCACGAGGTCCAGGAGCAACGGAATATCGTCCTCGGTCGCTTCGCGGAGGTGGAGTTGGGGGCTGGAAGAGGCGGTCATAAAAAAAGTGAATGGGGCGGCTATCTTGTATCGTTATGATGGGGAATGGGTTGAACCAAGAAGAGCGAGGGGCCGGCGTTTGCGGACTGTCCGCAATTCTACTTAGGCCTAAATCGTGCCGATAAGTTGACGAAGAGGAAGACAAGGGTTCTAGTCATCTCAGTTTTACTTCTCCCGCTTAGCGGGAGTATTGGGGTAACTAAGAAAGCAAATGCCCGGTCGTGTAGGGGTACACGACCGGGCAACTTCTTTTCCGGGGTCGACGATCAGGCGGCGGCGTTGCGCCGGGTTCGACGGGAATTCGGTCCGCCCTTGCGCCTCTCACGGTTGTTGGCACCCTGTGGCCACCCCTCCTTATGAACCGATCCCGCTTCGTTGCCCTGCTTGCCCTGTTTGCCCTTTCGCTCGGCCTGGTCCGCGCGGAACCCATCGCCGTCGGCGCCAAGGCGCCCGTGGTCTCCGGCCTGACCGATGCCGGCACCACCCTCAGCCTCGGTGATGTGTATGCGAAAAACGACTACACGCTGGTGTGGTTCTATCCCAAGGCGCTGACGGGTGGCTGCACGAAGCAGGGCTGTTCGCTGCGGGACGCGAGTGCGGAGCTCAAGGGCTTCGGCGTCGCGGTCGTCGGCGTGAGCACGGACACGGTGGAGAAGCAGAAGGAGTTCAAGGATACCAATAACTTTCCTTTCCCGCTGATCGCCGACACGGAGAAGGCCGTCGTCAAGGCCTTCGGCCAGGCCGGCACGGGCATGGCGAGCCGTGAGGCGTTCCTGATCGATCGCAGTGGCAAGGTCGTCTACTACGACAAGGGCCAGACGGACCAGCAGGCCGAGAAGGTGCTGGCCTATCTCCGCGAGGCGAAGAAGTAAGCTTTCCGCCTTCCGCGTTTTTTCCCGCCGTCCGTGCCATTGCGCGGCGGCGGTTTTTTTTGGCCGGTCAGACGGACCGCAGCGCGAGGAAGCCGTAGGCGGCGGTGTAAATCGCGCATTCGGCGAGCAGCAGGCCGTAGCCGATCCTGAGCAGGCGATGGTTGAGGCACCGATGGGCCCCGAGCCAGGGCAGCACCACGAGCCGGCCGCCCCACCAGAGGGCGATGCAAGCGCAGACCACGCGGGCAAGGGGGGTACCCTCGATCAGGTGCGGGGCAAACAGCAGGCTAATGAGGCCCGCGGCGGCCAGAACCGCCCCGATAAAGACGTTCTGGGCGAGGGCGAATCGGCGGTGCACCTCGGGGAGGGTGGCCAGGTTTCTCTCCCAGTCCGGCGGGATGGGGGTGAACCAGGCAAACGCGAGAGTGACGAAGTGAAGGGCCCCGGCGGTCCGCAGCCCGAGAATCCAAAGAGAATCGGCATCCATGCCCAAGCGTGGGGCCGGGGGCGCACGAAGTCGATCTCCCGGGGTCGGGCGGACGTGATTTCCCTCTTTCCACAAGCTGTTGGAGCCAAGGAAAATGACCGGTGCTTTGTCGCGCCGTCCCTAGAAAGCAAAAACCCCCTTGGACTGGGTGCAGTCCTCGGGGGAAAATGGCTGCCCGGGTAGGGATCGAACCTACGACCAAGTGATTAACAGTCACCTGCTCTGCCACTGAGCTACCAGGCAATCAGAGGGTCAGGAAAGACATGACCCGAAGCCCGGTTGTCAATGCCAGTTTTGATCTGAAGGAGCAAAAATCCGGCCGGCGACGAAGTTTTGATTGCCTTGGACGGCCCAATCCCCTGTTCTGACCCTCTTTTCCATTACGCCTGCCTCCAATTCCGGGGTGACAGGGGGAACGAAACTATGAAGAATCAACTCAGTCTTAATGTCGCTCCTCGCGCCCAGACCGGCCGCTCGGCCTCCCGTCGTCTGCGCAAGGTCAACCAGATCCCGGCCATTCTCTATGGCAAGCACTCGAACCCCGAGAAGCTCGCGGTCGATGTCCCGGAGTTCACCCGTCTGCTGAAGACGGTCAAGGGCCGCTCGCTCATCATTGAGCTGACCCGCACCGACAAGCCGGAGAAGGCGCTCTCTTTCCTGCAGGAAATCCAGCGGGACCCGATCACCGACCGTTTCCTCCACGTTGACCTCCAGGAGATCAAGG
>CAYZCV010000212.1:0-4366 GCA_964476965.1 uncultured Opitutus sp. | reverse complement strand
ATCGCGAACCTCCTCTGGCGCCGCGGCCTCCGCCACCACACGGCGGTGGGCGGGTGATTCCATTGCGAACTGCCATGAATGCGGAGTGCGGAATGAAACGACCGTTCAATCACCCCAGCGGCTCGCTCACTTGGCGCACGCGCCCGTCTCCGTGAATCCGCAATCCGAACTCCACAATCCGCATTCATGAGTTTCCTGAGCTACCTCCGCATCTGGCTCGCCTGCGCCCGCTACTCGGTCGTGCGGACCATGATGTTTCGCTTCGACTTCATCATGTGGTCGCTGGTCGAGTTTCTCTGGATGGCGGTCAACCTGCTCCTCGTCGCGGTCATCTACGCCCACACCGACGAGATCGCCGGGTGGAGCCAGTACGAAATGCTGCTCCTCGTTGGCACCTCCATGCTGGTTCAGCGCTTCATCATGGGGTTTTTCTGGAGCAACCTGTTCGAATTCGCCCGCAATGTGCGCAGCGGGCACTTCGACTTCTTCCTCGCCCAGCCCGGCAACCCGCTGTTCATGGTTTCCACCCGCAAGCTCGATCTCGACGGTCTGGCCAATGCCGTCGTGGCCGTCGGCGTGATCATCTACGCGGTGCGGCAGCTCGGCCTGGAACCCTCCCTTTTTCAGATCGCGAGCTATGCGCTGATGATCGGCTGCGGCATCCTCATCCACTACGGGGCGCTGCTGGCCATCGTTTCCCTCACCTTCTGGCTCGGGGCCAGCCAGGGCATTGAAGGCAGCTATTTCACGCTGATGGAGTTCTCCCGCCTGCCCCGCGAGGCCTTCCGCGGCGCCGCCAACCTGATCTTCGTCTGGCTGCTGCCCGCCGTGGTGGTCAGCAATGTCCCCGCCCGCACCCTCCTCCATGGTTTTGAAGGCCAGCACCTGCTTTGGCTCGCCGCGACGACGCTGGTGTGGTTTACCCTTGGCGTCCTCGTCTTCAACCGGGGGCTCCGCCGCTACGCCAGCGCCTCGTCGTGATTCTCGCCGTGCCCGATCGCTCCGAACAGCTCAACGCCCTCCAGATCCGCCTGGACTACACGTTTAGGGATCCGGCGTTGCTCGTGCGGGCGGTCACTCATCCTTCCTTTCTGCAGCAGCACCCCGCCGAGCCGGAAAGCAACCAGCGCTTGGAGTTCCTCGGTGATGCGGTCCTGCAGGTGATCCTGACCGAGACCCTCTTCGCGCGCTTCCCCGGCGACCGCGAGGGCGCCCTGAGCAAGCGGCGCGCCGCCCTGACCAAGGGCGAGTACCTCAGCCGCCTCGCCCGCGAAATCGGCCTCGACGACTGCCTGCGCCTGAGCACCGGCGAGGAGCAAAGCGGCGGCCGCCGCCGCGCGGCCGCGCTCGAGGATGCATTCGAGGCCGTGATCGGCGCCCTCTACCTCGACAGCGACCTGCCCACGACCCGCCGCGTCGTCCTTGGCCTCTACGGACCGATTGACGAGGGCCTCATCCCGCAACTGGAGCAGGAGAACCCCAAGGGGCGCCTGCAGGAAATCGTCCAGCCTCTCTACGGCAACCAGGCCCTCCGTTATGAGGTGATCCATGTGAGCGGCGAGGACCATGCGCGCGAGTACGAGGCGCGGGTCTTCCTCAAGGACTCCTGCCTCGGCAACGGTCGCGGCCCGTCGAAGAAGGCCGCTGAGGAAGCCGCTGCCCGCATGGCCCTGACCGCGCAGGACGGGCTGTTCAACCCGATCTAGCCGCGGCGACGGGTCCACCGCGGCCGGAACGGTGGCGCTTGATCCGCGGAGTTGCACCCGCGCCGTTCGTGGCTCCTTCTGACCCTTCGCATGTCCGCCCCCGTTCCTCCGCGCCTCAAGCTCACCGGCATCTGCCCGCCCGCCCGGGGCGCGGTGGTCGCCGCGCTGACCCGCGCCCGGCCCGAGGCGCCCGCGTGGATCGTCGTCGTGGGCGAACTCAAGGAGGCGGAACAGCTCGCCGAGGACATCGCCTTTTTCCAGAACGCCGCCGCGTCCGGCTCCGAGGTCCTCGTCCTCCCGGAGGCCATGCCCGACAGCCGCGACATGCGCGAGGCCTTCGCTGCTTCCGCCGATCGCTCCACCGTGCTCAGCCGGCTCCGCGCCGCGCGCGCCGCTGGCGCGCCGCCGCTCGTGGCCGTCACCACGCCCACCGCGCTCCTGCAGTCCGTCCCCGCCCTGGAGGCCTTCGCCACCAGGGAAATGACGCTCGCCGCCGGCCAGACCCAACCCTTCGCCGGTCTGCTGGAGAAGCTCCACGCGCTGGACTACGACTCGGAGTCCGTCTGCGAATCCCCCGGACACTACGCTGTCCGCGGCGGCATCATCGACGTCTATCCCATCACCGCCACCCAGCCCTACCGGCTCGATTTCTTCGGCGACGTGATCGAGGAGATCAGCGGATTTGACCCCGTCACGCAGCGCTCGGGTGAGAAGGTCGCGTCGATCACGATCTCCGCCTCCCCGCGCCTCAAGCTGGAGGCGGCGCGCACCGGGATTGCGGACTACCTGCCGATCGGCACCCATCTCGTGCTGATCGAACCCGCGTCGCTCGATGAGGAGTTCAGCCTGTTCGCGCGCGAGGCGGAGGCAGGGCCGGAGGGCGGATCCCCGGTCCTGCCCGCGATCCTCGCCCGCTGCGGCGCCGTCACCGGCGTCGGCGATCTCGACGAGGCTGCAGCGCTGTTCGACGGTCCCGCGGTCGAGGAAGCCACCTGGGACACGGAGAGTCTGCGGCACCACCGCCGTTTTCCGGACGACTCGCTGGTCGCGCAGGAGCGCCTGCAGATGGAGGCCGACGCTCGCAGCCAGTTTCTTCACCAGATCCTGGCCTGGAAGAAGGCCGGTTCCCGCGTCGTCTTCGTCGTTTCCAAGGAAGCCGAGGAGCAGCGCGTCCGCGGTCTGCTCGAGGAGGAGGCCGGCCTGAAGGCGCTCAAACCGGAGTTCCGGCGCGGCACCCTCAACGAGGGCTTTCGCGTGGCCCGCCCCCAGGCCGGCGCCGCGGAGAACGTGTCCGCCGGCTTGCTGCTGGGACCCCGGGATCAGGGCCTGGTGGTCGTGACCGAGACCGAGGTCTTCGGCCGCCAGCGTGCGCGCCGACCGCTGACCGGGCGCCGCGCCCTCGCCCAGCGGGCGCAGATCGATCAGCTCCTCGATTTCTCCGAGCTGGTGGAGGGTGACTTCGTGGTGCATCTCCAGCACGGCATCGCGCTGTATCGTGGCCTGACCAAGCTGGAGACGCGGGACGGCACGCGCGAGGTCATCTCCCTGGAGTTCGACGACCGCGTGACCCTGCACGTCCCGCTGCAGGAGTCGCACCTCATCAGCCGCTATGTCGGCCTGAGCAAGTCGCGGCCGCAACTTGGGCGGATCGGCTCCAACCGCTGGGAAAAGACCCGCCAGGCCGCGGAGCGGTCGACGGTCGACCTTGCCGCGGAACTCCTGCGCATCCACGCGGCGCGCGAGGCGGTGCCCGGCCACGCCTACCCGCCCGACAATGCGTGGCAGCATGAGTTCGAAGGCTCCTTCCCCTTCACCGAAACGCCGGACCAGCTCCGGGCCATCCAGGAGACCAAGGCGGACCTCGAGCGCGCCCGTCCGATGGACCGCCTCATTTGCGGCGACGTGGGCTTTGGCAAGACCGAGGTCGCCATCCGCGCCGCCTTCAAGGCGGTGCAGGGCGGCAAGCAGGTCGCGCTGATGGTTCCGACCACGGTCCTCGCGCAGCAGCATCTCAACACCTTCCGCGAACGCATGGCCGGCTATCCGATCGCGGTCGAGATGGTGAGCCGTTTCCGGTCGCGCGCCGAGATCGGCCAGATCGTGGCCGCGACCGCAGCGGGCCAGGTCGACATCCTGATCGGCACGCACCGGCTACTGCAGGCGGACGTGAAGTTCCGCGATCTCGGCCTCGTCGTGATCGACGAGGAGCAGCGCTTCGGCGTGAAGCACAAGGAACGCTTCAAGGCGCTGCGCGCCACAGTCGACGTGCTCTCGATGAGCGCGACACCGATCCCGCGCACGCTCTACATGGCCATGACCGGGGCGCGCGACATGAGCGTGATCGAGACCGCGCCGGTGAACCGCCACCCGATCCAGACCATCGTGCGCACCTACGACGAGAAGATCGTGGTCGACGCGGTGCGCCATGAGATCCGCCGCGGCGGTCAGGTGTTTTATCTGCATAATCGCGTGATGACGATCGAGCGCGTCGCCCAGCGCCTGCGCGAGCTGCTGCCCGATCTCACCATCGGGGTCGGCCACGGCCAGATGGACGAGAACGAGCTTGAGCGCACCATGACGGATTTCGTGGCGGGCAAGTACCAGCTGCTGGTCTGCACGACCATCATCGAGAGCGGCCTCGATATCCCGAACTGCAACAC
>CAYZCV010000211.1:0-4402 GCA_964476965.1 uncultured Opitutus sp. | reverse complement strand
CTCCCCGCTGGGTATCTCAAAGGCTGGTCCTCATCTCGCACCGCTCTCCGGTCAACGCCTTCGGACGCGGCTGCGCGCGTCCAGCACCCTTTTGCCTCCGCCTGCTCCGCGACCAGACGGTCATTCTGGTTCGCGCCAGAACGTGAAGATCCCGTCTGGTCGCAAAACCGCCCCACCCCTGCCATGCGCCTCGTTCGCCCCGGACTTGCCCTCGCCGTCCTTGTTCTGACCGCCGCCTGTTCCCGGCTCGCCGCGGACGCCGCGCCGCTCGCTGGAGCCGACCGCGTACCCGGTGTGGTCATTGCACACAGCCCCAAAGCCACGCGCGTGTTCCTGGGCTCGGCGGGAATCGCGAAGCTGGCCGATGGCAGCTACCTCGCGAAGCACGACGAGTTCGGGCCGGGGAGCACCGAAAAAACCCTGGCCGTCACCAAGGTGTACCGCTCGACGGACCGAGGCGAAAGCTGGGAGCTGATCAGCCGCGTGGAAGGCCAGTTCTGGGCCAATCTTTTCGAGCACCGGGGAGCCGTGTACATGATGGGCACCACCGCATCGCATCGATCCGGCTACGCCACCATCCGCCGCTCGCTCGATGGCGGCCGGACGTGGACCGAACCGACGGGCCCTGAGAGCGGCCGTTTGTTCCCTGACCTCAGCTACCACACCGCGCCCATGCCCGTGGTGATCCACCAGGGCCGCATCTGGCGGGCCATGGAGGACGAGAAGGGCGGCGAGACCTGGGGCCGCATGTTCCGCGCCTTCATGCTCTCCGCCCCCGTGGATGCGGACCTGCTTCAGGCGTCAAGTTGGACCGCATCCAACGGACTGGGCCATGACCCGACTTATCTCGATGGTCGCTTCGGCGGTTGGTTGGAGGGCAATGCGGTGGTCGCCCCGGACGGCCAGATCGTGAACATCCTGCGCACCGATTTTCGCGACGTTCCCGAGAAGGCTGCCATTGTCCGCATCTCCGCCGACGGCCGAACGGCCACGTTTGATCCGGGCCGTGACTTCATCGACTTCCCCGGCGGCTGCAAAAAATTCGTGATCCGCCGCGACCCGGGCGACGGTCGGTACTGGACCCTGGCGAATGCCATTCTCCCCCAGCACGCCGGGGGCAATGTGGAGCGGATCCGCAATGCTGCCGTCCTCATGTCCTCACCCGATCTGCGCACGTGGACTCCGCACCACACGGTGCTGCACCATCCGGATCTCTCCGCCCATGGTTTCCAGTACCTCGACTGGCTGTTTGACGGGGATGATCTGATCGCCGTCTCTCGCACCGCGTATGAGGATGGCTTGGGCGGCGCCGACAACCAGCACAACTCCAACTACCTCACGTTCCACCGGATCAAGGACTACCGGCAGTACCTGGCTTCGACGGTGGCCGTGGCCGGGCGGTGAGTTACGCCAAAGCCCGGAGCACCGTCTGTCCCTGCCGCTCGTTCGAGCGGAACCGCGTCACCGGGCAGGGTTGGCCGTCGGACGTACATAGGCCTTCCGCGCGCGGCGCACGCGCTCGTGATTGGCTTCGGCCCAGGACACCAGCGGCTCCAACTTCAGCAGCAGGGATCGTCCGAGATCGGTCAGGCGGTACTCCACCTTGGGCGGGACGCACGGATAGACCTTCCGCTGAAGGTAGCCGTCCTTCTCCAGCGCGCGCAGGGTCTGCGCGAGCATGCGCTGGGAAATGTCGCCGATCGAGCGCTTGAGTTCCGTGAAGCGGAGCGTTCCACCCTGGAGCGCAAGCAGGGTGAGCAGGCTCCAGCGGTCGCCGATGCAGTCCAGTACGTCGCGCACCGGACAGTGCTCGCCCTGCGTGCTGCCCGGCTGCACGGGAGGAAGATTCAGTTTCATGGAAATGCGGTTACCGGCAGGTAACCAGGTGACAAAAACCGCCTCTCTTGTGGAAAGACAAGCCTCATGGTATTCTTTTGATACTAACAAACGACGGGTAACCAGACAACCGCCCGAACTCAACCTGCCCATCATCATGATCGCCCTCACCGGAGCCACCGGCCAGCTCGGCCGCCTCGTCATTGACCACCTTCTCACGCAAGTCCCGGCCCACGACATCGTCGCCGTGGTACGCAGCGCCGCGAAGGCCGCCGACCTCGCCGCCCGCGGAGTCAGTGTACGCGAAGCTACCTACGCGGAGCCCATCGCCTTGCAGCGCGCCTTCACCGGCATCGACCGGTTGTTGCTGATCTCGTCGAGCGAGATCGGTCAGCGAACCACCCAGCACCAGCAGGTCATCGCCTCCGCCCGGCAAGCCCGGGTTGGCGGCGTGATCTACACCAGCCTCCTCCGTGCGGCGACCTCCCCCCTGAGCCTCGCTGGAGAACACCTTGCGACGGAGGCCATTCTTCAGGCCTCCGGGGTGCCTGCGATCATTCTGCGCAATGGCTGGTACACGGAGAACCACACCGCCTCGATCCCGGCGGCGCTCGCGCACGGCGTCTTCGTTGGCAGTGCTGGCACGGGGCGGATCTCGTGGGCGGCGCGCACCGACTACGCGGCGGCCGCGGCCGCCGCGCTCACGGGCCGGGGCGGGATTGAATTCGGCCGCACCTATGAGCTCGCGGGCGACACCGCGCATTCGCTGGCTGATCTCGCCGCCGAGCTCTCGCGTCAGTCCGGCCGGACAATTCCCTACCAGAACCTTCCCGAGGCCACCTATCGCGACATTCTCCTGAAAGCCGGCCTGCCCGCGCCGCTCGCCGGCGGCCTCGCCGCCTGGGATGTCGATGCTTCGAACGGCGCCCTCCTCGACGAGAGCCGCACCTTGAGCCGGCTGATCGGCCGACCCACCACGCCCCTCGCTGAGTCGATCAAGCAAGCCCTTGGAAAGTAACCCCAGGGGTTCTCATCCCTCCGTCTGCGGCACTCCCGGTCGCGGATGGTCTCCCCGGGCTCGGGTTAACTTAGTTGGTCGCGAATGGCGGAGAGGGAGGGATTGGTGCCGCATACGCGGCAGTGCTGCGCACTCCCCGACTGGAGTCGGGGCCCCACCTACGCCCCGCATCCGCGGGGCTCCGCCGAACCCCAGGGGTTCTCATCCCTCCGTCTGCGGCACTCCCGGTCGCGGATGGTCGCCCCGGGCTCGGGTTAACTTAGTTGGTCGCGAATGGCGGAGAGGGAGGGATTCGAACCCCCGGGACCTTGCGGCCCAGCGGTTTTCAAGACCGCCGCGATAGACCACTCTGCCACCTCTCCGGAATCACTTCGCGCCGCTAGCCTCGCTATCCGGCGCGAGGATTCAATGGTGTTTTTGTCCGCTGCCCCGCATCGGACCACGACGGACTTAAAGCCGCGCGGCCGCAGGCGCGTCGACCAGCCAGACCACGCGGTCGGCACAGGCCTTGAGGAGCTGCGAGGGCACTTCGAGCGGATTGAACGGACCCCGATGCACCCGATGCAGGGCATCGGCCTTGCCGGCTCCCAGCGCCATCACCACAATCAGGCCGCAGGCCCGCAGCCCCGTCGGCGTGATCGTCAGGCGCCAGCCCTTGCCCGGTACTTCCTGGCCGCCAAAGAGCAGCCCACCGTCGTCCCGCAGGAGCGGGGTGCCCGGGAAGAGGGATGCGGTGTGACAATCGTCCCCCATGCCCAGGAAACAAACGTCATACGCACGGCCGGGGCCGGCCAGCAGCAGCATCGTCTTGCGATACGCCTCAGCCGCCTCCGCCACCGGCCAGGCCACCACCCACGGGTGGCGTCGCTCAACCGGGATGCCCAGTGGCGCCAGCAGCAGTCGCTCCGCATTGCCATAGTTGCTCTGGTCACTCGACAGGAGCACATGGCGTTCATCACTCACCGTTACATGGACGCGATCGCGCAGGGCGGGCGGGATGGCCTGCGTGCGCAAGCACCACTGATAAAAGGCCGCCGGCGTGGAGCCACCGGTCAGCGCCCAGAGAAAATTCCGGGACGTCGAACCCTCGGCCTGCGCGGCCGTGAGCGCGACCGCAGTCGAAAACAGTTCATCCTGCGTGCCGATCACGATGCGGCCGTAGTCAGTCTTTGTTTCAGTCATGTGAGTTCGCTTGAAAGGCTTCGGAGTTGTCCACTGGGATCACGACGCCCGGCGGGTGCCCATTCCGGAACCGGAGCAGTCTCCGGCTCAGAAGAACATGGCTTCCGCCAGGGCCGCTTCCGGTGGGAGCAGACTGACCGCACCCGGCATGGAAATCTTCTCGGCCCCATACGCCGCCTCGATTCGTGCCGTACCCTGAGCCAGCGCTCCCCGCCAGCGGAAGCGCTGGTCGTTGGCGTAGTCAAAGACGACATCGAAGGACCCTGCGGTGCCCGCCGGCAAAGGCTTCACCGTGTACTCGAGCTTCGCCGCGGCCGGATCGCACTGGATCAGGCGTTCGCGGAACCAGCCGAGCAGCACGCGGCC
>CAYZCV010000210.1:0-4493 GCA_964476965.1 uncultured Opitutus sp. | reverse complement strand
AGTACGCCCAGGCGTAGTGGCCGAACGCGCGGTTGATGAAGGCGAAGCCCTCGTACGGATTGGCTCCGTACCACGCGATGAAGAACTCCATGCCGTAGGCGTAGCCGACGATGGTGCCGGTCGCCAAAACGATCTTACACATGCAGTCGATGTGGTACTGCGTGATGAGATCCTCGAGGCGGTAGATCGCGCGGAGGGGCAGCATCAGGGTCAGCACCATGCCGAAGCCCGAGAAGATGGCGCCCGCGACGAAGTACGGCGGGAAGATGGTCGTGTGCCAGCCAGGGAGAAGCGACACCGCGAAGTCGAACGAAACGATGGTGTGCACCGAGAGAACCAGCGGGGTCGAGATGCCGGCCAGGATGAGGTAGGCCATCTCGTAATTGCTCCAGTGGCGGTTCGAACCGCGCCAGCCGAGGGCGAAGAAGCCGTAGAGTGCCGAGCGAACCTTGTTGCCCGCGGCGAAAAAGCGGTCGCGCAGGATCGCAAGGTCAGGCAGCAGGCCGACGTACCAGAAGAGGACCGAGACCGTACCGTAGGTCGAGACCGCGAAAACGTCCCACTCCAGCGGAGAACGGAAGTTCTGCCAGATGACATTCGAGTTCGGAATCGGGAAGAGGTACCAGGCGAACCAGACGCGACCGACGTGGAACACCGGGAAGATGCCGGCGCACACGACCGCGAAGATCGTCATGGCCTCGGCGGCGCGATTGATCGAGGTGCGCCACTTCTGGCGCAGGAGGCACAGGATCGCCGAGATGAGGGTACCGGCGTGGCCGATACCGATCCAGAAGACGAAGTTGACGATGTCCCACGCCCAGTTGACGGGGTTCGCATGGCCCCACACGCCGACGCCGGTGGCGACGAGGTAGGTGATGCCGGCGACGGTGAAGGACGCGACGCAGCAGGCGAGGATGAAGCAGACCCACCACCAGGTGGGGGTCTTGCCCTCGATGATCCCGCAGATCTTGTCGGTGATCCAGCCGAAGCTCCGGTTGTTCTCGACGAGCGTCGCCCGGGGGAAGTGGGCCGGGTTGACCTCCTTGAGAATCGCCGGTGCGGCGACGTGTTCAGATGCGTGGGACATCAGTAATTACCTCCGATAGCAGGGGAAAGGGACAGGGCCGAGGAGTCAGGAGTCAGGAGACAGGAGACAGAAGACGATCCACCCGGATTCTGACCTCCGACCACTGATCTCTGACGTCTGACCTCTGACGTCTGACCTCTGACGTCTGGACTCAGGTTTCCGGTCTCAGGTTTCAGGTTTCGAAAGATCGTCTTCATCAGACCAGTCCTCCGACGTTCAGGGACGAGACCGCGGTGTTGGCATGGCCGTCATGGCTGTCGCCGTGAGCGGGGTGGTTCTTGGAATTGTACTCCTGGCGGCTGAGCGGCAGGTCCGCGTAGTCCGGCATGGCCGGATTCGGGTTGCGCAGCTTGCCGAGGTAGGTCGTGCGCGGGCGGATGTTGAGGTAGCCGAGCAGCGCGTAGTCCTGTTCGAGGGCCTTGACCTTCGAGACGGCGCTGAGCGGATCCTTGACGTTGCCGAACACGATGGCGTCGACCGGGCAGGACTGCTGGCAGGCCACCTTGATCGTGCCGTCGGGGATCTCGACGTGGTTGGAATCGCGGGCGGCGGCCTTCTGCTTGATCTTGGCCTGCTGGATGCGCTGCACGCAGTACGTGCACTTCTCCATCACGCCGCGCATGCGGACGCTCACGTCGGGATTCTTCACCATCTTGACGAGCTCGGGCATGCCGGCCTTGCCCAGCGGCCCGAGGTAAAGCTCGTCGAGGGAACGCTTGTTCCAGTCGAAGAAATTGAAGCGGCGCACCTTGTACGGGCAGTTGTTCGCGCAGTAGCGCGTGCCGATGCACCGGTTGTAAGCCATCGTGTTGAGGCCCTCGTTGTCGTGGACGGTCGCATTGACCGGGCACACGATTTCGCAGGGCGCCAGCTCGCACTGGGCGCAGGCGATGGGCTGGATCGAAACCTGGGGATCCTCGGGGATCTCCTTGTTGCCGGGTCCGCCGAAGGCGCCGGCCTCGAGCTTGCCGTCGGAGTAGTAGCGATCGAGGCGGATCCAGTGCATCTCACGGCCGCGCATGACCTGATCCTTGCCGACGATCGGGATGTTGTTCTCGGCCTGGCAGGCGATGATGCAGGCGTTGCAGCCGATGCAGGTGTTCAGGTCGATCGACATGCCCCACTGGTGCACGCCGTCGAAATTCGGGGTCTCGTAAAGGCCGTTGCCGCGCGGCGTGGTGACCGCGAGCTCGGCCTTGCGCTGGGCCCGCTCCTCAGGGGAGAGGGCGGCGAGGGCCTCGAGGGAGTTCGCCTCGCCGAGATTCGGCGGGGAGTGCGACTCGATGCCCATGTGGTTGACGAAGCCGAGGCCATGGCCGTCGGCCTTGGCAACCTCGTCGAGATTGGCTTCGCGCACGATGTCGCGGCCTTCCATCGACCAGTGCTCCTGCGTGTTGGCGAGGGCGTAGGTCTCCCCGGTGAGGGTGATCTTGGCGCCGGTCGCGGCGTGCAGGCCGGCCGAGGTGCGGAGCGGATAGAAGTTGTGGCCAACGCCCTTCCCCACCCGGCCCGACACCGTGCGGCCGTAGCCGAGCGGGAGGACGAGGGTGTAGTTGGCGAGACCGGGCTGGATGTGCAGCGGACCGCGCACGGTGCGACCGTTGAGGGTCACTTCCGCGATCGGGGCCATTTCCTTGCCCTGGGAGAAGTTCGCGACCTCCTTGCGGGCGACCTGGAGGGCCGAGCCGGCGGGATCGATGCCGAGTTCCTTGCCGAGGCGCGGGCTGACGAGGATGGCGTTGTCCCACGAGATCTTGGTGATCGGATCCGGGCATTCCTGCAGCCAGCCGTTGTTGGCGTAGCGGCCGCCGTCGACCTTGGCGTCGATCGTGAAGCGGACCTCGAGATTGTCCTTCGAGAGAGCCTGGTAGGACGGAGCCAGCGCGAAGAGCGGCGCGAGGCCGTTGGCGCTGAACGGGGCGGTCGCCTTGCGGTAGGCGCTGCCCTCGAGATAACCGTCGTGCAGGAATTTGCGGAAGGTCGTGGCGGCATCGCCGCGGGCGAGGCCCGTGACGGTGTTGTAGACCAGCGTGTAGGGATCGGTGACGGTCTCGCCGGCGATGCGGGCGAGGACTTCGATCTCGGTCAGCCCGTTGAAGAGCGGGAGGATCATCGGCTGGACCGGCACCACGGTGCCGTCGGCCGTGCGGGCGTCGCCCCACGACTCGAGGTAGTGGGCGGCCGCGATCTGGGTGCCGGCGAGCTGCGACGTCTCATCGACGTAGTAGCCGTAGCGGACGACCTCGGGCACGGACTTGATCAGCGCGGGCAGATCGAGATCGGCGGGCGCGTCGTAAGCGGGATTGCCGCCGAGAATGACGAGGGTCTTGACCGTGCCGGCCTTGATGGCGGCGGCGAGGGTCGAGATCGAGGCGGCCGTATCGGCCGGGACCTCAACCATGTCAACCGTCTGGCCAATGTTGCCGAGGGCCGCGTTGATCGCGTAGGCGATCGCGTGGACCTGGGGCGGCAGGTGGCTGCCGGCGACGATGAGGGAGGAACCCTTGTGGGCGAGCAGGTCGGCGGCGCAGGCGTCGAGCCACTTGTCCTGATCCTTGAACTCAAGGCCCTGAGCCAGCGGCGCGAAGGTCGTGGCCCCGGTCACCTTGCCGGCGAGCGCGGCGACGAAGGCCAGCATGTGGCTCGTCGCGAGGCGCAGGCGGTGGTCGGCCATGGAGCCGACGAGGGTGAACGAGCTCTCGATCGCGTAGAGCCGGTTCATCGGGTCGTCCTTCTTGACGACCTTGCGGCCCTTGGCGAATTCGCGGGCGTAGAAGATCGAGCCGGACTCGGACTGGAAGAAATCGGCGTCGAGGGAGACGATGCGGCGGGCCTTGGCGAACTGGTAGACCGGCTTGACCGGGCTGCCGAACGCGGCCTGGGCGGCGGAGAGCGGGGCCTCGTCGGTGACGGGCTCGTACTCGGCCCAGGTGGACTGCGGGAACTTCGCCTTGAGCTTGGCCACGAGGGCGGCGCGCGTCGGCGAGGAGGACTGGCCGGCGAGGAAGGCGAGGCCCGCGCCATTGCCGGCCTCGCGGCCGATCTTGGCGAGGAGATCATTGACGACGGCGGCGTTCACGGCGGCGCCGCGGACGGTCGAAGTCGTGGCGCGGTCCGGATCGTAGAGATCGAGCACCGAGGCCTGGACGAAGGCATTGGTGCCACCGCCGAAGGGCGCGTAGCTCGGGTTGCCCTCGATCTTCGTCGGACGACCCTGGTGGGTCTCGGCGAGGATCGGGATGGCGCCCTTGCGCACCGGCATGGCCGAGGCGAAGTACTGCGGGAGGCCGGGGATGACGCCCGGGACGGACTTGCCGTACGGGAGGATGTGGGCCTCGGGCCGGCGGCAGCCGGCGGCGAGACCGACGCCACCGAGGGCGAAGGACGCGGCCATCAGCTTGAAGAA
>CAYZCV010000209.1:0-4494 GCA_964476965.1 uncultured Opitutus sp. | reverse complement strand
TCGCGGAGTAGGTGACGCCGGAGACGGCACGGGCGGTATCGTCCGTGTAGGTCGTGGAGATCTGCGCATTGAACCGGCGGTGCTTGTAGCGCAGAATGAAGTTACCCGACCACTCGGAGGTGCCGTCACCGCCACCGACCGAAGTGAGGAAGATATCCTGATCCGACATCTTCACGTAGGTTGCGTTGGCCGTGACACCAAGGCCACTGAACACGCCGGGCAGGAAGTTGAGTTCCTGACTGTAACTGAGTTCCATGCCCTTGAGGTTGGCCTCGCCGGCATTGATGCGGGTGGCGATCGTCGACGTGGTGCCGAGTTGCTGTGCGGTGTAGCCAAGATCGGCAATGGCCTCCGGGATGTCGTTCGGGTCGATGAACGTCGTGTTGGCGATCTGGATGTCGGAGATCTCCTTGTAGAAGAAGTTCACCGAGACGACGCCGACCGGCTCAAAGTAGTACTCGAAGGCCAGGTCGAAATTGTCGGCGGTCTCCGCCTCGAGATCGATGTTCTTGGTCGTGAACGCGAAGGGCTCGGTGATCGCATCGTTGACGGCGACGCCACCCGTGAGCTGGCTGTAGTCCGGGCGGAGGAGCGACTTGAAGTAAGCCGCGCGCGTCACGAAGTTCCGCGTCGGCTCGAAGCGCAGCTGCGCCGACGGCAGCACGTTGTCGTATTCGCGGGTGCGGGTGACACGGGAGCCATAACGCGCGGTGATGTAGCCGATATCGTTCGTGTTCGTCGTGCCGGAGATCGCGCGGGCCCGGGCGTTGCCGATGTCGTCGAACGACTTGCCCGACGTCTCGGTCTTCTCGAAGCGAAGCCCGACGAGGCCGGTCAGCTTCGGCGTGATCTTCACCGTGCCCATCGCGTACGCGGACTGGATTTGCTCCTCGACGTCACCCTCGGCCTGCAGGAAGCCCCGCAGGTTGGCGGCCTGGTTGGGCGTGAACGGTCCGGAAGCGGGAATCGTGCGGCCGGACGGATCTGACACGTAGGTGCGGAAGAACTGGTAGAGCTTGAAATTGTCGATCGTCGGGTGGACGTTCTGCCGCCGACCCGCGAGGTCGGTGACCGTCACACCCTTGTCGACAAAGGCCGGATAGTTCTCATTGAAGTCGTTCAGGTTGATGTTGGTCGCGCTCGTGGGCAGGAGCGGATTCAATGCGCTCGTCGCCACGGAGAAGTTGGTGCCGTACGACTGGATGACATCATAGACGTCCTGGCGGTGCTGGACACCGAACTTGAGGGTGGTCGGCATGCTCAGGTGGCCGAGATCGTAGGTCGCATCCAGACGGCTGCTCCAGATCTGGCCCTTGGCGTGACGCGGGTCGGAACCAACCACGCTGAGCGCCGCACCGTTGTAGTTGCCAAGGTCATACCAGCTGCGGGTGTCGCCGGCGACGGTGGGAAGCTGCGTGAGCTGATAATCGCCCGGGTTGCCGCCGAGCGAGGACTTCCAGGAAACGCCGTTCATCTGGGCCGTCACCGTGCGGAAGTAACCTTCCTCTGTCGTGTCGTAGTCGTTGATCGACTTCGAGTAGGCGAAGGAACCGAGCAGGGTCAGGTCGCCCTTCTTCCACTCCGCCGAGGGGCTCAGCAGGATGGTGTTGCCGGTCTTGCGCGAGTTGCTGGAGGAGATCGTGGTGCGGGACGCGGTGTTGGTGACCGCGGGTGCGATGCTGGTCTGCTCGGTCGCGGTGCGGTTGCCGGGCGTCGCCGTGGTATTCACGACGGCCGCGGTCGTGATGATGTTGAAGTCCTTGTTGAAGAACTGGGCATCGTAGTCGCCGTAGCTGGTGCGCAGGGTCAGGGTCAGATCCGGCGTGGCCTTGAAATCGAGGTTGAGCACGGCGGACTCGCGCCAGGTTGGCTTGGGCCCGTCGCGGAGCTGGATCGTGGTGTAGGTCGGCAGCTCCGTCATGTCGTCGGCGGAACTCGCATTCCAGCCCAGCGAGTTGTTCAGGATCTTCTGCTGCATGAACGAGCCCGAGTGGCTGATCGCGGCGACCACGCCGAGGCGGCCGTCCATCAGGGTGTCCATGAACTCGAGGGAGAAGTTCGGGAGGACGTGGCGGTGTTCGCCGTCATCCCAGCCACGATCCTTGCCGAGGGTCATGTGGTAGTCGTTCGCCACGGCGCTGACGCTGTACTTGATCGAGCGGCCCACCTGGTTGAAGGCGCTCTTGCCCACGGTGTTGATCGTGCCGCCCAGGCCAGCCGAGGCCATGTCGGCCGTCGGGGACTTGTTGACCTCAACCGTCTCCACGGTCGCGAGGGAAACCTGCTCCATTTCGAGGGCGCGCAGGCGGGTCAGGTCGCTCGAACCGGAGTTGGCGACGGGGTGGCCGTCGAAGCTCACGGTGGCGTACTTTGGCGGGAGGCCGCGAACGCGGATGTTGCGGACGTCGGCCTCGACGAAATCGACGGTGATGCCGGGCAGCAGCTTGAGGAATTCACCGATATTGCCCTCTGGCACGTCACCGAAGGCATCGGACGAGATGACGGTCTTCACGTTGAGCGCCTCGCGCTGCTCGGTGATCGCGCGGGCATTGCCCTCACGGTTCGCGGACACCACAAAAGTATCGAGTTCGACCCGGTCGCCGTAGATGGCGCTGGTCAGGTTGATCTCGACATTGGCCGCGCCGCCCGGCGTCAGGGTAACGACCTGCTCGGCCCGATCGAGGCCGGTGTAGGTCACCGCAATGCGCACATCGCCCGGGGGAACATCGGAGAAACTGAAGTTGCCGCCCGCCGAGGTGACGGTCGTGCGGCCCGTGCCGACCAGTTCAACCTGGGCATTGCGCAGGAAAGTGCCCGTGGCGGAATTGAGGACGCGGCCCGTGACCGTGCCGGCACCGGATTGGGCGAGGGCGCCGGGAAGGGCGAGCGTGAGGGCAAGCGCGAGCGCGAAGCAGGCGCGAAGCATCGCACCGGCACAGAGCCGGAAAGCGAGGGGTTGGGTAACAGCGGTCGCAGTGGACCGAGGGTGGGTGTTCATCTGGTGGGGGTGGCTGACGCGCGACCGGAGTCGCAGCTGATTCCTCTCCGCGGGTGCGGACAGGGGTGTTCGGGTGGGTGGAGGTACGGGGCTTGACTGGGAAACAACAGCCAACGGGCCGTCATCTCGCAACGTTCACTAATGAACGCACCATTCATCATTGAATACTAGATGGCGCCTCGCAACCAAAAACAGGGCCAAAACGGCCCCCTTGCATTCACTAATGAACTTGCCATCAAATGATGAACATACCCAGAGTTTTGCGCGTCCGTCACCCCATGAAAAAAAGTTCGTCGTCAGACCCCCGTGCCGCGCTGGAGCGGTATGTCATTCCCAATCTGCGTAACGCCTGCCGGACGCTCAAGCTGTTGGCCACGTCGCCGGACGGTTTCAAGGCGGCGGAGATCGCGCGGGAGCTGGCCATCCCGGTGACCACGACCCTTCGCATTATGGCGACGCTGCAAATCGAGGGTTATGTCCGCAAGGTGGAAGGTCGCTTCGAGCTGGGTCCGGTCCTCATCCACCTCGGCAATGCCTCCCTCGCAGGGGTCGAGATCCGCTCGGCCGCGCTGCCGGTCCTGCAGAAGCTGACGGCTGATTCCGTGGAAACCTCGCACCTCGCCATCCCCTGCGATGACCGCGCCCTGATCGTGGCCGTCCAGGACGGTCCCCACCCGCTGCGCGTCGCCTCCCGCCCGGGCTACTTGGCCGATCTTCACTGTTCCTCCACGGGAAAAATCTTCCTCGGCTACCTGCACGAGCAGCGTTTGGGCGAGCTGTTCGGCCGCAAGACACCGCAGCGCCGCACCCAGCACACGCAGCTGACCTTGGAGGAGATCCGGCGCGAGGCTGAGCTGACCCGCAAGCGGGGCTACAGCTTCGACAACGAGGAGTACCACCCGGGCGTCCGCTGCGTGGCCGCCCCGGTCTTTTCGTCGGATGGCACCGTGGTCGCTGCGATCGGGGTGACCGCGGCCGTGGTGCGCTTCCCCAAGGAGCGTATCGCCGAGATTGCCGCGCTCGTGCAGGGTGCCGCCGCTGATCTCGGTCGCAGCCTCGGCTACGAGGGCCGCGATCCGACAGCGCGGGCGATGTAGGCGTTGCTGCAGCCTGCGCTTTCTCGTCGCCAGACGATTTCCGTCGTCCTTTTCTGACGGGCACCTCCCATGCCCCGCACGCCTCCGTCCGTCTCCGCGTCAACCCCTGCCCCGCGTCTGCTTCCCCTCCTCGTTGTCTTCTTTCTCGGGAGCGGCTGCGCCGCCCTGATTTACGAGGTGGTGTGGTTTCAGATGCTTTCGCTGATTGTCGGATCCTCCGCGATCTCGATCGGCGTGCTGCTTGGGGCCTTCATGGGCGGCATGTGCCTGGGCAGCCTGGTCCTTCCTCGGCTGGTGTCGGCCCGGCATCACCCGCTCAAGGTCTACGCCCTTTTGGAGCTCGCGATCGCAGCGTGCGGACTGCTGGTCCTCGCCGCCCTCCCCTTCATCGGCAATCTG
>CAYZCV010000208.1:0-4599 GCA_964476965.1 uncultured Opitutus sp. | reverse complement strand
GCACCGGCAACATGGAGCTCCACCTCGACCGCGGCCTCTCCGACAAGCGCATCTTCCCGGCGATCAACATCGATCGCTCCGGCACCCGCAAGGAAGAGCTCATCTATCACCCGGAGGAAATGCTCCGCGTCTACGGCCTGCGCCGCGCGATGCAGGGCATCCCGCCGGTGGAGGCGATGGAGATGTTCATCCAGCGGCTCAAGAAGACCAAGTCGAACGCCGAGTTCCTCATGAGTCTGAACCGCTGAGCCGGTTACCGTCCTTCACCCCGTGAGCGACCTCCCCTCATCCCCGCTGCCGCCCTCCGGCGCCGTCGGGGAGGAGGCCACGTTCGGTCTGCGTCGGGTGGAGGTGCGAACCCTCAGCGTTGCCCCGGCCGTCCTCGCGCTCGTGCCGGCGGAGTTTGCGCTGCGCCATCGCCTCCTGCCGCTCGATCTGACCGACGGCGTGCTGCGCGTGGCGGTGGCCGATCCGCTCGCGACCGAGGGGGTTGATGCGCTGGCCGTCCGGCTCGCCTGCCGGGTCGAGGCGGTCCTCGCCCGTCCCGCCGACCTCGGCGAAGCCCTCCGGCGTCTGTACGAGGCCCCGGCCGGGGCGGGCTCCGGTCCGCCGGCGGCGACGGCCTGGGTCGAGAGCCTCCTGCAGGAAGCGCTCGATCGGCGGGCCTCCGATGTTCATGTCGAGCCGATGGCCGATCGAACCCAGGTGCGCCTGCGAATTGACGGGGTTCTGCAGGACGGCCCCGCGGTCCCGCCCGCGCTGCGGCTGGCGGTGCCCTCGCGCATCAAGATCCTGGCCGGCCTTTCGATTGACGAGAAACGCCTGCCGCAGGATGGGAGCCTGGCCTTTTCATCGGCGGGGCGGCGGGTCGACCTGCGCCTGTCGACGCTGCCCTCGCTGCACGGTGAAAGCCTGGTGCTGCGCGTGCTCGACCGCACGGAAAAGCCGGCCGTCGACGCCCTCGGGCTGCGGCCCGAGCAACACCGCCACCTGGAGCAGCTGCTGGCCCGGCCTGATGGGCTCGTGCTCGTCACGGGCCCGACCGGCTCGGGCAAGACCACGACCCTGTACGCGTGCCTGAACCGCCTGAACAGCCCGGACCGGAAGATCATCACGGTGGAGGATCCCATTGAGAGCCCGCTGGTGGGGGTCAATCAGGTCCCGGTCCGCCCCGAGGCCGGGCTTACATTTGCCCGCGCGCTGCGCGCGATGCTCCGGCAGTCGCCCAATGTCATCATGGTGGGCGAGATTCGCGATGCGGAGACCGCGGAGATCGCGCTGCAGGCGTCGCTCACCGGGCATCTTGTTTTCTCAACCCTGCACACGGAGGATGCGGCCGGGGCGGTCACGCGTCTCGCGGACCTCGGCCTGCGCCCGCACCTGCTCGCGGGTGCGCTGCGCGGGGTGATTGCCCAGCGTCTGGTCCGGACGGTCTGCCGGCACTGCGCGCGGGCAACCACGCTGGAGGCCCACGAGCAGGCGCTCGTCGCGCGGTATGCCGACCTGGCGACCGATGGCTGGCGTCGCGGGGCGGGCTGTCCCGCCTGCCGCGGGACCGGCTACCGCGGACGCGCCGGGATCTTTGAGTTTCTGCCGGTGGAGGCGGACCTTGCGGCGGAGATTGCGTCCGGGCCGGCGAGCGGACGGCTGCGGGCCTGCGCCCGCGCCGGCGGCTGGCCGTCCCTGCGTGAAGATGGCATTCGCAAAGCGGCCGCCGGCCTGACAACGATGGAGGAGGTCATTGCCATGACCCCTGAAGACCGCCCCTGATTTCAACGCCCTGACCCGACGCCCATGAGCTACGAAATGAACGACCTGCTGGAACTGGTGGTCGACCAGAATGCCTCCGACCTGCACTGCCAGGTGGGCCAGCCGCCCACGCTGCGCCTGAGCGGGAGCATGGTCCCGATTGAGGGACCCGAACTCACTGCGGCGGACACCGAGCGCCTGATGCTGTCGATCACGCCGGACAGCCACCAGCAGAGCGTGAAGCTGCAGGGCGGCGCGGATTTCGGCTTCGCCTACATGGACAAGGCCCGCTTCCGCGTGTCCGTCCTCAAGGCCAAGGGCAACTACGGCCTCGTGCTCCGGCAGATCCCGAACAAGATGTTCGGCCTGCGCGACATCGGCCTGCCCGACAAGATTCGCGAGCTTCTCTACCGCCCGCGCGGCCTGATTCTCGTGACCGGCCCGACCGGCTCAGGTAAGTCGACGACCCTCGCGTCGATGGTCAATTACGTGAACGAGAACCGCGATGGTCACATCATCACCATCGAAGACCCGATCGAGTACTACCACCCGCACAAGCGCTGCATCGTGACCCAGCGCGAGATCGGCATGGATGTGCCGAGCTTTTCCGAGGCAATCCGCCGCGCCCTGCGTCAGGACCCCGACATCATTCTGGTCGGTGAAATGCGCGATCTGGAGACCATCGAGGCGGCGATCAGCGCGGCCGAGACGGGTCACCTCGTCTTCGGTACGCTGCACACCAATGGCGCGGCCAAGACGATCGACCGCATCGTCGACGCCTTTCCGGCGAATATGAAGGACATGATCCGGACGCAGCTGGCGTCGTCGGTCCAGGCCGTCATCTCCCAGGTGCTGTGCAAGAAGATCGGCGGCGGCCGTATCGCGGCCTACGAGATCATGGTCAACACGACCTCGATCGCGTCGCTCATCCGCGAAAACAAGACCTTCCGCATCAATTCGGACATCCAGACGGGTGCGTCCATGGGCATGATCACCATGGACACGCACCTCATGAGCCTCGTGAACCGCGAACTGGTTTCGCCGGACGAGGCCGTGGAAAAAGCGCAGGACCCGATCGTCATGCGCGACAAGCTGCTCGGGATGGGGATCAAGCTCCGCGATCTGTAGCCCGTTGGTGGCCGGGCTCGCCGAGCCCGGGTTTGGGCCGGGATTTGGGATCGGGGTCAGCGAATCCGGCGACAGGAGTTCCTGGGGCCAAGGTCGCCTCTACAGGTTTCCAGGGGTTCTCGGCGGTTTACGCCAGGGTTCGAGTGGGTCGGACTGCGGGTGGCCGCATGACGGCGCCGCTTCCTGGGTCGTCGCTGGGGCCAGCGCATGTTTGAACCGCACGCGGCGACCGTTCTGGCCTTGCTGGAAGCCCGGCAGCTCTCCGCTGCGGTGGCGACCGACCCCCGTGCCCCGGCAGGGGTGGTTTGGGCGGGCGACCCCTCGGGCGGGGAACGCGACCGGGTGCTGCAGGCGATTGCCGAACACCTGGCGCTGACGTGGACGTGCGACTTGCCTGCGCAGGTCAGCGCCGCGGTGGTTGCGCTGCTGGACCCGGCGCTGGCGCGCGACCTCGCGGTCATGCCCATCGCGCTGTCCTCTGAAGGCGGCGTCGAGGTCGCGGTGGCAAATCCCTTCGATCCGCGCATCCCGCGCGAGGTGTCGGGAGCCCTCGGACGCCCCGCGGTCTGCCGCGTGGCGGATCCTGAGCGGGTGCTGGCCCTCATTCGCCGACACTACGGCAGTGCTGGGGACCGGGTAGGGGAGCAGGCCGAGGGGCCGGACGACCTCGTCACCCCCGTCCCGGTGGTCCGCGCGGTCGACCATCTGCTGGGCCTCGCGGTGCGCGAGCGCGCGTCGGACCTGCACCTGGAGATGTTTGCCGGGGCCTTTCACGTCCGCATGCGGGTGGACGGCGCCTTCGTGCGTCTGCCCGTGCCGGCGGCGGCGCCCGCGGGGCCGATGATCTCGCGGCTCAAGGTGCTCGCCGGTCTGGATATCGCCGAGTCGCGCCGGCCGCAGGATGGACGCATCCGCGTGCAGAGCGCGGGGCGCACGGTGGACCTGCGGGTCTCGACCCTGCCCACCCACGCCGGCGAATCGGTCGTGATCCGGGTTTTGGATACACCGGCGCAGGGCCGTCGCCTGACGGAGCTCGGCCTGTCGCCGACCGTCCTGACGGGCCTGGAGCGCGTGCTGGTCCGGCCGCACGGGCTCCTCGCCATCACCGGGCCGACCGGATCCGGGAAGACCACCACGCTGTATGGCGTGCTGGACCGGCTGAACACACCGGGGCGCAAGATCCTCACGGTCGAGGATCCGGTGGAGTACGAGATCGACGGCATCACGCAGACGGCGATCGCGCCGGCGGTCGGGCTGACCTTCGCCGCGGCGGTGCGCGCCTTCCTGCGTCATGATCCGGACGTGATCATGGTGGGGGAGATCCGCGACGAGGAGACGGCGCGGGTGGCGGTGCAGGCGGCCCTGACCGGGCACCGCGTCCTGACGACGCTGCACGCCGGCGATGCGGTCGGCGCGGTGGCCCGATTCCTGGACATGGGCGTCGAGCCGTACCTGCTCGCCGCGGCGCTGCAGGCGGTCGTGGCCCAGCGCCTGGTGCCCCGGCTCTGCCGCCAGTGTGCCGAGCCGGACGGGCCCGCTGATGACGGCCGTGGGCGGCTCGCCCGCCCGCCCGGCCCGGCCTACCGGCGAGGACTTGGTTGCGCCGCATGCGACCAGCGCGGGCATTGCGGCCGGGTCGGCGTCTATGAGTGGATGGAGGTCGACGAGGCGCTGCGCGAGGCGATCGCGGCGGGAACGGCCGCGACCGCGCTGCGGCCGGTG
>CAYZCV010000207.1:0-4618 GCA_964476965.1 uncultured Opitutus sp. | reverse complement strand
GCTCCTGCTCCATCCAGTCGGTCACCGTGGTGCCTTCATGGACTTCGCCCATCTTGTGCACCGCACCCGAGTAGAAAAGGATGCGCTCCGTGGTGGTCGTCTTGCCCGCATCGATGTGCGCAGCAATGCCGATGTTACGCGTCCATTCCAGCGGGAAGGGACGGTCCTTGGAGTTGACCGCAGCGATCTTGGAGCGCTCGGTGACGATGGTGATCTTGGGAGCTTCGACGGACATGATTGGACCTTCTTACCTTACCAGCGGAGGTGGGCGAACGCACGGTTGGCCTGGGCCATCTTGTGCGTGTCTTCCTTTTTCTTCACAACCGAGCCCGTGTTATTGTAGGCGTCGATGATCTCCGCCGCGAGGGCGTCCTTCATCGGGGTACCCTTGCGGCCGGTGGCGGCGTCAACGATCCAGCGAAGCGCGAGGCTCTCCTGGCGCTCGTACGAAATTTCGATCGGAACCTGGTAGGTCGCACCACCGACGCGGCGGCTCTTGACCTCGAGGCGGGGGCGGGCGTTCTCCAGCGCGCCGATGAGGAGGTCGACCGGGTCGCCCTTCTCCAGCTTCTCGGAGACCTTTTCGAAGGCGCCGTAAACGATGCGCTCGGCGACGTTCTTCTTGCCGCTCTTCATGATGACGTTGACCAGATGGGCAACGAGCGGGCTGTTGTAGCGAACGTCCGGTTCGGCTTGGCGTTTGTCGGCTCTGTGACGGCGTGACATGGTCTAAATTCTCCTTGGGGGCGGCGGTTACTTCTTGGCTTCCTTCGGGCGCTTGACGCCGTACTTGGAGCGGCTGCGACGACGCTTCTCGACGCCGGTGGCGTCCAGCGTGCCACGCACGATGTGATAGCGAACGCCGGGCAAATCCTTCACTCGGCCACCGCGAACGAGCACAATGGAGTGCTCCTGGAGGTTGTGGCCCTCATCCGGGATGTAGGAAATGACCTCATTGCCGTTCGTCAGACGAACCTTGGCGACCTTGCGGATGGCGGAGTTCGGCTTCTTGGGGGTGCGGGTCATGACCTGCACGCAGACACCACGGCGGAACGGGTTACCAGACAGAGCCGGCGACTTTGACTTCGCCTTGATCTGGCGGCGGCCCTTGCGCACGAGTTGGTTGATGGTCGGCATACGAAGTGGAGGATGAAAATTTGGGAAAAGAGGAGAAAAGTGGGGAAGCGTCAAAAGCTCGGCAAGCACTTTCTGGCGAAAACCACACATTGCGCGAAATCCGGAGGGAATCCGGTCTCGCGGGCGGGTGTTCGTCAGTCAGTGAAGACCGAGGGACGCGCGAAGATTGAGACGAAAGGGGTCGGATGCTCGGCCCTGGCCAGCGGAACACAAGACTTAAACCCGGATTTACCGCGCTTTCCCGTACCCGCCAAAAAAAACGCCCGGCCACGAGGGCCGGGCGATAAACGGCAGGGAGCTAAGCTCTACAAGCCGCTTTGGCGGGAGGGACCGCCAGCATTCCGCCAGCACGCCCGTTGACAAGACGGAGTTATTCACAACCGATTCACAAAAAGCAGCCGCCGGCTCGCTGGGCGGTTCAGATTCAACTACGCAAGTATTTGTGGTCCACATAGAAGGGACCGAAAGGGATCAAGCTGGCCGCGGCGATGAGCAGGGTGCGCCGCCAGGGCCAGTGGTATTCGAGGGCGGCCTGCGCGGTCGCCCCAAGGTAGAGGAGAAAGAGAAGTCCATGCGCCATTCCAACCACGCGGACGGCCTCAGGTTGCCCGGCGAGGTACTTCAGCGGCATGGCCACCCCCAGCAAGAGAATGAACGAGAGCCCTTCGAGAAATCCGATGGCCCGCAATCGACCCAGCGTCGTGACGAGGAAGTTCATCGCGGCCGAAGAAATGCCTTCCCTGCCCTAGCGCAACACCTTGAACAAACTCGCCTGCTCATCCGTCCACAAACCGACATCGTTCTCGCGCGAGGGCGGCGCCGACATGAAGTCCGCGATCGCCGCCTGGTCCATGAAGGCCTGGTTGCGCGACAGCAGGATCCAGGTGGTGCGGTAAACCCACCAGTTCTCCGGATCGCTGTCGTTGATGATGGCAAAGCTCAGTCCAAAGTGCCGGGCCAGATTCTCCACCACCGGCTCCAGATCCAGGTAGCGGTTGGAGATGTGCACCGCGATGACACCGTCCGCCTTCACATGAGCCAGATAGAGCTCCATCGCCTCCCGCGTGAGCAGATGGACCGGGATCGCATCGCTGCTGAACGCGTCGAGCGCCAGAAGGTCAAACTCATGCCGCTGGCCTTCCGCCAGCTCCTGCTCGAGCGAGAGGCGCGCATCACCGAGAACCACCTGCACGTCCGCCGGAGATTGTTCGAGGTAGCGGAAGCGGCTGCGGGCCAGCCGTTCCACCTCGGGATTGATCTCGTAGATGCGCATGGCATCGCCCGCCTCCCCGTAGGTCGCCAAGGAACCCGTGCCCAAGCCCACCAGCCCATACTTTCGCGGTTGGTCGGGCCCGGTCAGATTGCGCAGCGCCCGGCCCACTCCGCTGGATTCCCCGTAATACGTCGTGGGCAGGATGGACAACAAGGGATCGCGAAATTGGAGGCCGTGGGTCGTGCCGCCATGGAGCAGGATGTCGTAATGCGTCGTGGGATCATCGGCATTGTACTCAACCACCTTGAGCATGCCGTAGAAATTCCGCGTTCCCTCGATGACAAAGCGACTTGCCTGCCGCAGTTCGACGAAGAAGGTCACGGCCAGGGCGAGGGCAAGGAACATCACAAATCCGCCCATCCGCGGCTGCCACTCGCGCAAAAACCCCTTTCGGCGATCAAAGAAGCAGAGCAGGATCAAGGCTCCCACGAGGGCGGCTTCCTTCCAGTGCTCGGCATAGAATCCGCGGTAGGCATCCACCAGATCCTCCCCCAGGACGCCCCAGCCGCTGGAGAAGACATTGACCTGCAGCGCCGGCATGATCGCGGCCAGGATCGTGAGCCCAATCGCCGCACTCAGCGGCAGCTGACGATTTTCCTCCTTCAGGCAAACGTACCCCATGAGATAGGTGAGCGACCACAGTCCGACCTGAAGTTCGAGGTACTGATCCAGCACCAGCGGGGCGATCACGCCGACCAGCAGGCCGCCCAAAGCGCCACCCGCCGAAATGTAGAGGTAGTAGGCGGTCAGGTGGGTCGTGGCCGGTTTCAGGCGGTACAGCTCCCCATGGCACACCATGCAGGCAACAAAGAGCGTCAGCGCATAGCCCACAACCTGGAGGCCCAGCGGGGCCCCGTTGTCCTCGAACAACAGGTGGCAGACCACCCCGATTCCGATCACGAGCAGGCCGGCAAAAAGGTTCCGGTTGTACCAGCGCGCGTGGTCGAAACAGAGGATGAAGGTCAGCAGGTACAGCCCCAACGGGAGGACCCAGAGAAAGGGAATGACCGCCACATCCTGCGAAAGCTTGTTGGTGGTCGCCAGCAGCAGCACCGAGGCGATGACCGGCAGCACGACCCACATGATCCGGTCGGCCAAGGACGGCTGTGCAGGGGCCGCCGCGCCCCCCTCCCCCTGCCCCGTTGTTCCTCCGGCAGCGACGGCCACCTTCCGGACCTGCAGCGCACAGTAGGCACAGACGAGGACGAACACGCCCAACCCGACCGACCAGAGAGCCGCCTGCTGCTGCCGGGTGAAGGCCCACTCAAAATAGAACGGGTAGCTCATCAGCGCGAGGAGCGACCCGATGTTCGACAGGGCATACAGGCGGTACGGGGACACCCCAGGTCGCGTCAGGCCGAACCAGTGCTGCAGCAGAGGTCCGGTCGAGGAGAGGACAAAATACGGGAGCCCGAGGGTCACCGTCAGCAGCAGAAGAATCCGCAGGACCGGATCGCCCCCGGCGGCGGGCTTCCAGGATTCCGAGGGCGTGATCGGCAATAGCAGCACGGCCAGCAGCAGCAGGGCGAGGTGGACGATCACCTGGCGCCGGGGCGTGAGCCGCGTCGTCGAGAGATGGGCGTAGGCGTAACCGCCCAACAGCAGCGCCTGGAAGAACAACATGCAGGTCGTCCACACGCCCGGGCTGCCGCCTAACCAGGGCAGGATGTACTTTCCGATCAGCGGCTGAACCTGGAAGAGCAGGAAAGCGCCGGTGAAGATGGTCAGGGCGAAGGGCAGCATGCAGAGAGGAGTCTCGGGGGTGCGGTGAAATTCCGGAATCACACCGCGATGGACCGCGGGGCACGGTGGCGGCGACCAGCAAACCCCGGGACCGGCCAAGCGCAATCCGCAACGCGCCGGTCCCGGCGCGAAGGGCGCAGACCGGCGGGCCTCCGCGTCACGAAAAGAAAAAGGCCGCGAACAACGTTCGCGGCCTTTGAAGTGAAGGGAGCTGGGAGCTTTAGCTGGCCTCAGGCGCCTTGGCCTCGACCTCAGGGAGGTCGGCGCCGAACGGCAGGCTGATGCGGAGCTTCTTGTAGGTCGGCAGGCCCGTGCCGGCCGGGATGAGGTGACCCATGATCACGTTCTCCTTGAAGCCCTTCAGGTTGTCGATCTTGCCCAGCGTCGAGGCATCGGTCAGCACGCGCGTCGTCTCCTGGAAGGAGGCGGCGGAGATGAACGACTCGGTCTCGAGCGAGGCCTTGG
>CAYZCV010000206.1:0-4891 GCA_964476965.1 uncultured Opitutus sp. | reverse complement strand
AAGTTCAACGAGCGGCTGCAGGCCACCGAGGCACGGCTGCAGAAGACGTATTCGGACGCGCGACGTTGCGCTCGTGCTCATTGGTCATCTCGTCGATGAAGTGCGTCTGCTTCGCCGCGTCGCCCGCACTGAACAGCAGCAGGCAATCGCCCGGCAGGCCGTCGCGGCCGGCGCGCCCGGTCTCCTGATAGTAGCCCTCGATGTTCTTGGGCAGGTCGTAGTGGATCACCCAGCGCACGTTTGGCTTGTTGATGCCCATGCCGAATGCGATCGTCGCGCACATGATGCGCACCTCGTCCCGGAGGAAGAGCTCCTGATTGCGCGCGCGTTCCTCCGCGTCGAGCCCGGCGTGATACGCCCGGGCGGGCAATCCGCGGGCCGCGAGGGCCTCCGCCGTACGGTCGGCCGTGGCGCGGGTCGCGCAGTAAACGATCCCGCTCTCGTGCTCGCGGCGTTTCACGAACTCCATGATTTGCTTGGCCGGCTGGTCCTTGGGCGTGACGCGATAGGTCAGGTTGGGCCGGTTGAAACTGGCGACATAGATCTGCGGATCTCGCAGTTTCAGGTGCTTGATGACGTCCGTCCGCACCCGCTCGGTCGCGGTGGCGGTCAGGGCCATTACGGGCACGTCCGGCAGGAGCTCGCGCAGCTTGGCAATCTGGCGGTATTCCGGACGAAAATCATGGCCCCATTCCGAGACGCAGTGCGCCTCGTCGATGGCGATCGCGGCCACATTCCAGGCCTTCAGGTTCTCCTGCCAGTTGTCCAGCATCAGGCGCTCCGGGGCGACATAAAGCAGGCGCCACTCGTTGCGATGCAGCCCGGCCAGACGCGAGCGTGCCTCGGCGGAGCCGAGGGATGAATTCAGGAAGGTCGCGGCCACGCCGGCCGCCTGCAGCTGGTCAACCTGGTCCTTCATCAGCGCGATGAGGGGCGAGACCACCACGGTCAGGCCGGGTCGCACCAGCGCGGGCAATTGGAAGCAAAGCGATTTGCCGCCGCCGGTCGGGAGCAGGGCGAACACGTCCTTGCCCGCCAGCGAGGCCTCAATGATGTCACGCTGCAGCGGACGGAAGGCGTCGTAGCCAAACGTGGTTTTGAGCGTGATGAGCAGGTCGTCGGTCACGGCGCGAGTCAGGCGCCGGCGCCAAACGCCGCGAGCGAAATTGCGGTTGACGGAAATTTTTTCGGCAACGCCTTGTCATCGCTGGGCAACTGCGCTTTCGCTGGCAAATCAACGAACTTCTCAGCGTGTTTGCCGCGGCGTGAGTCTGACGGCTTGAGCGAGTCGATCATCGGCGGCGAGTGCGGGCCGCGGCGAGGAGGTCGTCGTTGAGAAGCCGCGTGGACACGACCGGTTCCGGTGGGGTAATCGCCGGGGGTAGGAGATTGAGTCCGCGTTCGAGCGCAAGGACCGCCTCCTGTTGCACGGTGCGACCTACAATCTGCGCGCGCTGTTTGAGCCGGCGGTGAAGGGCCGGGGGAATCGCTTTGAGGATTAACGCGGGCATGGGCGGCGCCCCGACCCGGGGCCTTCGCTCGACGATTGCGACCCAAGGGCGGGACGGCCCATCGGATGTGGGCGAACTCCGAAGCGCAAGTCCTCAATCCCCTTTGAAACCTGTAAACAGGTAGGGCCGGGTTTCGGTCAGGCGGACGAAGCCGTTGCGCTCAAGAATGGAACGGCTGTCCGGACTGGCGTCGACGTACAGGGCGGGGTAGCCCGCGGCGGCGGCTTCGCGCGCGCGGCGGATGAGGAGGTGACGATAGATCCCCCGTCCGCGCCAAGCGGTCAGGGTGGATCCGCCCCAGAGGCCGGCGAAGGTGCTGCCGCGATTCAGACGAACCCAGGCGCAGGCCACGGGCATCTCCGCCGCGAAAGCGATAAAGACGCGGAGGCGATCTGGGTTTGCCGCCTTTTCGTCGGCCAGTTCCACTCCTAGCGCACTGCGGTCCGTCGCCCACACCGTGCTTTCCACGGACACCACGGCGGCGAAGTCGGCCGCCGTTGTCGCTTCGCGAACCTGGATCCCATCGGGGAGTGTCAGCGCCTCGGCGGCGACGCGGGCCGCGTCGGCGACGAGGGCGGTCTCGGGATCGCCGGGAACGAAGCCCGCCTGCCCGAGTGCCTCCGCGAGGCCCGGCGGGCCGTCGTGGGCGTAGGTTTTCCATTCGAAGGCGTCCACGCGGCCGCGGAAGAAGGCGATCTCGCCCTGGATGGCCGCCGCGAGCCCATGCGCGGGCAGGGCCGACCAGTTGATGAAGCCAAACCGTCGTTCGACTGACACGTGGCGAACCGTCTTCGGACCGGCTTCGCGCCGGAACCCGGGCTCCTCGAGCGTGCGCCGCTCAAAATCGAGCCGGGCGAGCGGATTGTCCGGAAATTGCGCCATCACCGGCATCCAACCGCGCTCGTGCCCCAGGGCAAGCCCCGCGCCGGCGGGGATTGGGCCCCGCGGCCAGGGTCACGCAATCCGTGACACGAGATTGCCTCCGCGGGCGGGAGCGTGACAGTGGGCGGTGGCTTCACCTTCTCGTCGTCTTTCATCCGCATGAACGCCTGTTGTCGCATTGGCTGCCCGGTTTGGGCACACACGCCGTGGGTGGGCACGTTTTTTACGGCTGAGGCGCGGCGGGAGGATTTTCTGCCGCAGTATGCCTCGGTCTTCGGGACGACGGAGGGGAATGCGACCTTCTATGGCCTGCCCTCGGTCGAGACGGTGAAGCGCTGGGCAGGGGAAGCGCCGGAGGATTTCCGCTTCTGCTTCAAGTTTCCGCGCGAGATCTCCCATGACGGGCAACTGGTGGGCGCCAACGAGGCCACGGCGCGCTTCTTTGAGCGGCTGGCTCCCCTCGGGCCGCGCCGGGGTCCGTTTTTTCTGCAGCTGCCGGCGGCCTTCGGGGCTGACCGGCTGCCCGTGCTGGCAGCCTATCTTGACCAGCTGCCGTCGGATCAGGCCTATGCGGTCGAGGTGCGCCACCTGGACTTCTTTGATGGCGGCGCCAAGGAGCGGGCGCTGGATGTGCTGTTGGCTGAGCGCGGCGTGGACCGGGTGATCTTCGATACGCGGGGGCTGTTTGCGGCCAAGGTGACGGACGAGCTGTCGCGGGATGCGCAGCGCAAGAAACCGCGCGTGCCGGTCCGCTTCACGGCGACGGGGCCGCGACCGCTGGTGCGCTTTGTCGGCGATCCGGTGGTGGAGGCCAATGCGGCGATTTTTCGGGAGTGGGCGCCGGTCGTCGCGCGGTGGATGAGCGAGGGCCGTTCGCCCTACGTCTTTCTGCATCACCCCGACGATGGCCATGCGCCGGCGTTGGCGCGGCTGTTTCAGACGATCCTGCACGCGATCGAACCGAGGGTGCCGTCTCCGCCAGCCTGGCCGGTCGAACTCGCCCCCAAGTCGGCCGCGGCGGCCCAGCTCGATCTCTTCTGATCGCCGGAGCTCAGCGCAGACCGAGAAAGCGGGCGAGGCTGCGGACCGCATCGGCTGCGGCGTGACCGCGGCGGAGGCGTCGTCCGACGACCACGAGGCGGCCGCGCTCCCGATCCGCCCTCGGATCCACGTGTCCGACCAAGGCATCGCCTGCGAGCACGGGCAGGGCGTAGTAGCCGCGCTTTCGCTTGGCGGGCGGCGTGTAGACCTCCCAGGTGTAATCGAAGTCCCACAGGCGACGCGTGAGCGTGCGGTCGTAGATCAAGGGATCGAGCGGGGCGAGCAGACGGAGCGGGTGGGGATTTTCGAATCTCGATTTTTGATTTTCGATTTCAGAGGCGAGAAGGGGGAGATCGGTCTTTAAGAGATGAAGGGTGGGGTGGTCGCCGACCTGGATCGGGTGGACGAGGTCCTCAATGAAGGGAAGCTCGCCGCGTTTGAGCGTCACCAGCCGGCGCTGGCGCAGGCGGAGCAGGATCTCCCAGCGCCGGGTCTCGTCGGCGTCGGGAGCGCGCGCCGCGAGGACGGACGCGGGCAGGACCCGTTCGGGCAGATCATAGAGCCGGCGTCCGCGGTCGCGTCCGGCGATCAGCAGGCGTCCGTGGAAGAACAGCTTCTGCATCGTCGACTTCACGAGCGTCGCGCTACCCCAGACGGCGCGAGCGCGGCGGTCGTCCGCCACCGCGTCGGAGCCGAGGGGACCCCGCGCGGTGATTTCCGCCTGAATGCGCGTGGCGAGCTCTCGTTCGCGCGGCGAAAGGCGACCGGACCAGGCACCGGCGCGCCGGGTCCGGGCCTGCATCGCGGTCAGCAGGTGTGGCCAGGCTGAGCGTTCGAGTGCGACCAGAATCCCGGTGGACGGCAGGTGGTGTTCAAAGGCGGTGCGCTGCGCGCTGGGTAGCGGCGCGCCGTCCGCGCCGTGCAGGTGGCGCAGCAGGTCCCCCTCATGATAGTCGCGGACGCGGTTGCGCAGGATGTGGTCCTGCATGCGCCCGCAGATGGCGATCGGATCGATCTGCACATAACCGTGGTGCGCGAGGGCGTCGGCCACCGAGGCGTGGGGCGTCGTAAGCCCCAGCGCCCGCAGCTGGAAACGGCGGGCGGCGGCAGCGGAGACGGTCACTGGAGCGGTCGGCATGCCCCCGGTTTGGACCGGCTCGCGTCGGCGGTCCAAGCAAAACCCGCCGCCCGTCGCAGCGCTCCCGGGCGCGCGACGGGAGGGCCGTGGCCGGGTCAGGCGAAGGCGGGCTGGTGACAGCCGTAGGTCGGTCGGGCGGGCTCGAAGAAGTCGCCGGGGGCGCTTTGCTCGCCGAATTCCGGGGCGGCCTGGGTGAGCAGGCTGCGCAGGCTCTCGCGCGCCCGCGCGATGCGGCTTTTCACCGTTCCCACGTTGATGTGGAGCGCCCGCGCAATCTCGCCGTAGGAGAGGCTGAGGACATTGCGCATGGTCAGGATCT
>CAYZCV010000205.1:0-4934 GCA_964476965.1 uncultured Opitutus sp. | reverse complement strand
ACCTGAAACCTGAGTTTCGGAAATCAGGACTCAGTGCCCGGAATCCGACCCACTCAGGTTTCAGGTCTCAGGTTTCAGGTTTCCTCCGCTTCCTCCTCCTCCGCTCCGTCCTCGGGTCGGTTTGCGCTTCTTTCGCTTTGACCCATGCTGCGCCCTGACTGACTCTGACCGTCCGTTTTCGCCATGCCGCCGACCCCAACCCCTCGTGCATCCGGCGCCGGCCCCGCCTCCCCGGCGTTGGTCGACCTCGGCTTCGTGCCCACCCGGGCCAAACTGATTGAAGTGGCCGCGTTTCTGGACCGCGTGGAGCGTCATGGCGTGGCCGATGACTACCGGGTCGAGGCCCTGCGCAACGCCGTGCGCCTGCTCGCTGACGGCCAGCCGGCGCGGGCCCGACGGATTCTTGAGTCGCTGAGCGATCCGACCACCGTCCCGGACGACGTCTCCACCGGCAAGGCCGCCTACGGCGCCTACAAACCCCGCACCTGAGGCCCGCCATGCGCTACATCGAACCCCACGGCCACATGGTGAGCCGGACGACGGACGACTACGAGGCCATGGTGCTGGCCGGGTGTCAGGCCGTCTGCGAACCCGCCTTCTGGGCCGGCTTCGACCGCACCTCCGCCGACGGTTTCCGCGATTACTTCCGCCAGATCACCGAGTACGAGCCGGCGCGCGCCGCGAAGTTCCTGCTGCCGCATTACAGCTGGCTCTGCATCAATCCGAAGGAGGCCGAGGACCTTGCCCTCGCGGCCGACGTGGTCGCGCTGATCCCCGAGTTTCTCGCCAAGCCCAATGTGCTCGGCATCGGCGAGATCGGCCTCAACCGCAACACGCGCAACGAACTCAAGGTGCTCGAGTGGCACATCGACGTCGCGGTGAAGCACCAGCAGCTCATCCTCGTCCACACGCCCCACCTCGAGGACAAGCTCAAGGGCACGCAGCTCATCGTCGACGTGCTGAAATCCCACCCGGGCGTGAAGCCCGAGCGCGTGATCATCGACCACGTCGAGGAGCACACCATCTCCCGCGTGCTCGACCAGGGATTCTGGGCCGGCATCACGCTCTATCCTGATTCCAAGTCCTCGCCGCCGCGCGCGGTCGACATGATTGAGATCACCGGGGGCGAGCGCCTCTGGCTCAATTCCGCCTGTGACTGGGGCGTCAGCGATCCGCTCGCCGTCCCCAAGGCCGCGCTCGAGATGCGCCGCCGCGGCTACAGCGCCGACTGGATCGACCGGATGCTCTACCGCAATCCGCTGCAGTTCCTCTCGCAGTGCCCGAAGTTCCGTCTCGGGGGAGCCGCCGCGGGATGAAACTCAACGCCGGGCTCCACCTCGCCTACTGCACGAACGTCCACCGCGGCGAAGGCTGGGCGGAGACCTTCGGCACGCTGCAGCGGCACACCGATGCCGTGCGCCGGCGCGTGTCGCCCTACCAGCCCTATGCGATCGGACTGCGCCTCAGCGCCCGCACCGCCGAGGAGCTCGCGCAACCGGCCACGCTCGACGCGTTCCGCCGCTGGCTCGACGCGCACAACAGCTACGTTTTCACGATCAACGGTTTTCCGCACGGCTCCTTTCACGGCACGCGCGTCAAGGAACAGGTCTACGCCCCCGACTGGTCCACGCCCGAGCGTCTCGCCTACACGCAACGGCTCTTCGACCTGATCGCCGTGCTCGCCCCCGCCGGTGTCGCGGGCAGCGTCAGCACCGTGCCCGGATCCTTCAAGGGCTTCATGGGCGACCCCGCGCGCCGCACCGCCATCTTCGCCAACCTCGCCGCCTGCGGCCGCTACATTGCCGAGCTCTCCGCGCGCACCGGGCGCGACCTGCACCTGGGCATCGAGCCGGAGCCGATGTGCCTGATCGAGACGACGGCCGAAACGGTCGACTTCTTCGACGCGTGGCGCACGGCCGAGCCGGATGCGGCGCAGCTCTCCGCGCAGGTCGGGCTCAATTACGACTGCTGTCACCTCGGCATTGAGTTCGAGTCGCCCCGCGTGGCGCTCGACCGCCTCGTCGCCGCCAAGATCCGTCTGAGCAAGCTGCACCTCAGCTCCGCGCTGCGCGTGAAACCCGACGCGGCCGGCCGCGCGGCCCTGGCCCCATTTGTCGAGCCGGTCTACCTGCACCAGGTGGTCGCCGGACGCGCGGCCACGGGCGAGGTGCGGAAGCGTTACGTGGATCTGCCCGATGCGCTCGCGGATACGACGCCCGGCTGGCCGGACGAGGAGTGGCGCGTGCACTTTCACATCCCGTTGCATGCGACGCCGGGTGCGCCGTTTTCGGATACGCGCGACCACCTGCTGGGTGCGCTCGACTGGCTGCAGGAGCGGCCTGAGGCCTGCGCGCACCTCGAGATGGAGACCTACACCTGGGAGGTGCTGCCCGGCGCGCTGCGCGTGGGCATCGAGGACCAGCTGGTGCGCGAGTACGCGTGGACGCTCGCTGCGTTGGCGGAACGCGGGCTGGCGAAACCGGAGCTCGCGCAGGCGGTGGCGCGGGAGGCAGGCGCATGAACATCGCGCCGATGTCCAAGGTTGGCGCCTGGTTCGACCTCGCCCGCGGCGGGAATTTCCCGTCGGTGGTGAGCAATGTCCTCGCCGCGCTCGCCCTGTCCACGCCGGTCGCCGCGACCTGGCCCGATGCGCGGACCGGCTTGCTCGCCGCACTCGGGGGCATCCTCGCCTACGCGGGTGGGACGACGCTGAATGACGTCTTTGACGCGGGCTTCGACCAGCGGCATCGCCCGGATCGGGCGATCCCCTCGGGCATCATTTCGCGCACGCTGGCCGGGTGGGTCGGTGCGATCCAGCTGGTGGCCGGTGCGGCGCTGCTGCTGCTCTTGCCCGCGGCCGTCGGCCTGGTTTTGGGGCTGGTCGCCTGCATCCTCCTTTACGACTGGCTGCACAAGCGCTGGACGGGCTCGGTCGTGCTGATGGCGGGCTGTCGGGTGCTGCTCGGACTGGCCCTGGCGTCCGTGCCGGGTCACGCCTTCACGCCCGCGCTCGTCTCGTGGGTGGTGCTGTTGGGCGGCTACATTGTGGTGCTCAGCCTCCTGGCGCGCCGCGAATACCTGCCGGGGGCGCCCAAGATCAAGCTGGGGCGGCAGGTCGGACGGTTGCTTGCCTTTATTCCGCTCGTGGATGCGCTGGCCTTGCTCTCCGTGGGAGCCTGGCCGGTCGCGATCGCCTGTGCCCTCGCCATTCCCCTCGGACGCCTCGCCCAGCGTTTGTCTGCCTCGAATTGACCCCATGTCCCACCTGTTGGATTCCCACACGCACCCCATTGCGGTTCCCCACCAGCACCGGCTGATCTTCACGCGCGATGTCTTCGCGCCGGACAACCCCGTGCTCGCCGATCTCCTCACGCCACGCGAGCCCGGCGGTCGCGCGCGTGCGGTGATTTTCTGGGATGGCGGGCTGGAATTTGCCTTTCGGGGGATCGAGCAGCGCATCACGGCGTGGTTCGCGGCCAACGCGGCCAAGGTCGAACTGGTCGCCCCGCCGGTCGCCCTCCCGGGCGGCGAGGTGGTGAAGAATGATTTCCAGCACCTGCAAAAGGTCTGGTCGGTGATCAATGAGACCAAGCTCTGTCGTCACTCCTTCGTGATGGTCCTCGGCGGAGGTGCGATGCTCGACATGGTCGGCTTCGCTGCCTCGACCGCCCATCGCGGCATCCCGCTGGTGCGCCTGCCCACGACGAGTCTGAGCCAGGGCGATGGCGGCATCGGCGTGAAGAATGGCGTGAATTTCTTCGGCAAGAAAAACTGGCTCGGCGCGTTCTCCGTGCCGCATGCGGTGGTGAACGATCTCGATTTCCTCAAGGGCCTGCCGCTGCGCGACCGGCGCTCGGGTCTGATTGAGGCGGTCAAGGTCGCGCTGATCCGCGATGCGGCCTTCTTTGAATTCATCGCCGCGCGGGCCGAGGCGCTGGCCCGTTTTGAATCGGAGCCCTTCGAGGCGGTGATCCGCGAGAGCGCGCGTCAGCACATGGAGCACATCGCCACTGGCGGCGATCCGTTCGAGCGCGGCTCCGGGCGTCCGCTGGATTTCGGTCACTGGTCGGCCCACAAGCTGGAGCAGTTGTCGGACTTCCGCGTCAGCCACGGCGAGGCGGTGGCGGTGGGCATGGCCCTCGATCTGATTTATGCGCGGCGCACGGGGCTGCTGCCGGAGGTTCACTGCGAGCGCATCCTGAAGCTGCTGGTCCAACTCGGCTTCGAGCTCTTTGCCCCGATCCGCCAAGTCCGCGGGGCCAAGGGGCCACAGGACATGCTGGATGGCTTGGAGGAATTCCGCGAGCACCTCGGCGGCCGGCTGACGATCCCGATGGTCCGCGCGCCGGGCGACCGGCTGGACGTCCACGAAATGCACGGGCCGATCGTGAAGGCCTCGATGGACGAATTGATGCAGCGTTTCGGGTGAGGATCCGATTCGACCAGACCCTTTAACCACGGATTGCACGGATTTCGCGGATACGATCCAAGCCTCTGAGGGATTTATCCGTGTCATCCGTGCAATCCGTGGTTAATTCTGTGACCGACTAATCTTTCATGAGTTCGTCCACCCGCACCGCAGTTCTCAACGTCGTCGGCCTGACGGCGCGGGTGTTGGGTGAGCACACGCCGCGGATGACGGCGGCGGCGAAGGCTGGTGGGTTGATCCGGGTGAAGCCCGTGCTCCCGGCGGTGACCTGCTCCGCGCAAAGCACTTATCTCACGGGACTGCCGCCGGCGGGACACGGCTGCGTGGCCAATGGCTGGTACGACCGCACGTTGGCGGAACACCAATTCTGGAAGCAGTCGAATCACGTCGTGCAGGGCAAGAAGCTCTGGGAGCGGGCGCGCGAGGCGCGGCCGGGGTTCACCTGTGCGAAGCTGTTTTGGTGGTACAACATGTACTCGACCGCCGACTGGTCGATCACCCCGCG
>CAYZCV010000204.1:0-4953 GCA_964476965.1 uncultured Opitutus sp. | reverse complement strand
CGCCATGGCCAATTTCACCTTGAGGACGCCCGCATTCACGTGCGACAGCCACTCCGGCTGGTCGGGATGGCCCTGCAGGTTGAGGCGTGAGACGAAGGTCTCGTAGCCACCCACGATCACCATGATCAGCAGGTTGGCGATCATCACGACGTCGATCAGGCCCAGCACCGTGAGCATGACGATCGTTTCGGGGTCGGTCACTGTCGCCGGAACCGAATCTGGGGCGGCGTGACCGAGGACCGCGAATCCGATGAGGTGCGACAGCTCGACGAGAAAGCGGTAGACGTAGACCACCTGGGCTACGATCAGGCCGATGTACAGGGGAGCCTGCAGCCACCGGCTAAGGAAGATGATGCTACCGAGGGAGCGAAGAGACGATTCCATGGGAAAAACCCGGGAAAGTGCCAGACGGCATTCCGAGCGCAAGCCCGCGTACGGTCGCTGGAAAGCCCAACGTGGATTTATAAGACCATCAAAATGTTAACCACGGATGAACTCAGATGGGCACAGATGAAACCCATCTGCCCGGATCGCATCTGTGTGAATCTGTGTCCATCTGTGGTTAAAGTGGATCGTGGCTAGCTTCCTCTTAACCGCAGGGGGACCTGACCGGATCTAATCGTTCAGGGCTCGACCACGACCGGCAGGCCGACCCAGGCGAGGTCGACCAAGGCGCGGGCATCCCAGTTGGCGAGGCGGAAGCAGCCATGGGATTCGGTCCGGCCGACGTGTTCGGGGATCGGCGTGCCGTGGATGCCGTAGCCGGACAGGCTGAGGCCGATCCAGGCGAGGCCCACGGGATTATTCGGGCCCGGCGGGAGGATCAGTCGGCGGCCGAGCTCGCGGCCTTCCTCGGACTCCGGAAACACCGCCGGATCGAAAGTGTAGTTGGGATCCGGTGCGATCACCGTGACCTTCAGTTCGCCGACCGGACGCTTGTCGACCCGACGGGCGATGCTCACCGGAAAATGCGCAATCACGCCGCCGTCGGCGTCGTGCGCCTGCAGCGTGCGAGCCTCTAATCGAATGTGGATCCGCGCGGCCTTGATGTTGCGGAAGAGCCGCTCGATCGCTGGGACGGTGATGGGCGTCTCGGGCGTGACCGCGGCCCAATCGACCTCCGGGTTCATCTTCTTCACCAGATTCGGGTGGGCGTGGTAGCGCTCGGCGATGGCCTCCAGCGCGGTTTCGTACGCAAGCGCCGTTTGCTGGGACTTGCCCAGCCAAGTCTCGCTCACGGGCTGCAGCGCCGCGAGGTCCTCAGCGGAGAGTGAGCGGACGAAGAACGCGGGAGCCGTCAGCTGAAGAATTGCCCGTGTTGCGGTGTCGAGACGGCCGTTGGGTTCGAGGCCCTTCGCCAACTGAAAGGCGCGGAGCGCCGCCCCGGTCTGCGCGCCGCCCACCCCGTCGATCGGTCCACAGGAAAAGCCACGGCGGGACAGCTCAATCTGCGCCTCAAGCCACGATTCGACCGGACGAGTGTCGGCGGCTACGGCGGCCTCATCCGCCCGGGGATCGGGCGGGAGCTCGACCACGGCCGGGGTGAAGACAACGAGCGGCGCGGGATCACTCTGCGCCGCGAGCGTGGTCGCGGCGGCGAGGGCGAGCAGCCCGACGAAAATCTGGAGAAAACGTACCGTCACGAGGCAGCGGCCGTCCGGGCCTGATGGAGTGCGACCACAAATTTTTTGAGGCGCTCGGAGTCCTTGACGCCGGGCGCGGCCTCCACGCCGCTGTTGACGTCGACGAACTTGGCGCCGCTGCGGGTCAGCGCGTCCGCGATGTTCTCGGGATTGAGTCCCCCGGCGAGGATCCAGACGTGCTTGGGATGGGCGGACTGGTGTCGGGCAAACTTGCTCCAGTCGCCCACCTTGCCCGAACCGCCGAAGCCGGCGTGGAAGGTATCGACCAGGAAATAGCGCGCGAGCGGCAGCCACCGCGGATCCGCATCGACCTCCGGCGGGAGCTTGGGGGCCAGCCAGAGCCGGTCCACTCCGACGGCCTTGGACCACGCCGCCACCTCGGTCAGGGGCCGGTCGTGACGGAAGTGGATCTGAAAGAAATCGAATCCGAGCGCGGCCGCCTCGGCCAGGGCCGCCGCGGCGGGCTCGACGAAGACGGCCACCTTGCGACGCGACGGAAGGCGCGGCGCCATGGCCGCGTACTGGGCCGGCGTGACCCGGCGGGGGGACTCCGGATGGAAGATGAAGCCGAGGCAGTCCGCCCCGACCTTGTCGGCCAGCTCGGCGTCGATCAACGACGTCAGCCCGCACACCTTGAAACGTATCCCATCGATCATCCCCGCGAATGAAGCCAATCCGGCGCGGTACGCCAGCATCGTTTCCGGCGGGGGGAACCGGGCGGACCGGCCTCCGCAGGCCCCATCAGCCGCTACCCGCCTGAAATCCCTTCATAGCGCCGCCCTTGGCAGAGCGGTTGCTCGGAGGCGGGTTCATGCGCTGTTTTCGGTCTCTCCTGATGCTTCTGAGCCTGGTTCTTTCCGCGGACGCATGGGCCCAATCCACGGAGAACTGGACCTTGCCGCGGATCGAGACCGCGCCCCAAATCGATGGCAATCTGGACGAATCCCCGTGGAAGGCTGTGCCGGTGCTCCGCGCGTTCCGGCAGGTGGAGCCCGTGCCGGATGGGCCCCCGACGGAGTCCACAGAGGTCTATCTGGCCTACGACGCCCAGCATCTCTACTTCGCCGTGGTGGCGCATGATACCAGCCCAGGGGACATCGTGGCGACCCAGCAGAAGCGCGATGCCGATCTCAGCGGCGACGATCATGTGGTGCTCGTCCTCGATCCCTTCCTCGACCAGCGCAATGGCTACTACTTCGCCTTCAATTCGCTGGGAGCGCGCCAGGATGCACTGATCCGCGGAGGCATCACGCTCAACACCGACTGGGACGGGCTCTGGAACGTGGTCGCGCGGCGCACGGACACCGGCTGGACCGCGGAGGGATCGATCCCGCTGTCCACCCTCTCCTTCAATGCCCGCGCCCCGGCCTGGGGGCTCAATCTCGAGCGCCACATTGCCCGGACTGGCGAGCGGATGCGCTGGAACGGTCGGCAGCGTCAGTACGAGGTCAACAGCCTCGCTGCGGCCGGACGTCTCACGGGCATCAGCGGGCTCCGCCGCGCGTCCGGGCTCGAATTGCGCCCCTTCACGACGCTGACCTATGTCCGCGACGAACCCGCCGGGCTGGAGACCACGCGGCTCAAGCCAGGCCTCGACGTGTTCTACAAGCTGACCGAATCCACCACCGCCGTGCTCACCCTGAACACGGATTTCGCGGACGCCGAGGTCGACGAGCGGCAGGTGAACCTCACGCGCTTCCCCGTTTTCTTCCCGGAAAAGCGCGCCTTCTTCCTGCAGGACGCCGGGGTGTTTTCGTACAGCCTGATCAACAACAATCCCCTGCCCTATCATTCGCGGCGGATCGGCATCGGTCCGCGCGGCGAGGTCGTCGATCTCGTCGGCGGCGCGCGCATCTCCGGACGCGAGGGACGCGTGAATTTCGGCCTGCTCGGTGTGCGCACCGAATCCTCGGGCCCGATCGAGGCCAAGGAACTCGCGGTCATGCGCGTCCTGCTGCGCGTCACCGACGAGGTGGGCGTCGGGACGATCGGCACCTGGGGCGATCCGCGCTCCAATGGCGACGCGTGGCTCGCCGGGTTCGACCTGAACTACAATACCGGGCGTTTCCTCGGGCAGGCGGCTTCGCCGCTGGAGGGTTCGCTTTACTTCCAAACGACGGAATCGACCGGGCGGCGGCGCGACAGCGATGCCTACGGGTGGGCTGTCAAGTACGACAGCCCGACGTGGGGATTCACCAGTTACCTCGACCGCGTCGGGGCTGACTACTACCCGTCCCTTGGGAATGTCCGTCAGAGCGGTGTGTGGACCATCACCGGGAAGCTCGATCACGAGTTCAATCCGGCGCCGCTGAAGCGCGTCGTGCCCTCCTTCTCCGTCGCGCAGCGCCACAGCCTAATCTACGACAATCGCGAACAGGAAACCTTCGGTCCCGAGGTCGTCGCGGAGACCAAGCGGGGCGACACGCTCACCCTGCGGGCGAAGATCGAGCGCGAGCGCCTGCCGGAGTCCTTCCGGGTGGCCAACGGCGTGGTCGTGCGTCCGGGCGACTTCGAAGGCGAACACCTGGAGGTCGCGCTGACCCTCGCCAAGTCGCGCCCGCTCTCGGCCAATGTGAGCGCGGCGAAGCGACTCTACTACGGCGGTGACCAGTTGCTCTACAAGACCACCCTCACCTGGCGTCCTTCGCCGGTCTTCAATCTCGATGCGGCCTTTGACTACACGGCGGTCGACCTGCCTTACGCGCGCTTCCCGGTGCGTCTGCTCAAGCTCGGGGGCGCCCTGCAGTTTTCGCCGCAGCTGGTGTGGTCGGTGCTGGGCCAATACGACAACCTTAGCCGCGCCTTCGGCTTCAATACCCGGCTGCGCTGGACCTACGCGGCGGGCAGCGACCTCTTCTTCGTCATCAATCAGGGCGCGAATATCATCGATGACCGCTGGGATTTTACGCGAACCGAGGTGAGTTCAAAAATCGGCGCGACTTGGCGCTTCTGAAGACGATCAATCCGTTTCACAGGAGGGAACGGAGAAAACAGAGGTATCCACAGATAGACACAGATACCGCGCTTCAATCTGTGTTCATCTGTGTGAATCTGTGGTTTAGATCCTGAACTCCGTTCTCTCTGTTCACTCCCGCAAAAACAGATCGTTGGTCGCCCCGACTAAGGTCAGAACGCATTCACCGAGGCGATCACGTGATCAACTTGGGCGTCGGTCAGCTCGGGGAAGATCGGCAGGCTCACGCAGTTGGCCGCGGCTTTTTCGGCCACCGGGAGAGAGCCTTCCGCGTAGCCGAGGGAGGCGTAGCACTTCTGGCGGTGCAGGGGCACCGGGTAAATCAGGTCCGTGCCG
>CAYZCV010000203.1:0-4973 GCA_964476965.1 uncultured Opitutus sp. | reverse complement strand
TGCATCGTAGATCTCGCTGTTACGCTACGTGGAGGCACCGCGTCGGACGCTTACCATGGGACTGATGGGACGGATGACAAACCGACCCTCGCACCAGCGCCTAGGCGGTGCAGCTCGAGATCAGCAGGGCCGCGGCCGTCAGGAACAGGTACGGGTAGAGCCGTGCCCAAACGGTCGGCGGTTCGATGGCCGACGGGGACGTCGGCGGCGGATGCGCGGGCAGGGAAGGGGAGGGCGATGCGTCGATCATACTGTCATGATCGGCCGGAAAGGCCGCGCCGTAACCTCGGCGCGGGCTGTATGATTCCTCAACCTGGCCGCGGGAACTACTCAGTCCCCCAGCCGGCGCCCGGTCACGAGGTATCCCTGCACGTAGTCACGCACCGCTTCCGCCAGGGGCGTGCCCGGGCGGTCGTAGCCCGTGGCCCGCAGCTTGCCGATGTCGGCCTGCGTGAAGTACTGATACTTGCCCCGGAGCACCTCGGGCATGTCGACGAAGTCGATGGCGGGCTCGCGTCCGAGCGCCGAGAAGATGGCGCGGGCAAGCGTCAGCCAGGTGTTGGCCTCGCCGGATCCCAGATTGAACAGGCCGCCCGCTGTGCGGCCGCGGTCCGCGAGGTGGATCGTCATCTCCACGGCGTCCTTCACGTAGAGGAAGTCGCGTTTCTGCTCCCCGTCCTTGTACTCCGGCTTATGGCTCCGGAAGAGCTGCACGCGCCCGGTGGTCTGGATCTGCTGGAAGGCCTTGTGCACGAGCGAGCGCATGTCGCCCTTGTGATCCTCGTTGGGGCCAAAGACGTTGAAGTACTTCACGCCCGCAATGCGGTCGAGGAAGCCATGGCGCTGGGCGTAGAGATCGAAGAGGTGCTTCGAGTACCCGTACATGTTGAGCGGACGCAGCCGCCCCAGGTGCGGATCACGGTCATCCATGCCCGCCGCGCCATCGCCGTAGGTCGCGGCCGAGGAGGCGTAGACAAAGCGGGCGGACTGCGCGAGGGACCAGGCCGCGAGCTCGCGGGTGTAGCCAAAATTATTGTCCGCCAGGTAGGAGGCATTGCGCTCCGTCGTCGCCGAGCAGGCACCGAGGTGAAAAACGGTGGAAAACGGACCGAAGGCGAGCGGATCGGCCGCGATCCGCGCGCGGAAGGCGTCCGCCTCCACATAGTCGCTGAAGGTGAGCGGAACGAGATTCCGCCATTTCTCGTCCGAACCGAGAAAATCCGTGACGACGATGTCGGTCAGCCCGCGCTGATTGAGCGCCCAGACCAAGGCGCTGCCAATGAAGCCGGCGCCGCCGGTGACGAGGATGCGGCCGTGGAGGGAGCTCATGCGCTTGTAAGGTGTGGATCGGAATAACCATCCGTCCCATGAGTCCTATAGGTCTCATAGGTCCTATGGGACGGATGGGACCTATAGGACCCATGGGTCCGGAGAAACTCAAGCCGCCTCACGCATCGCGGGAGAGTTCTTCGGACCGCGCTTTGGCCGCGTTGACCGTCTCGACCATCATGCCGCGGAAATCGCGGGCTTCCATCCGCTTGAGGCCGGCGAAGGTGGTGCCGTTGGGGGATGTCACCTGATTGCGCAGGTCCTCGGGCTCGGCGCCCGTGTGGACCATGAGCTTGCCGGCGCCGAGGATCGTCTCAGTGGCCAGGAGCTGGGCCGTGGCCCGGTCGAGCCCGGCCTGCATCCCGGCCTCGCGGAGGGCTGCACAGAATTCGAAAACAAAGGCCGGCCCGCAGCCGCTGATCGCCATCAGGGCGTCGATCTGCGCCTCGGGGATCTCGACTTCGCGGCCGACCGCACCGAGCAGACCGGTCACCAGGCGACGGTCGCCGGGCGTGAGCGGGGCGTGGGTGCACCAGCCGGTGATGCCGGCACCGATCGCGGCCGGCGTGTTGGGCATGGTCCGGACAAGTGCGCGCGCCTCCGGGAAGGTGCGGGCGAGCCGCGCAAGCGTCTTGGCTGCGAGAACGGACAGGACGAGCTTGCCCCGGGTCAGCTCCGCCAGCCGCGGATCCGCGGAGGCGAGGTGCTGGGGCTTGAAGGCCAGCACCACCACATCGGCGGGAGCGATGAGCGCGGGCAGGTCCGGCGCAAGCGTGATGCCCGTGCGCCGAGCAAGGGTGGCGGCGCTGGCGCCGGCCCCGCCGAGGCACGCAATCTGGTCGGCCCGGGCGGCGCCGCGGGCGAGGAGCCCGTCGACGATGGCGGAGGCCATCCGGCCGGCGCCGATGAAGGCGATCTTCACGCCGAGGTCAGACATCGGTGCTCTGGCGGCGGCGCCGTTCGACGGGGTGAAGGAGGATCGCGATCATGCCGCCACCGGGGCGGTCCTCGACGGTGAGGTCTCCGCCCATGTTGCGCAGGGCGTGGCGCGCGACGGTGAGGCCCATGCCGACGCCGACCGTGTGCTTGCTGCTGATAAAGGGTTCAAACATGTGATCGCGAATCTCCGGAGCGATGCCCTTGCCCTGGTCCTCGACCGTGATGCGGATGAATCGTCCTTCGTTGCCGCGGTCGACCAGGCTGGTGTGAATCGTGATCGGACGCTGATTCTCCGGGGCCTGATCGTAGGCCTCCCAGGCATTGATCAGGATCTTCGACAGCAGGTCCTCGAACACTTCGACGTGGCTGTCGACCACGAGGTCGCCGAGTGGATTGTCGATCGTGACCGGGAAGGCGATCTTGTAGTCGGTCCGGTAGCGATTCACGGCGCCCTCGAGGAGCTGTGACAGGCGGAATTTCTCCGTGGGCAGGCGCGTCTTGATGACGAGCGAGCTGAGCTGCTTGATGATCGAAACGATCCGCTGCACGGCCTCCTCCACGTGCTGGGCGTTCTTCTTCACCTGCTCGGGCCGGTCATGGTAGGCCTTGATCAGGTCGAGGTAGCCGATGACGACGCCGAGGAGATTGTTGAGATTGTGGGCGATGCCCTGGGTCACGGCGCCGATGGTGGCGGCCCGCCGGGCTTCCACCAGGCGGCGCTGGAGGTCGAGCATCTCGCGATTGATCGCGACAAAGCGCAGCTGCGTCTGCACGCGGGCGAGGGTCTCGTCGAGGTCGATCGGCTTGGTGATGTAATCGACCGCGCCGACGCCGAGGCCCTCGAGCTTGCCCTCCTTGGAACTGCGGGCGGTGACGAAAATGACCGGAATGGAGCGGGTCGATTCCTGCGACTGGAGACGCTGGCAGACCTCGATGCCGTCCATGTCGGGCATCATCACATCGAGCAAAATGAGGTCCGGTTTCTCCGCCGCGACCTGGTCGAGGGCCTCCTGGCCAGAGTAGGCCGTCACGACGGTGATGCTTTCCCGTTCGAGCTTCCGCTTGAGGAGCTGCACGTTGATCGGCTGGTCGTCGACCACGAGAATCTTGGGAGCGAGCATCGTGGGGTAGATTGGGGATTCGGAGCCGGGACGCAACCCTGCGCCTAAGAGGGGAAATACCTACGCCGGAGGCGTTAATGACTAGTGGGGAAAATCCGAATGACGAAGCTCGAATGACGAAATGGGACCCGGCCCGTTCGCCTGGGCGACGGCTGGCAGTTTCAGTCGGGAGCGATGCTAGGTCGGCGTAATCGAGAGACTGTCCGAATCGACGCCGATTCGCCATTCGGATTTCGTCATTCGGATTTCAAAGCGCGGCTTTGCGCGCTTTGACGGTGTTCTTCATCAACATCGCCACCGTCATCGGGCCGACGCCGCCGGGGACCGGGGTGATCTGCGCGGCGAGGGGGGCGACGGACTCGAAATGGACGTCACCGGTGAGCCGATACCCGGACTTCTTGGTCGCGTCGGGCACGCGGTTGATGCCGACGTCGATCACGACGACCCCGGGCTTGACCATGTCGGCGGTGACGAAATCCGGCCGGCCGATGGCGGCGATGAGGACGTCGGCCTGACGGGTGATGGCCGACAGATTGCTGGTGCCGGAGTGGCAGATGGTGACCGTGCCGTTGGCGCCGGCGCGCTTCTGCAGGGCGAGCAGGGCGACGGGCTTGCCGACGATGAGGGAACGGCCGAGGACCACGACGTGCTTGCCCTTCAGGTCGACGCCGCTGCGGGCGAGCAGCTCCATGATGCCGGCGGGGGTGCAGGCGACAAAGCCGGTATCGTCCTCCTGCGCGACCTTGCCGAGATTGATCGTGTTGAAGCCGTCGACGTCCTTGTGCGCCGCGACTCGGCGGAACACGGCGACCTCATCCATGTGCTTGGGCAGCGGTGACTGTACGAGAATGCCATCCACCCCCGGGTCGGCGTTCAGCTCGTCGATCAGCGCAAAGAGCTCGCCTTGGGAAATGGTGACCGCGGGCAGGATGATGCGGCTGTCGACGCCGATCGCGGCCGCGGTCTGCTCCTTCTTGCGAACATAGGAGACCGAGGCGGGGTCCTCGCCGACGCGCACCAGCGCGAGGCAGGGCCGGCGGCCCGGCAGGGCGGCGACTTCGGCCGTGAGTTCGGCAATGAGGCTGGCGGCGATGGCGTTACCGTCGATGAGGGACATGCTACGGAAAGAAGTCAGAAGTCAGAATTCAGGAGTCAGAAGGCAGGATACGGGAGACAGGAAACCGGAGGAGAGTTCCGGGAATCACGTTGTCCGGACTCCGGATTCCCGTCTCCGGTCTCCCGCTGCGCGGAGCGCAGCTCAGCGCAGCTGCAGCGACTCGACCTCGATGACGATGTCGCGGGTGCCGGTGACGGGCTTGGCGGCGCCGTAGACGACCACGGTGCGCTCGAGGTACTTGTCGATCTGCTCCGTGAGGAGAAGCTTGCTCGTGTCGAGGTAGGCGTAGCGTTCGCCGCGCTCATCGGTCAGCTGGAAATCATAGGGCCGGCGGGGGCGGAAGGGATTGCGGGTGGACACGAAGCGGCCCTGGAAGAGGCGGGGCAGGGCGCTCGCACCGCCGTCGCCCAGATTGACCATGGGAGCGGCCTGGCCGGGGTTCGTGTGCGTGCCGCGCGCGGCCGGGG
>CAYZCV010000202.1:0-5069 GCA_964476965.1 uncultured Opitutus sp. | reverse complement strand
CAGGTCGCCGACCTTGCGGTGGGACTCGAGGGGATGCCGGAGCCGGTAGCTGCGGTTGATCTTGTACCGATTGCGCTGGCCCTCCCGCGTGCGGGTCAGGACACCCTCCTGCTCCAGCGCATTGACGATCGCGTGGACCGCCCGCTCCGTGATCCCCACCCGCTGCGCCACCTCGCGCAGGGTGATCGACTCGCTTTGCGCCAAGCACACCAGCACATGCGTGTGGTTGGTCAGAAACGTCCAGCCGGAGGGGGTCGGGGCAGCGGCCATACCTCCAGCGAGCGTCAATCCCCGGCATGGATCAAGAATAATAAATTAAGAAGTTGACTTCATGTTTTAAAAATAATGAATCCGAAGCCATGAATTCCTGTGCTTACTGGTGGCCGTCGACGCCCCTCCCTGCCCTGCAGGGCGGATACGCCGCGGACCACGACGGCTGAGCCCGGGAAGAACGGAACCCATGGACCTGCTGCAATCCCTGACGGAGAGTCTGCTTTCGCCGATGGTGCTGGCCTTCGGGCTGGGCATCGTGGCCACGCTCGTGCGGAGCGACCTCAAGATCCCGGAGCCGCTCTATGCGGCCATGACGATCTACCTGCTGTTCGCGATCGGGCTCAAGGGCGGGGCCAAGCTGGACGGCGTTTCATTCAGCGCCTTTGCGCAGCCAGCGATGGCCGCGCTGCTGCTCTGCCTCGCGATTCCCCTGTGGTCCTTTGCCCTGCTCCGGCGCTGGGGGCGGCTGAACCGGACGGATGCGGCCGCGGTGGCGGCCCACTACGGGTCGGTGTCGGTGGTGACCTTTGGCGCGGGCGTGGCCTACCTGGACACCCAGGGCGTGTCCCACGAGGGCTTTCTGCCGGCCCTCCTCGCCCTGATGGAGGTTCCCGGCATCCTCGTGGCCCTCCTGCTGGCCCGCATGGCGACGACCGCCGCGGCCCCGGCTCCGGCCCTGGGCATTGTTCACACGACGTCGTGGGACGCCGGCCAGATGATTCGCGAGCTCCTCGCGAGCAAGGGCATCCTCCTGCTGATCGGCGGCATGGTCATCGGTCTGGTCAGCGGGCCCAGCGGCTACGCGCAGGTCGGGCCCCTGTTCGACGCGCCCTTCCGCGGCGTGCTGACCCTCTTCCTGCTGGAACTCGGCCTCGTGGCGGGACGCCGGCTCGCCGACGCGAAATCCGCCGGGGGCTTTCTGGTGGGCTTTGCGGTGATCATGCCCGTGCTCCACGGCCTGCTCGGCGTGTGGCTCGGCCGGGAAGTCGGTCTGAGCGTCGGCGGCGCCACCATCCTCGGTACGCTGGCGGCCAGCGCCAGCTACATCGCCGCCCCGGCGGCGGTGCGCATCGCCCTGCCCGAGGCCAATCCCGCGCTCTACCTCACCTCCTCCCTCGCCCTCACCTTCCCGTTCAACCTGGTGATTGGCATCCCGCTTTACCTCAGCTTCGCCCAGTGGCTCTTCGGCGTGCCCTCCTGACCGGGCTGGCGCCAGCTCCTGATCGTTCGCGCGGTCTTATGCGGACCGCTTACGGTCACTCCGCCCTCGCCGTGCCTACTCCTCCGGCAGCGCAATCACGGTCACCGCCTGGGTCAGTTCCGGGCTGTCACTCACCCGCGGGGTTTGGCCGCTGGCGGTCTTGAGGCCCTTCACCTCGATGCGTTCGGTCAAGCGGTACGGAAAAGGACGATCCGCGCGGGGCGCACCCAGCGGATTGTTGAAATAGCTCAGGGCCCGCGGCTCGCCATTGGGCGCGGCGTCATCAACCGACAGCCCGTCGATCCGGATCACCTGCGGCATGAAGCAGGCGTAGCCGAAATCGTGGGTGCCGTCATTGCTCCCATTGAAGAGAGTCAAGCCTCCCCGCCCCGCCGGTGGCTGCCAGCGGCTGTTGCGCACGATGACTTCGCCTTCCCACGTCGAACCATAATCGGCCCGGAAGCTGATGAAGCTCCCGCCCTGCAACGTGGAATCCTCCACCAGCAAGGTACCCCGGCCGATCGCGTTCAGGCCCATGTGGCCGAGGGTGGAGCGGCGGATGATGTACGAGCCCGAGGCACCCATGTGCACATCCATGCGGGAGAGGACGCAGTCCTCGAGCAGGATGTTCTTCATGAAATTGGTCCCGATCACGCCCCAGCGGGTCCGGTCGAGGATATTGTCCGAGCGGCACCCCAGCATGCGGAAATTCACCACGTAGCTGGCGCTGTAGCCATAGGTCCCCATGGAGACGGGTTTCCCCGCGGCCCCGATCGTCGAGTAAACCTTGCGGCCATCGATGGCGCAATTGCGCAGCGTGATATTGGCCGCCATGCGCACGTTCAGAAAACCGCTGTAGGGATGACCGAAGTCGGTCTCGCCCGTGACCTGATGCGTCACGCCCTCGACCTCGGTGTTGGACCGCGTGATGAGAATATTGCGGCTCCAGTAATTGTACCCCACCTCCTGCTTCATCCGATTGGCGATGTTGACGAAGATGCCCCCCCGCAGAACGAGCGGTTCGGGATCGATGGGGTGCACCTCGACGCGCGTGATGACGTCATAGTCCCAATCGATCGCACCCTCAATCGTCCCGTCCTGCTTCAGGATGAAGACCTCCTTGAGCGGCGTGCCGTTGTTCTGATTCAGTCCGCGGCGGATAAAAATCCGCCGGTTGTTGTTCTCGACCAACACCAGCGAGTCCCGCGCCGGCCGCACGTCGAGACGTTCCTGTCCCCGGGCGAGGCGCGGGATCGCCAGCGTTTCGGACGGAAGGCGCGAACTGATTTCGAAGAGCGAGAGCCGGTGGTTCTCGACCGGCTGGCTGTCGTCGATGATGAAGCGTGATGTGCTCCAGTCGGTGCTGGTCTGGATCACGGCGGTCAGGGCCCGTCGGCCCAGGTGGTAGGTGGCCTCGGGATTGGAACGCACCGGCAGACCTCGCTCGTTGGCATGGGCATGCGCCGCGACGATGGCCGGAAGATCGTCCGTGATCCCGTCACCTTTCGCGCCAAAGGCCTCGTAGGTGACTGCCTCGGCCTGAGCGGCGCCCGGCCCCGTTTCGGCCGCCGTGAGGCGCCGGGCCGGAAGCGCCGAAACCATCGAGGCGACAAGAACCCGAAGAAGAAGTTTAACGAGGATGTTCACGGCAAAAACGTCGGGCGGGGTTGAGGGGTTGACCAGGCGCTCCGAGGGTTTCGGAGCACGCTAGCTTGTACGGGAGTTGCTCCCAAACGAGCCACTGAAAACGGCATTCCCTCAACGGCAAGTCTCACGCGAGGGCCCGCGACGAAACGGGGCACGCGCCAGGTCAGCCGGCCACCGCAACGTCGCGTCAATCCCTCCAGTCGGAGCGCCGAACGCCCGAGTCGACCGATCAGGCGCGCGGTGCGGCGAGCAGGGCGGTCAGGCGCGCCGACAGGTCCTCGATGACGCCCGGCGGGGCGCGGTCCGGCAGGAGATTGTCCAGTTCGTGCGGATCCTTCTCCAAATCGTAGAGCTCATCCATGCCGGTGAGTTCCTTGTAGCGGATGAATTTGTAGCGGTCGGTGCGCACGGCGTGATAGCCCATGCCCTGCAGACGAGAGAACTCGGTGTCGGAGTAATACTCGATCAGGAACTCATCCCGAATCTTCGCGGAGCCATCGGTGAACGCACGGACCAGCGAGCGACCCTGCAGATTGGCGGGCGCCGGGGCACCGGCGAGTTCGAGCAGCGTCGGGGCGATGTCGACATTGCTGGCGAGGGACTGCGGCTTGGCCCCGGCGGGTGCGATCTTGGGGTAGCGCACGATCAGTGGAATCCGGATGCTCGGCTCGTAGGCCAGGCGGCGTTCCTGCGCCAGGCCGAACTCGCCATAGAAAAAGCCCTGGTCGCTGGTGAGCACGAAGATCGTGTTGTCGAGCGCGCCCTTGGCGGTGAGAGCCTCAAACAGCCTTCCCAGGCTGCGATCCACCGCGCTCAGCATGCGCAGGCGGTCCTTCACAAAGGCATCAGGCAGTCCGCCGACCGGACTGCGTGGATCGTCGTGCTCCACCTTGCGGGCCAAGGCCGGTTTGCCGGTCAGGGGTGCCCGCCAGTTCGGACCATGGGGTACGGTGTCGTTCTCGTAGAGTTTCTCGTCTCCCGGCGCGGCGGGGAAGGAACGCACCCGGTTCGGGTGGATCTCGGGATGCGACGCCTTCTGCGCGATGAAGGCGAGGAAGGGGCGATCCGCCGGAGCCGACTCGATGAACGACACCGCGTAGTCCGTCAGGATGTCCGTGATGTAGCCCTGGCTTTTCACCGGCTGGCCGTCGACATTCAGGTCCGCGTTGAAGTACATGCCCTGTCCGACGAAGCTTACCCAGCGATCCAGGCCCGGGCGTGCGGTATCATCGGTCGCACTCATGTGCCACTTGCCGAAGAAGCCCGTGCGGTAGCCCGCATCGCGGAGCAATTTGGGGAACGTGACGATCCGATGGCTCTGCTCGCCGCGCTCGCTGTTGTCGGTGATCCCGTTCCGATGCGGGTATTGGCCCGTCATGATGACCGCCCGGCTCGGCGAGCAGAGCGGTGCCGAGGTGAACATGCGCTGGAACGAGGTCCCCTCATTCACGAGACGCTGAAAGTTCGGCAACTTCGCGAACGGGTGGTTGATGACGTCGTCAAAACGCACGTCATCCAGCAGCACAAAGACGATGTTCGGCCGGGACGGCGTTGCCGGGGCCGGCTGGGCCCGGACCGCAAGACCCGAGGCAAAAATGGCCAGGACCAGCGACAGCAGCGGCCGGCCGGAGTAGAGAAAAATCCGAATCTTCATGGGGTAAGCGACGGGCAGACTCCCCGGGGTTCGAGGAGCGGGTGATCTCAGCCTGCCAGCCGCCCCGCCCAGAAGCCAAGGCCTGATTTAGCTGGCGCAAAGCACTTACGCACGCCTCCCGCCTGACGATGTCCCCTTCAGAGCGATCGGCCAAGGCTCGTCCGTTCCCGTGCCAACGCTGAGGCCTGTTCAGGCGCGACGAACCCAGGGAAACAGATGCAGCCGCTCCGGAGGAATCGGCCGGCCCGTCACGACGCAGCGTCCGTAGCTCCCCTGCGTCATTCGCTCCAGCGC
>CAYZCV010000201.1:0-5179 GCA_964476965.1 uncultured Opitutus sp. | reverse complement strand
TGGCCCTGGATCAGGGCACCACCAGTTCGCGCGCCCTGATTGTCGACCGCGGCGGGCGGGTCGAAGCCTCGGCGCAGCGTGAGATCACGCAACACTACCCGCAGCCGGGCTGGGTCGAGCATGATCCCCAGGAGATCTGGTCGACCCAAGTCGGCACGGTCGCGGAGGCGTTGACGCGGGCGGGCTTGCGCTCGAGTGATATCGCCGCGGTTGGCATCACGAATCAGCGGGAAACCACGCTGGTCTGGGATCGCGAGACGGGACAGCCCATTTACCCGGCGATCGTGTGGCAGGATCGCCGCACGGCGGACCATTGCCGCCGCTTGCGGGAAACCGGGGTGGAAGCGCAGGTGACGGCGGTCACGGGACTGCGGATCGATCCCTATTTCTCCGCGACCAAGATCGGATGGATTCTCGATCACGTGCCGGGAGCGCGGGCAAAGGCCGAGGCGGGCCGGCTGCGCTTTGGCACGGTGGACAGCTGGTTGCTCTGGCAGCTCACGGGGCGGTCCGTGCATGCGACCGACGTGACCAATGCGTCGCGCACCCTCCTCTTCGATCTGCACCGGCTGGCGTGGAGTCCCGCGATGGCGGAGCTTTTCGGGGTGCCGCTCGCGATGTTGCCAGAGGTGCGGAGTTGCTCGGAAATCTACGGTCGCATGGAGGGCGATCTGCAGCCGGCCGGCGTCCCGATCGCTGGGGTGGCCGGGGACCAGCACGCGGCGCTTTTTGGTCAAGCGTGCTTTCGGGCCGGCATGGCCAAGAACACGTACGGCACCGGGTGCTTCCTCCTGATGAACACGGGTTCGGAGGCGGTGCGCTCGCAGAACAATCTGCTGACCACGCTGGCGTGGCAGGTTGGCGGCAAGGTGGACTATGCGCTGGAGGGCTCGGTGTTCGTGGGCGGTGCCGTGATTCAATGGCTGCGCGATGAACTTCAACTGGTGCGCAATGTGCAGGAGCTGGATGCGCTGGTGGCCTCGGTGCCGGATTCGGCGGGCGTGTTCATGGTCCCTGCGTTTGCCGGACTGGGCGCGCCTCACTGGGATCCGTATGCGCGCGGCGTGGCGGTGGGCCTGACTCGAGGAACGAATCGGGCCCATTTCTGCCGGGCGGCGGTCGAATCGATCGCTTTTCAGAGCGCTGACCTCATCAGCTGCATGGAACGCGACAGTGGGCTGCGGCTGCAGGAGTTGCGGGTCGATGGCGGGGCGGCGCGGAGTGCGCCACTGCTCCAGTTCCAAGCCGACCTCCTCGGCACCCCGGTCGTTCGCCCGGCCAATGTGGAGACAACCGCGCTGGGCGCCGCCTACCTGGCGGGTCTCGGCGTGGGCTTCTGGTCGAGCCGCGAGGAGTTGGTCAGGGACCGGGCGCCGGACACGATTTTCTCACCGGCGAGGATGCCGTCGGAGATGGCTGCGCTGCGCCGGGGTTGGGAGCGGGCGCTGGTCAGAGCGCGAGGCTGGGATGAGCCCGGCTGAGCCGGACGAAGGTCGGACGCGGACGATTACTCGTAGCGCAGCGCCTCGATGGGATCGAGCTGGGCTGCCTTGCGAGCTGGGTAGAAGCCGAAGAAGACGCCGACCGCGCCGCTGAAGAAAAATGCGATGGTGACGGCGGTGCTGGAGACCAGAATCGGCCAGCCGTTGTACTTCGAGAGAAGTTCGGACACGCCCCAGCCGGTCAGGATGCCGAGGATTCCGCCCATGAAGCTGAGGATGATCGACTCAATCAGGAACTGCATGAGGATGTCCTTCCCGTGCGCACCGATTGCGAGGCGGATGCCGATTTCGCGCGTACGCTCGGTCACGGAGACCAGCATGATGTTCATGATGCCGATGCCACCGACCACCAGGGATACGCCGGCGATGGCGCTCAGGAGCAGGGTCATGGTCCGGGAGGTCGCGGTGGCGGCCTCGGCAATCTCGAGCTGATTGCGAACGGTGAAATCCTGGTCGCGACCGGCCCGGCGCTGCATCAGAAGCGCAGTGATGTCCTCCTGGATGAGGGTCATCTGGTTCGCGCTGGCCGCCTGAATGATGATTTGCTGCAGGCGGTCGCGGCGCGTGACGCGGCGCATGGCGGTGGTGTAGGGGATCAGGATGACGTCGTCCTGGTCCTGACCAAAGGTATTGAACCCCTTCTTGTTGAGGACGCCGAGGATGGTGAAGGGAATGTTGCGGATGCGCACGCTCTGCCCGATGGGATCGGCGCCGGGGAAAAGCTGGTCCGCGATGGTCTGGCCGATGACGGCCACCTTGCCAGCGCTGCGGATATCCTGCTCGGTGAACATGGACCCCTCGGCGAGCGACCAGTTGCGGATCGAAAGAAAGTCGGGCGACTGTCCGGTGATGGATGTGTTCCAATTGAGGCCGTTGGCCAGCACCTGCTGGCGATCGCTGATCTGCGGGCCCACGGCGACGATGCCGCCGATCTCGCGTTGGATGGCCTCCGCATCCTCGACGGTGAGTGAGCTGGCGGAGCCGAAACCCCCGCGCATACCGCCGGTCGTCATGCTGCCGGGAAACACGGTGATGATGTTCTGTCCGAGGCTGGCGACCTGGGCCTCGACCTGGGACTTGGCGCCATTGCCGATGCTGACCGTCGCAATGACGGCGCCCACCCCGATGATGATGCCCAACGCCGTCAGCATCGAGCGCAGCTTGTTGCGGCGGAGCGCGCGGATGGCGATGATGATCGTATTGAAGAAGCGCATGGCGGGCAGGGTCAGAGATTAAGGGGTGGCGGTGAGCTTGGCCTCAGCTTCGGCCGCATTGATCTTCTTGAGTTCCTCTTCGGCGATGTGCCGCGGGTTCACCACGATGTCGCTGACAATCCGCCCGTCGCGGAACACGATGTTCCGCTTGCAGAAGCTGGCAATGTCGAGCTCGTGGGTGACCATCAGGATCGTGATGCCCTGATCGTTCAGGCGCTGGAAAACGCCCATGACCTCGACGGAGGTCTTGCTGTCGAGATTGCCGGTGGGCTCGTCGGCGAGGATCACCTGCGGCCGGTTGACCAGGGCGCGGGCGATGGCGACGCGCTGCTGCTGTCCGCCCGAGAGCTGGCTGGGGGTGTGATCGTAGCGCTGGGCCAGACCGACAATTTCAAGAGCGTGCATGGCCCGCTCCCGCATTTCCTTCGCCGAGGGCTTCTTTGGAGCGTAGAACATGGGCAGTTCCACGTTTTCCAGCGCCGTGGTGCGGGCGAGGAGATTGAAGCCCTGAAAGACGAAGCCGATCTTCTGATTGCGAATGTCGGCCAGTTCATTGCGGTCCAGCTTGGAGACATCGATCCCGTCCAGCAGGTAGGTGCCGCTGGTCGGACGGTCGAGGCAGCCGAGCAGGTTCATGACGGTTGACTTGCCCGAGCCGCTGGCGCCCATCACCGCGACCATCTCGCCGCGCTGAATATCGAGGCTGACGCCGCGATTGGCGTGCACCTTGACCTCACCGGAGTCGTAGACCTTGTGGATATCCTTGAGCTGGACGACGGGATGCATGAGGGCTCCGTTCGAATCAGCGGCCCATTGGGCGACCGCCGGCAAAGGGGTTGCTGGCCGGGGCGGCGGTGGTCGTGGCCGCGCCCGCGACAATGATGTTGGTCACAATCACGTCGCCCTCGTTCAGTCCGTCGAGAACTTCCGTGACGATGCCGTTGGTGATGCCGAGGCGCGCGTTGACGGCTTCGACCTTGAGATTCGGCAGGGGGGAAACGAGGCGATAGACCGTGCGGTTGGTGACGGCGGCAGCTGCCCCGCCGGCGCCGCCGCGACCGCCGCGACCGCCTCCGCCCATGGTGGGCATTTGAATGCCGCGTTCTTGGGCCAGCTTGCGCATCTTTTCCTGCACCTCGGCCGACGGCGGACCGCTGCCCGGCGTGAAGCCGGCGTCCTTCATCAGCTGCTGCATCTGCTCGCGCGGATCTCCGCCGGCCGCGGCGGCCGGAGCGGCCCCGGCGACGGCGGGAGCGGCGGGCATGTAGTCCGCTGGGATGCGCGCTCGGAGGGCCGAGTTAGCGATGGTCAGGGCTCCATTGCGCTGGGCCACGATGATGGAGACATTGGCCGTCATGCCCGGCTTCAGGGCGAGGTCACGATTGTCGACGGTGATGATCGTCGAGTAAACGACGACGCTTGATTGAGTGGTCGGGTTGTTGCGGATCTGCGAAATCTTGCCGCGGAACTGCCGATTCGGGAATGCGTCCACCGTGAAGTTCACGTCCTGGCCCTCGCGCACAGTGCCAACATCGGCCTCGGCGACCGAGGCGTTGATCTGCATGTTGGCGAGATTGTTGACGATGACGAAGAGCGTGGGGGCCGAGGTGCTGGCCGAGACGGTCTTGCCCTTTTCGGTCTGCCGGTTGAGCACGATGCCGTCGATCGGGGCGTAGATGGTGCAGCGCGCCAGATTGACCTTGGCGTCCTCGACCGAGGCCCGACGGGTCTGCAGGGTTGCGTTGGACTGCGCGAGGGTGGCTTCGGCCTGATCCAGTTCCTGCTGGGAAACCAGGTTCTTGGTCCGCAGCTCGCGGGTGCGCTCGGTGTTGAGCTTGATCAGGGTGTTGTTGGCCTCGGTGGAGGCGAGATCGGCCTCGGCCTGCTTGAGCCGCTGCTCGTAGGTGGAAGGATCGAGACGCGCAAGGACGTCGCCCGCCTTCACCTGATCATTGTAGTCGACCAGAACGTCGACCACGAGACCAGAGACCTGGGAGCTGACATCGACCTCGACCACGGCCTCAAGCGCGCCGGTGGCGGTCACCGCTTGGATAACCTCACCGCGCGTGACGGTGATTGACGTCACCTGAGGCGGAACATCGCCCTTTTTCTTGAAGTAATACCAAGCTCCGCCTCCTGCCGCGGCAAGGATGACGAGATAAGTGACGACTTTGCCGAAGCTTCCGGATTTGGCCATGACAGCGTAGGGTGAGGATGAAGAGGAGAGGGAGGGCAGGGGCGGCGGAAGAGCCGTGCTGCGGAGCAAATGACGTACCTATACCGCTGAGGTTACAGCGTTTTGCTGGATTCTTCCGAACGCAAGTATCCGGCCGATTTTGTCCCGGCCGCATCGCGGCTCAGGGCCTGCCCGACGCTCGTCAGGAGGTGGCGCGAGCGAGAAATGGCGCCCGTGACCGGCTGGCCGGCGTGGGCAGAATGCCCTCGGTCTGCAACTCCTTCAGC
>CAYZCV010000200.1:0-5221 GCA_964476965.1 uncultured Opitutus sp. | reverse complement strand
CGCGACCTCAAGGCCCTGCTCGACTACATCTTCGCCTCCCTCCTCGGCAAGGACACCAAGACCCGCTTCCGCCCGCACTATTTCGGCTACACCGAGCCAAGCTTCGAGGTCGACCTTTCCGCCCGCCACCTGCCCAAGGTGAACAAGGAGTGGATCGAGATCGGCGGCTGCGGCATGGTCGACCCGACCGTCTTCAGTGCCGTCGGCTACGACCCCGAGGTCTGGAGCGGCTACGCCTTCGGCATGGGCCTCGAGCGCCTCGCGATGCTCCTCTACGGCATCGATGACATCCGCTACTTCTACCAGAACGACGTCCGGTTCCTCCGGCAGTTCGCCTGAGCGAACGAGGAGTCAGAAGTCAGGATTCAGGATTCAGAATTCAGCATGGATCGAACCGCCGCAAAAACCTTCACCGATCTCATCGTGTGGCAAAAAGCCCACGGGTTAGTGCTGGCTGTCTACCGCGCGACCGATGCGTTCCCGAAATCCGAACTCTACAGCCTGACCTCTCAGATTAGGCGCTCAGCCGTTTCGATCCCTGCGAACATCGCAGAGGGATTTCGCAAGCGCGGAGCAGCAGACAAACTTCGCTTCTACAACATCGCTCAAGGTTCCCTCGAGGAAACCCGCTACTACCTGATTCTGGCCGGCGACCTCGCCTACGCCGACACCAACCTTCTCCAGGAACAACTCGCTGAGGTTTCTCGGCTGCTAGAAGCCTACTCGCACGCAATTACTTCTGGATCCTGACTCCTGAATCCTGACTCCTTTCCAGCATGAAAATTTCCCGCAACTGGCTCCAGTCCTACGTCGACCTCACCGGCATTTCCGATGACGAGATCTGCCGCGCCGTGACCTTCCTCGGCTTCGAGGTCGAACAGGTCATCCGCACCGGCGCTCCGGCCCTGGCCCAGGTCTTTGTCGGCGAGGTCCTCGTGCGCAACCAGCACCCCAACGCCGACCGGCTCTCCGTCTGCTCGGTCGATGTCGGCCCCGTCCACGGCACCAAGACCATCGTCTGCGGCGCCCAGAACTACAAGGTGGGTGACCGCGTCCCCGTCGCCCTCGCCGGCGCCGTGCTGCCCGGCAACTTCGTCATCAAGCAGTCCAAGATCCGCGGCGAACTCTCCGATGGCATGATGTGCTCCGCCAAGGAACTCGGCGTCGCCGAGGACGCCTCCGGCCTCCTCCTGCTCCCGGGGCGCCCCGAACTCGGCGCCCCCATCAACTCAGTCCTGCCCCCCGGCGATGTCGCCTACGACGTCGAGATCACGCCCAACCGCCCGGACTGCCAGTCCCACCTCGGCCTCGCCCGCGAGCTCGCCGCCTGGTTCAAGAAGCCCCTCACCTACCCCGAGGTCCGCTTCACCCCGGCTGCCGCCTCACCGGCCGCGCGCCCGGATCTGCTCACGTCGGTCCGCGTCGACTCCCCCGAGGACTGCCCGCTTTACACCGCCACCGTGATCACGGGCGTTAAGATCGGGCCCAGCCCCGACTGGATGCAGCAACGCCTCGCGGCGGTCGGCCTGCGTCCCATCAACAATGTCGTCGATGTCGGCAATTACGTGATGCTCGAGTACGGCCAGCCCGTCCATGCCTTCGACGCCCGTAAGCTCGGCGGCGCCGCCATTGTCGTTCGCCGCGCCGCCGAGGGCGAAAAACTGGTTACCCTCGACGGCAAGGAGCGCCTCCTCACCCCCTCGATGCTCGTGATCGCCGACGCGGCCAAGCCGGTCGTCATCGCCGGCATCATGGGCGGCGAGAACTCCGGCGTGTCCCCCGACACCACCGATCTCGTGCTCGAGGTCGCCTTCTTCAAGCGCCAGTCCATCCGCGCGACGTCCAAGCGCCTCGGCCTGTCCTCCGACTCCTCCTACCGCTACGAGCGCGGCGTCGATGTCCACAGCCTCGATGAGGCCATGCATCGCTGCCTCGACCTCATCCTCGAAACCGCGGGCGGCCAGGTTGCCGGTCCCACTCACCGCGCCGGCGGCGAGCAGCCTTGGGAACGCGAGATCACGGTTACCCCGGCCTTCGTCAACGAGAAGCTGGGCTTCGAAATCCCCGCCGATGTCATGAAGGCCTCCCTCGAGGCCCTGGAGCTCACCATCGTACGCGAGGAGCCCACCCTTGATCGCGGCCCAGCCTGGACCGTCTCCGTCCCAAGCTGGCGCGATGACCTCGATCGGCCGATCGATCTGGTGGAGGAGATTCTTCGTCTCTACGGCACCGAGAAGATCCCTGCCGCCGTCGTGCAGGCCCCCGGGCTTGTCGGCGACGACGATCCGATTGTCCGTTTCAACCGACGCGTCGCCGAACTGATGACCGGGCAGCGCTTCAACGAGTGCGTCAACTACACCCTCCGCGCGGCCAAGGAGCTCAACGGCTGGGTCGCCCCCGAGGCGGCCGCCGAACTCGCCCTTGCCAACCCCTTTGTCGAGGACCAGTCCCACCTTCGCCCGACCCTGATCACGGGTCTGCTGGAGTCGCTCAAGCTCAACCAGGCCCGCGGCATCGACGCCGCCCGCCTGTTCGAGACCGGCCGTGTCTTCCTGCAGCGCGATGGGCAGACCTCCGAATGCCTCGCCGCCGCGTTCATCCAGACCGAGCACGACGCCGGCCGCAGCTGGCGCACCCGTGAGCCGGTCGATTTCTACACCGCCAAGCGTCACACCGAGGCCCTCGCCGCCGCCGCCGGGATCGACCTCGCGCGCCAGCCGCTCCACCCCATCGCCGCCCCGGGTTATGGCTGGCAGGCCGGCCAGGCCGCCGCCGCCGGTGACATTGCGCACGGCTGGACCGCCCGCTTCGGCCTGCTCGACCTCGCCCAGGTGAAAGCCCTCGGGCTGGAGGGCAAGGTCTACGCCGGCTTTTTCGCGATCCTTCCGGAAAAGCTGGCCGGACAGACCAGCCATCGTCGCTACCAGCCGTTCAGTCTCTTCCCCGCGGCCCTGCGCGATCTCGCCCTCGTGGTCGAGGCGGCGACACCCGCCGCTGATGTGCAAAAGGCCCTCGCGAAGCTGGCCCGGGCCGCCGTCGGCACCGCCTTCGCGCTCGAAACCGTCAGCGTCTTCGACGTCTATCAGGGCAAGGGCCTACCCGAGGGCACCAAGAGCCTGGCCTTCAGCCTCGTCTTCCGCTCCCCCGAGCGCACCCTCACCGACGACGAGGTCAACGCAGTCTTCACCAAGATTCAGGACGAACTCGTCAAGACGACGGTCTACCAGATCAGAAAGTAATCAGAAGCCAGGAGTCAGAATTCAGAATTCGGACTCCGCTTTCGACCGCATTCCCCTCTTCCGACTCCTCACTCCTGAATTCTGACTCCCGACTTCTCGATTTCCATGTCCTCACCGACCGAACTCAACATCGACCATGTCGCCAATCTGGCGCGTCTGGCGCTCACGCCGGAGGAAAAGGCCAAATTTGCCCAGCAACTCGGCGATGTGCTGCATCATATTGAGCAGCTGAGCAAAGTTGACGTCTCCCAGGTCGAGGCGACCGCCCACGCCTTCCCTGTCTACAATGTCTGGGCCGACGATGTCGCGCAGCCCGGTCTCCCGGTTGAACTCGCCCTGAAGAACGCCCCCGCCCAGCGCAACCACATGATCGTGGTGCCCAAGGTGGTGGAATGATGACTGACCAAAGAATTCAGCATTCAGAATTCAGTAGCCAGTAGACCGATCCACCAATCATTCGCCGCTGCTTCGCATTCTGAATCCTGACTCCTGTCTCCTGACTCCTTTCCTCGATGTCCCTTTTCTTCAAGCCCCTGACCGAACTCGCTGACCTGCTCGCGGCCGGGACGATTTCGTCCACCGAGCTCACGCAGGCGGTCATCGCCCGCACCAAGGCGGTCGATGCCCAGGTGAAGGCCTTCAACTCCTTCGACGAAGCGGATGCGCTGGCCCAGGCTGCCGCCTCGGACGCGCGTCGCGCGGCCGGACAGGCCCGCGGGCCGCTTGATGGCATCCCCATCGGCTTCAAGGATGTCATCTCGGTCGCCGGCCAGCCGCTCACTGCTTCGAGCAAGATGCTGGCGAATTTCGTTTCCCCTTACGACGCCACGGTCACGCAGAAACTGAAACAGGCCGGCGCCGTCTGCTGGGGCCGGCTGAATCTCGACGAATTCGCGATGGGCTCATCGACGGAAAATTCCGCCTTTCACACCACGCGCAACCCGTACGACCTCGAGCGCGTGCCCGGTGGCTCCTCCGGCGGCAGCGCGGCCGCCCTGGCGGCCGGCGAGGCCATCGCGACGCTCGGCTCCGACACCGGTGGCTCGATTCGCCAGCCCGCCGCCCTTTGCAATGTCGTCGGCCTCAAGCCCACCTACGGCCTGGTCTCCCGCTTCGGGCTGATCGCCTTCGCCTCGTCGCTGGACCAGATCGGCCCGTTCACCCGCACCGTCGAGGACTCCGCGGTGATGCTCGGAGCGATCGCCGGACATGACGAACGCGACTCGACCTCGTTCAAGACGGAGATCCCCGACTATCGCGCCGCCCTCAAGCAGAAGAAGGGGCCCTGGCGGATCGGCATTCCGAAGGAGTACTTCGGCGAGGGTCTGGATCCCGAGGTTGCCGCCGCCGTGCAGAAGGCCGTCGAGTACTACAAGTCGATCGGCTGCGAAATCAAAGAGGTGTCCCTCCCGCACACCGAGTACGGCGTCGGTGTCTACTACATCATCGCGACGGCCGAGTGTTCCTCCAACCTCGCCCGCTACGACGGCGTGCGCTACGGCCACCGCTCGAAGGAGGCCAAGGACATCCTCGACGTCTATTTCAAGTCGCGCGCCGAGGGCTTCGGACCCGAGGTCAAGCGCCGGATCATCCTGGGCACCTACGTGCTCTCCAGCGGCTACTATGACGCCTACTATCTGCGCGCGCAGAAGGTCCGCACGCTCATCCGCAATGATTTCCTCGAGGCGTACAAGTCGGTCGACGTGATCCTCACCCCGACGTCCCCCACCCCGGCGTTCAAGCGTGGCGCCAAGGCCGATCCGCTCGCGATGTACCTGTGCGACGTCTACACGATCGGCGTGAACCTCGCCGGCCTCCCCGGCATCAGCGTGCCGTGTGGTTTCTCCCAAGGCGGTCTCCCGATCGGCATGCAGCTCATCGGCCAGCCCTTCCGCGAAGCCGACCTCCTCGCCGTCGCGAACGCCTACGACGCCCCCCACGCCTGGGGCAAGCAGACGCCGAAACTGTGAACAATTCGAAGG
>CAYZCV010000199.1:0-5245 GCA_964476965.1 uncultured Opitutus sp. | reverse complement strand
GGGGCCCTCTCCGAAACCTGGACCTACCTATGGAATCCGTGAGCCCGCGTTCACCTGATCCCTCGGCGGAGTTTTCGCTGGCCGGTTTTCGCCCGCGCACCGGGAGCCTCGACGGCTGGAATGCGGCGTATGTGCGCGTGGAGGATTATCTGCGCGCCCATCGCATCCACAACCGCCTGCACCAGAGCCGGCTGATCCTGCAGATTCTCGAGCGGGCGGCGCAACGGCACGAAAAGAATCCGGGCCTTGATCCGACACGGCTCGCGGCGGAGGAAACGGAGGCGCTGATGGATGCCTGGTTCGGGCAGGTGCTCGGCCAGTCGGAATTGCCCCACGATCGCATCGCGGTGGAGGGACGCGTCGCGCTGCTCCTGAGCGACGGGCCGCGCAAGTGGCCCTATGCCTTCCTCGACGTGAACCAGGTGCCGCCGGACTTTGTTGATGCCATGCGGGCGGGCTCGGTCAGCGCCGGGCCGGACATGACGGTCTCCAGCATGGTGCCGCGGCCGATCGACCTCGGCACGATCAGCGAGGTTGCCGGCGAGACGATGGAGCGAATCGAGAAGTGGCCGATCCTGCGCACCCTGCTCCTGTGGCTCCTGTTCGGGGGCGCGCTGGCCGCCATCTTCTACGCGACCCGCTGACCGCCATGCGCATCCAGTCCTTTCCCCACATGGACAAGCGCCGCCTCGCCCGCCGGCGCGCCGCCTTCTTCACCTGTGCCTTCGTCCTGACCTCGCTGGCGACCTGGTTCATGGCCGACCTGCTGTGGCGGGACGGTGGCATCCAGGGAGTGGAGTGGGCCTTGCTGGTCCTCTTCATCGTCCTGTTCTCACAGATCGCGATCGGGTTCGTGACCGCGATGCTCGGATTCTATGTGATCAACCGCGGCGGCGACAGCTGCCAGATCACGGAGACGCTGCCGCCGGGCGAGATTCCCCCGCTGGCGGGTACGGCCATTGTGATGCCGGTCTTCAACGAGGACGTGAGCCGCGTCCTGGAGGGCCTCCGCGTGGTCTTCCGTTCCGTGCAGGAGACCGGGCGGCTCGAGCACTTTGATTTCTTCATCCTGAGCGACTCCAACCAGCCCAACCAGTGGATCCAGGAGGAGGTCGCGTGGGTGGAGTTGTGCAAACAGGTCGGTGGCTTCGGCAAGATTTTCTATCGCAAGCGGCGACAGCAGATCAACAAGAAGGCCGGCAATGTGGCGGACTTCCTCCGGCGCTGGGGCAAGCGCTACCGTTACTTCATCGTGCTGGACGCAGACAGTATCATGACCGGCGATACCATCGTGCGGCTCGTGGGCATGATGGAGAAGAATCCGCAGGTGGGGCTGATCCAGACGGCCCCGCGTCTCGTGAATGGGGAGACACTCTTTGCGCGCCTGCAGCAGTTTGCGAACCGGCTCTACAGCCCGCTCTTCCTCGCCGGTCTGAACTACTGGCAGCAGCACGACGGCAATTACTGGGGCCACAACGCAGTGATTCGCCTGCAGCCCTTCATGGAGCATTGCTCGCTGCCCGAGTTGCCCGGAAGCGAGCCGTTTGGCGGGCGGATCCTCTCCCACGATTTTGTGGAGGCGGCCCTTATGCGTCGCGCCGGTTGGGCGGTGTGGCTGGCCCATGATCTGGAGGGCTCCTACGAGGAAGGACCTCCGACGCTGATCGACAGTGCGAAGCGGGACCGCCGCTGGTGTCAGGGCAATCTGCAGCACGCCTGGCTCCTCTCCGCCAAAGGCTTTCGTCCGGCCAGCCGGTTTCACCTGTTCATGGGCGTGATGGCCTATGTGTCCTCGCCGCTCTGGCTGCTCTTCCTGCTCCTCAGCACCGTCCATCTCTTCGACCGCGTGGTCAGCCCGGTCGCGGCCGCGTCGGCCGATGCCTCGGCCTCGTTCCTCGGGGGCTGGATCCGCATCCCGGAGGCCTTCCTGCTCTTCCTGTTTACGATGGCGCTGCTTTTCCTCCCCAAGATCATCGGGGTGGTGGTCACGTTGCAGCGCCGGCGCGAGGCGGAGCGCTTCGGCGGTCCGCTCCCGCTGGTGCTGAGTGCGCTGGCGGAGATCTTCCTGTCCGCGCTGCTGGCCCCGGTGAACATGCTCTTCCATGCGAAGTTCGTGGTCTTCACGCTGCTGGGGCAGGGCGTCTCGTGGGTGACGCAGCGGCGGGGAGCGGGGGATGACGGAACCGATTGGCGGCAGGCGATCCTCACGCACGGCGGCCAGACCGCCTTCGGCCTCGTTTGGGGCATTTCAGCCTTCATCCTTCTGCCCGCGTTTTTTTGGTGGCTGAGTCCGGTCATCGCCGGCCTCGTGCTTTCGATCCCTCTCTCCATCGCGCTGAGCCAGCGGACCTTTGGCCAGGCGGCTTTGCGCGCTAAGCTCTTCCTGACTCCCGAAGAGGCCATGCCCCCGTATGAGCTGCGGCGCCTGCGCCAGAACTTGGCGGAGTGTTACCAGCAGATGTCACCGATTGAGCCCCTGCGCGCCGACTACGGACTGCTGCAGGCCGTGCTGGATCCCTACATCAATGCCGTCCACGTGTCGCTCCTGCGGCAGCGGCGCCCGAGTGACGAGGCCCGGGACTGGTTTGTGCAGCTGCGCACGCGACTCCTCGCCGAAGGGCCGTCGCAGCTCAGTGAGAAGGAGAAGCTGGCGCTACTGCTGGATGCCGAGTCCATGATCTGGCTCCACGAGGAACTGTGGCGCCTGCCGGGCAGCGCGCTCGCCGAGTGGTGGCGACTGGCGATCCGCCAGTACAACGTCCTGACGACGGCGCCGGCCACCGCGCTGTACCGCTAGGGCCGAGTTTCAGGCCAGCAGCTTGCGCAGCTCGACCTGGGCTTCGGCGAATTCGCGTTCAAGATCCGCCTGCAGGGACTCGAGTCCGGCCAAGCCCTGCTGCTTGGCCGCGTACTCCAGCTTCTCGGCGACCGCGCGGACCCGCATTGCGCCCAGATTGCTGGCACTGCCTTTGACGCTATGGGCGGCCCGCGCGTACTTCACGGTGTCGCCAGCGGCATGGCTGGAGCGCAGCTCCTCAAAGCGCTTGGGGGTGTCTTCCAGAAAGAGCGTCACAATCTCCCGTAGAAAGGAATCGTCGTCCTCGGATCCCAAAGCCCTGAGGTTCTCGATGGCATCCGGGTCGATCAGCGGGACGGTGGACATGGCGACGGGGTAAAACTCGGCTAATTCAGGGAGGGGTCAAGCTCGCGCGAGGGGGTGTACTGAGTACATATCATGAAATGAGCATACGTTGATATTTAACTTGCGCATCCCCGTTGCTTCGCTGACGTTGGTCGACCTCCTTATGGCTAAATCCTTCGTCTTCTCCTCTGAATCCGTCGGTGAGGGTCACCCCGACAAAGTCGCTGACCTGATCTCTGACAGCGTGCTCGATGCCTGCTTGGCCATCGACAAGACCAGCCGCGTTGCGTGCGAAACCTTCGTCAAATCGAACGTGGTCGTCGTCGGCGGCGAGATCACCATCCCGAAGCTGCAGGACAAGAAGACCGGCAAGACCAAGGCGCTCGAGGAGGCGATCAACCTCGGCAAGATCATCCGCGATGCCATTCGTGACATCGGCTACGTGAATGACGACGACGTGTTCCACGCGGACACCGTCTTCATCAACAACTACCTGACCGCGCAGTCCGCGGACATTTCCCAAGGTGTCGACGCCAAGAAGGTCGAGGGCAAGAAGACCGCCGAGCAGGGCGCTGGCGACCAGGGCCTCATGTTTGGCTACGCCTGCAATGAGACGCCCGAGCTCATGCCGACGCCCGTCATGTTTGCGCACCGTCTTGGTCGCGAGCTCACCAAGATCCGCAAGAGCGGCAAGGTGAACTGGCTCCGTCCTGACGCGAAGTCGCAGGTCTCCGTTCGCTACGTCGACGGCAAGCCGACCGAGGTCGTGAATGTCGTCATCTCGACGCAGCACACCGAGGCGGTGACCCACGCGGAGATCGAGTCCTACCTCATCGAAAACGTGATCAAGAAGGTCATTCCGGCCAAGCTCCTCACGGCGAACACCGAGTACCTGATCAATCCGACCGGCCGTTTCGTCATCGGTGGACCGCAGGGCGACTCCGGCCTGACGGGCCGCAAGATCATCGTCGACACCTACGGTGGTTGGGGCCGTCACGGCGGCGGCGCCTTCTCCGGCAAGGATCCGTCCAAGGTCGACCGCTCCGCCGCCTACATGGCGCGCTGGGTCGCCAAGAACATTGTCGCCTCGGGCCTCGCCTCGATCGCCGAACTGCAGGTCGCGTACGCCATCGGCCACCCGAAGCCAGTCAGCATCTGCGTCGACACGTTTGGCACCGGCACCGTCTCGGACGAGGCTATCGCGCTCGCGGTGCAGGACGTGTTCAGCTTCAAGCCGGCGGACATCGTCAAGCAGCTCAACCTGCTGCGTCCAATCTACCGCCAGACCACCAACTACGGCCACTTCGGCAAGGACGGCCTGCCGTGGGAGCAGACCACCAAGGTCGCCGCGCTCCGGACCGCCGCCAAGAAGCACGCCGCCAAGGCCTGATCATCCGACCCTCTTATTCAAATGTCATCCCTCCTCAAAAACGTGCCTAAGGGCCAGGACTTCATCGTGCGCGACATCGGTCTCGCCGAGTGGGGTCGCAAGGAACTCAACGTCGCCGAGCACGAGATGCCCGGCCTCATGGCCCTGCGCAAAAAGTACGGTGCCCGCAAGCCCCTCAAGGGCGTGCGCATCACCGGCTCGCTTCACATGACGATCCAGACCGCGGTGCTGATCGAGACGCTCGTCTCGCTCGGGGCTGACGTGCGCTGGGCTTCGTGCAACATCTTCTCGACCCAGGATCACGCCGCGGCCGCAATCGCCAAGGCGGGTGTTCCGGTCTTCGCCTGGAAGGGCGAGACCCTCGAGGAGTACTGGGACCTCACTTGGAAGGCCGTCAGCTTCCCCGGTGGCAAGGGCCCCCAGATGGTCGTTGATGACGGCGGCGACGTCACGCTGCTCCTTCACAAGGGCTACGAGATGGAAAAGGGCAGCGACTGGGTCAACTCGGCCTCCGGCTCCCACGAGGAGCAGGTCATCAAGGACCTCCTCAAGAAGATCGGCCGTACCCAAAAGGGCATCTTCACGACGATGGTGAAGGACTGGCGCGGCGTCTCGGAAGAGACGACGACCGGCGTCCATCGCCTCTACCAGCTGCACGAACAGGGCAAGCTCCTGGTCCCGGCCATCAACGTCAACGACTCGGTCACGAAGTC
>CAYZCV010000198.1:0-5390 GCA_964476965.1 uncultured Opitutus sp. | reverse complement strand
CTGCCGAAATCGCGGCCGTGAAACACGCGGAGCGTCTGGCCCCCGGCGGTCAGCTGGAACCACACGCCCGGCCTTATGCCCACCGCCGCGAAATCCGCGGGCTGCGCATTGATCCAGAGATTGCCGTAAATCGCCGAGACCTCGGTGATGGTGGCTGCAAACCCACGGCCATCCGGGGACATCACGACCTGGGATGGACCCGGCTCCGGCACTTGCGTGATGTCGTGGATGTCGCCGCGGACGACCGCCGCGGGCAGGGCCTCGCGGCCGCGATCGATCCACAGATTCAGGGCGCGGAAAGCCTCGATCCGCTCGCGCTGGTTGACGTTCACATGGCCGTCGCGCGCTACGCGGAAGAGCACAGGTGGCACGGTCTCGGGGTCCTCCTTGCGCAGATTGGCGAGGTACTGGCGCGGACCTTCCAGCTCCGACTGATTCGACATGAACAGCAGCGGGATGCGGGGCTGAAGCGAAAGCCCCGAGATGCCGCCGGGCTCGCGGAGATTCAAGGCGGAGCCGATCGCGACCACGCCCTGGTAGTCATCGCCTGACCGCTCCGCGATGAGGGTCGCGATCATTCCCCCCATGGACTCGCCCTCCACGATCACGCGTTTCAAGCCGCCGTCCTTCTGCTCGACGTAGGTGCGCAGCGAGTCGAGATCGGTCACGGCGTCCTTCAAAATGAGTCCATTGCGGCGATAGCTGGTTGATGCCACGATCCAGCCCGCGTCCAGCATCGCCTTGTAAGCGGGTTGCTCCGGGAAAAGGTCGGCGACCAGTGGGGCCGAGGTGTTGCGATGGCCATGCGCCAGCAGCAGGAGGCCGCCGTTCCACGGCCGGTCGGGCCGGGCGATGGTGAACTTGGCGCCGTCGATCTCGCCCTCCTCGAGGGTGACCGCCGGAAGCAGGGCGGGCAGCAGACACAGCAGGAGGAAGAAAAACCGGCGACGGTGCATAGGCCTCGATGGAATATAGGCTTTTGCCGGGGAGTCGATTCGTGTTCAGTGCCGTTCCCATGACGCTGGAATCTCTGGTCAACCCCACAGTCCTCACGCAGCCGGTCTACGAGCCCGGCAAGCCGATCGAGGAAGTCGCGCGCGAGCTCGGGCTCGACCCCTCCGGCATCACGAAGCTCGCCTCGAACGAGAACCCCTTTGGCCCGTCGCCGCTGGCCGTGGCCGCGGCGAACAAGGCGCTCCTGCAGGGAGAGCTCTATCCCGACGGCGGGTGCTTCGCGCTGCGCAACAAGCTCGCGGCCCGTCACGCCCTCGCGCCCAACCAGTTCGTTGTCGGCAATGGCTCCAACGAGATTCTTGAGCTGCTCGGCCATGTCTTCCTCCGTCCGGGCGACGAGGTGGTCATGGGCAGTCCGGCCTTCGTGGTCTACAAGCTCGTCACGCTCCTCTTCGGCGCGCGCCCGGTCGAGGTGCCGGTCACGGCTTGGCGGCACGATCTCCGGGCGATGGCGGCCGCGATCACCCCGCGCACCAAGCTCGTCTTTGTGGCCAGCCCGAACAACCCGACCGGCGCCACCAACGGCGCGGCGGAACTGGTCGCCTTTGCCCAAGGACTGCCGGAGCATGTGGTCCTCGTTTTCGACGAGGCCTATGCGGAGTACATGGACGCGGCCCCGGACTTGCGTCCGCTGATCGCCGCCGGCCGCAAGATCATCTGCCTGCGGACGTTTTCCAAAATCTTCGGCCTCGCCTCGCTGCGCGTGGGCTATGGCTACGCCAGCCCCGAGCTCGCCGCGCTGCTCAACCGCGTGCGTCAGCCCTTCAATGTGAATGCGATCGGCCAGGCGGCGGCGCTCGCGGCGCTCGACGACCATGCCTTTGTGGAGAAGTGCATTGTGGCCAATCGTGCCGGGCTGAAGCAGCTCATCGCCGGCTTCCAGCGCCTCGGTCTCGAGTCGGTTTCGAGCGAGGCCAATTTTCTCCTCGTGAAAGTGGGCGACGGCAGCCGCGTCTTTGCGGAGCTGCAGAAGCGAGGCATGATCGTGCGCCCGGTGAAGCCCTACGGTCTGCCGGAGTGGATCCGCGTGACGGTCGGCAAGCCCGAGCAAAACGACCGCCTGCTCGCGGACCTCGCGGCGGTGATCTGACCGCGAACGGGATCGATTCGAACAACGGAATTTACCACGGATTACACGGATTGCACGGATTGGATCCGGGTCTCGGTGGTTTGAATCCGTGCTATCCGTGTAATCCGTGGTTAAGCTCGGGTCTGATGGACCGGGCTTGAGTCCATTCGCGATCAACGGCCTGAAGCCGTCATCGCTTCGCGGCGGCGCGGTGGAGGCGGTCGTTGATGGCAGGGGCCCAGCCGTCGTCGCCGCGGGCGAGTTCGACGTGGATCTTTTTCCACGCGCCGTCATCCAGCGCGCGTAACTCTGCGAAGAGCCGGTGGGCGACGCCGCGCAGATCACCGCGGGCGTCGAGCCAGCGGACATTCGCCGGGTACGGCGCGGGCGGGCGGGCAAGGAAAACAAAGACCTCCTGCGGGTGGCGGGCGAGGACCGCGGCCGAGGGCAGGCTGGCGTGCAACACGAGCGGGGTCCGCGGGCTGTAGTGACGCGTCAATTGGCCGGGCGCGACGACTTTGGCGCGATGGCCACCGGCGGGCTGGGCGGGGATGCGCAGCTTGCGACCGAGCATGGCCTCGATGGCCTCGCGCGCGAGCGCGCCCGGACGCAGCAGGGCGGGGCGGGCTTCGTCGCGGAGATCGACGATGGTCGACTCGAGTCCGAAGGCGCACGGGCCTCCGTCGAGGATGCAGCGGATGCGTCCGCCCAGGCCGGCGCGGACGTGCTCCGCGGTGGTGGGGCTCAGGTAGCCGAAAGGATTGGCGCTCGGCGCGGCGAGCGGGCGTCCGCAGAGGCGCAGGAGTTTTCGGAAAAGCGGGTGGCTCGGGACGCGCACGGCGACGCTGCCGTGTCCGGAGGTCACGCGGTCGGGTACCGCGGGCAGCTTGGGCAGCACGAGCGTGAGGGGGCCGGGCCAGAAGGCGCGGGCCAGTTTCAGGGCGGACTCGTTTACGACGGCGAGCGAGGCGAGCTGGCGGCGGTCGTGGAGGTGGACAATGAGCGGGTCGTTGGCCGGGCGGCCCTTGGCGGCGAAGATGGCGTCGGCGGCGTCGGGGTTGAGGGCATCCCCGGCGAGTCCGTAGACCGTCTCGGTCGGCACCGCCACCAGCTCACCCCGACGCAAGGCGGCGGCGAGACGGGTCAGATTGCGCGGCGTGCCGCGGAGGACTCGGGTGGTGACGGTTGCCATGAGGGCACAAAAAAGCCGGAGCAGGGCTCCGGCCTTGGAAGGGAGAGTTTGCGGCCGGCCCTTATTGGGCGAGCAGCATGTTCCGCGAACGCTTGAGCGTCTTGGTCACGCGGCGCTGGTGCTTCGCGCACAGGCCGGTGTACTTGCGGGGGAGGATCTTGCCGGTGTCGGTGACGTAGCGGACCATCACCTGCGGGGTCGTGAACGGAATCTCCGCGGGGGTCAGGCTGCGCTCGGTCTTTTCGGTGGTGGTGCTCATTTGAAAAAGGATGTGAGTAAGCCGTCGGGGCGCCCGGGTTGTCAACCGGCAAAATGGCCGCCGACGCCTGCGATTTTATCCCATTGTCTATGATGGAGATAGCGTCGATCCCGGCGACTCCTCCTCACGGACGGGTGGTCGTGGGGACGAGGCGGAGGAGGCCCTCGCTGAGGGAGGTGATCAGGATGTCGCTGGTGCGCGGATCGAGGCCGAAGGCGGTCACGCCGGGGATTTGGGCGATCTGCCGGACCCGATCAGCGGCCACGCGGCGGTCGCCGTCGGGGCGGAGCGCCCAGACTTTGCCTGAGGCGTAGTCGGCAAACAGGTAGTGCCCCACGAGGTCGGCATGGCGGGAGCCGCGATAGACCAGGCCGCCGGTGACCGAGGAGCCCTCGCTGTGCGGGTAGTCCCAGATCGGATCGATGAAGGTCAGGCCCGCGGGATTGGCGCGGGGGCCGCGGCCGCGCGCCTCGCGGAAATTCCACCCATAGTTGCCGCCGCGCACGATGAGGTCGATCTCCTCGCGCGAGTTCTGGCCGACATCCGCGGCCCAGAGCTGGCCGGTGGCGGGGTCGAAGGCCATGCGCCAGACATTGCGCAGGCCGACCGCCCAGAACTCGGTGCGGACGGCGGCAGGGTCGACGGCTTCGTTGTTGAAGCGCGTGGCGCCGACGAAGGGATTGTCGTGAGGCACTGAATACGTTCCGGGCTGGACGGCCGGATGCGGATTGGGCGGGAGGTTTCCCGGGCGCTGGTCCACGTCGATCCGCAGGATGCCGGCAAAGAAATCCTTGGTGAGCCGCTGGCTGTTTTCGAAGATATCGTTGTAGGCGCCCTCGTCGCCGATCGAGACGTAGAGATAGCCATCGGGACCGAAGAGGAGTTCGCCTCCGTTGTGATTGGAGGCCTCGTCGGGCTGGACGATCAGCAACTGTTCCGAAGCGGGATCCGCGGCGTTGGGGTTGGCGGCGGAGGCGGTGAAGCGGGCGAGGCGGCTCGTCCCGCGGGCATCGCGACCGGAGCCCGTGAACTGGGTGTACCAGACATAGAACTGGCGGTTGGTCGCGTACTGCGGGTGGAAGGCGAGGGCGAGCAGGCCCAGTTCCCCGCCGCGGTTGGTCCCGAGGCGGTCGGAGAGATCGAGAAAGACCTCGCGCGTCGGCCGGGCGAGATCGGGCACCACAACAATGCGTCCCTTCTTCTCGACGATGAAAACCCGGTTGGTTTCGCCGGGCGGGCTGACAACCGCGAGCGGCTCATTGAAGGCGAGCGGAGGGAGCGCCGGCGCGGCCTGATAGGGCAAGGCGGCGGACCAGGCGACGGCGGCGCCCAAGCACCAAGCCGCGGCGAGCGAACGAAAGAAGCGGATGGCGGGGGCCATGGACACACCATGGAGGCTCCCATGCCGGGCGCAAATCCCGATCAGGCGCCCGCTTTCTTCTGCCGATTCGGATCCGACCCCAGTCTTGCAGCCGCCCCAATTGCTGCCAAACGTCCCGGTCAGCGTCGTCCCCGTAGCTCAACTGGATAGAGCAGCGGTTTCCTAAATTGAACGGGATAATTTGCTGAAATACTCCCGAGTTCGCTGGTGTGTATTTCCCTCGTGAATCGCAGATTCTGCAATTCGGAAGATCATCCTGACTTTGCTGAAATCCCCATGAATTTGAGTACCGGGTTCAATTCTAGGGTTATGCTTTTCCGAAGATGATAGCGTTTCTTCTTCAAGAAATCCTAGGGGGCTGCCGCCACGAATTTGGCGACTGCACAAGTTAAAGGAGATTGGTGCCCGAAAGCAGATTTTGCCCAGTGCTTTCGCTCCTCGGCCGGAAGCGCATGGCCGGCCCAAAGTATGGCAC
>CAYZCV010000197.1:0-5445 GCA_964476965.1 uncultured Opitutus sp. | reverse complement strand
GCGCCGCCCATGACGGAGCGGATCGCGATGACGGCCGGGCAGCGGTCGCCACCCTGCGGAGCCACGACGACAACCTCGACCTGGTGGCCGCGCTTGAGTCCGTAGCGGTTGACGAGCGACTCCGGCAGGTAGGCGTCCTCCGGATACAGCCGGTAGTTCACGTGCTCATGCACGATGAAGCCATGGCCGCGGTCGGTCAGGTCGATGTAGCCGCGGTCGATGATCAGGCGCTGGGTCGCCTCGGCGTGCTTGAAGATCATCTCGAGCAGCTGCAGGCGATTGGGCACGCCCTCGATCTTCACATTGGCCTGCCGGGCCCGGGCATTGAGCTCGGCGAGGGTGCAGCCGTAGAGCTCATCGAGATAGAGCGGCTCGCCGGTGAAGGTGGCCGCCAGCGCGTCGAGCGCGGCGAAATCCTGGAAACGGGCGGGATCCGGCAGATCGCCGATGCGCACCGGCACCAGATTGGGCGGCGGCGGCTGGGGCGGATGACGCGGCTCGTTGTGGTGCGGATGCCCGCCCCCTCCGCCGCCACCACCACCACCGCGGCTCTGCTGCTTCTCCATCCACTTCTGGCGCTTCTTGTCCTTCTTGCGCTTCCACCAGGGATCGCGGTCCGAGCCAGCGGGGCCGCCCTGGCCACCCTGGCCTTGGCCGCCACCCTGGCCGCCGTTTTGATGGTGGCCTTGGCCGCCGCCCTGACCCTGGCCGCCGCGGTTGTCGTCCGACGAACCGGACGCGCCGTCGTCCTGGACCGAACGCCCATCGGAGGCGTCGCCCGGGGAGTCAGAAGGCGATTCCTGGGCGGGCGCCTCCTCGCGGGGGCGCGGCGTAAAGACCTCGCGGGTTTCCCGGACTTCCGGGGCCGGCGGGGGCGGAGGCGGGGGTGGCGCGGCCTCGCGGACGGGCTCCGGCGCGGGGGGCGGCGGGGCGGCCTCGAAGGCGAGTTCGGGGGCGGCCGCGGCGGCGGCGCTCGCGGACTTGGCCCGCGACGTCGTCTTCTTGGGCGCCTTGGTGCGAGTCGTCACCGCGCGCTTGGCGGCTGGCTTGCGGGCCTTGGCCCCTGATTTGGACGCGGACGCGCCGGAGGTATCGGAATCTTCCATGGTAAAGGTTTGGTCAGCCGGATTGACCGGCTTCGAGGGGCAGGGTTCAGCGAACCGCCGCAAACACCGGGGCCGCCAGCAGCCGATCCACTTGGGCGCGGAGGAACTCCACGGATCCGTCGTTTAACAGCACGTAGTCGGCTTGCTCAACTTTCTGGGCCAAGGGCAATTGCTTGGAAATTCGCTGCCTGGCGAGCGCTTGAGAAATACCGCGCTCCTCCAACCGGGCAATCTGCTGGGCGGAGGATGTGGTCACGCAAACGATGAAATCAAACCAATTCTCCAGCCCCTGCTCGAAGAGCAAGGGGACCTCGAAGACCCACGAGGCCCCGGGCGATTCCGCCAGCACCTGCCGCCAGCGGGCATAGACCCGGGGGTGGATGACCGACTCCAGCCAGAGCCGCGCGGCATCATCCGCAAAGGCCCGGTCCGCCACCGCCCGGCGGTCCACCACCCCACCCGGCGCGACGGCCTCGCCCCACTGGGCACGGAGGGCCGCCACCACCGCGGGATCCGTCAGCACCTCGTCCCGGACCACCTGGTCGGAGTCGAGGCGGCGGAAACCGCGGTCGGAAAAGAGTCGGGCCGCGGTCGATTTCCCGCACCCCATGCCACCCGTAAGTCCAATGATCATCAGCTAAATGACGCGAGTCAGGGTGGAAAATGGGCTTGCGAGCCCCGCGTGCCAATAACTATCCCTCATACCGCCGTTCAGGCCGGGCTGCGGCGCGACGCGAATCATGTTTCCCTCGATCGACACCAAAGACCCGGTTGCTGTGGCCGCCTACGTGCGCAGTACGTACGAACGGATCTATCCCGAGGGCGACTTTGCCCCGATCGCGACCCTCTTCGCCGACGTCACCGACATGTTCGCGGGCAAGTACCTCGACTACGGGGCGATCGACCTGAAGTACCACGATTTCCAGCACACCCTCCAGGCGACCGTCTGCATGGCCGAGCTCGCGCAGGGGCGGCATGAGGTGGTCGCCTCGCCCGCGTGCTCGAAGCACCAGTTCCTGCTCGGAATGACGGCGGTGCTCCTGCACGACACGGGCTACCTCAAGCTCCGGTCCGACACGGCCGGCACAGGCGCCAAGTACACCTACACGCATGTGCTGCGGAGCTGCGCGGTCGCCGCGACCTACCTGCCGACCCGCGGCTTCACGATGGAGGATCTCGATGTGGTGCTGGGCGCGATCCGCTGCACGGGCCCGACGTCGAACATCCGGCGCCTGCATTTCAAGTCCGACAGCGACCGCCTGATCGGCTGCTGCGTCGCGACCGCCGACTACCTCGGCCAGATGGCGGCGGATGATTATCCGGAGGAACTTCCCCTGCTCTTCCGGGAGTTCTGCGAGTCCGACGACTACCTCCACGTGCCGGCCGAGCGCCGGATGTTCAAGTCGGTTGACGAGATGATCGTGAAGACGCCGGCCTTCTGGCGAAAGCTCGTGCTGCCAAAACTCCAGGACGAATTCGAATCCGTCTACAAGTACCTCGCCCGCCCCTACCCCGACGGGCCGAACCCGTACGTCGAGGCGGTCGAGCGCAACCTCGTCCGCATTCAAGCCCTGGTGTAGCTGGCCTCGCTGAGGCCGGTCCGAAGAGCGTGCGAGGCAGAATCGTCTCCGCTTGTCCAAGGCCTCAGGGGCGGCGGGCTACCCGGGGGCAGCGGCGGCGGACTTCGGCGTCGGAGGTGTAGAGTTTCAGCCCGAGGTCCTCGGCGAGGGCGATGTAGTGGCTGCCGTAAGTCGAGCACCCGGTTCGCCGCGCGGTCTCGAGGACGCGCGTCAGGGAGAGTTGAAAAGTCCCCTCGGCAAACAGCTCCTCCGCCTTGCGCACGAGCAGGGGCGTGAACGCAGGCGCGAGGCGGCCCGCCTTCTCATACTTGTGCAGGACGCTCGCGAACTCGGCCGCCCACAGAATCGGACTGACCCAATCAGGATCCGCCGAAAACAGGGCGTCGACGGCCGCGGGATCCTCCGCCCGCAGAATGAGCCGGGTGAAGACGGTGCAATCCGCGACAATCATGCCCGGCCTTCCTGGATCGCCGCCTTGAGTTCAGCCGGACTCAGCGGCGGCCCCACGAGGGAGCGATCACGCAGGTTGCGCAGGTCGGCGAGGAAGACCTGCGGATCAAGTCGCGTCGGCAGGTACTGCCTCTCCAGCGCCGCAATCGCCTCGGTGTTGAGGCTGCGGCCGTTCCGCTTGGCGGCTTCCTTCAGGCGGGCGTGCAGTTTCTTGGGGACGGATTTCAAGGTCACGTTCATGGCACCAAAATGGTGCCGTTCTGGATTTATGCCAAACGGAAATTGAATCACGGACGGAGTTGCCCGCGGATCACGCGAATAGTAGCGGATTCGGATTGGGGACCGCGAAGAACACGACGGGACGCGAAAGGCGGAGATCGGAGACGGAATTTGATCGGTAACCACGGAATACGCGGAACACACGGAAAGCGGACTCGGATCAGAGTTTCCGTTCGGCTCGGCGTCCGTGCAGTCCGTGTGTTCCGCGGGGAATTTCGGTGGTTCCGGGGCTGGGAGTTGCTCAATAGAACACCGTGCGATCCAGCGACCGGTACTGAATCGCTTCCAGCAGATGGGGCGCGGCGATCGCCTCCGCGCCGGCGAGGTCGGCGATGGTGCGGGCGACCTTGAGGATGCGATCATAGGCCCGGGCGGAGAGGCCGAGTTGCTCCATGGCCTGCTGCAGCAGATCGCCGAGCGTCGAATCCACCGCGCAATGCGTGCGGATCTGGGCATGGGTCATGCGCGCGTTCGCGGCCGTGCGTGTCTTGGCGAAGCGAGCGCGCTGGCGTTCGCGCGCCGTCTGGATCCGCGCACGCAGCGGCGCCGAGGCCTCGCCGGGCTGGGCGGAGCGGAGTTCATTGATCGAAAGCGCGGGCGCCTCGACATGGAGGTCGATGCGATCGAGCAGCGGACCGCTGATCCGCGCGCGATAGCGCTGGATCTGGGAGGGCGAGCAGCGGCATTCATGCTTGGTGTCACCCAGGTAGCCGCACGGACAGGGGTTCATCGCCGCGACCAGCATGAAGCTGCAGGGCAGCGTGACCTTGCCCGCGCTGCGGGAGATGCAGACCACCCCGTCCTCCAGCGGCTGGCGGAGAACCTCGAGGGCGCTGCGCTTGAACTCGGGGAGTTCGTCGAGGAAGAGCACGCCGTGATGCGCGAGGGAGATTTCCCCCGGACCCGGGATCGTGCCGCCGCCGAGCAGGCCGACATCCGAGATGGTGTGATGCGGTGCGCGCACGGGGCGGCGGCCGAGGACCGCGGCGCTGCCGCTGAGGGTCTGGCCGGCGGCGGAATGGATGCCGAGGATCTCCAGCGATTCGTCGAGCGTGGGCGACGGCATGATGGTCGGCACGCGCTTCGCGACCATCGACTTACCCGAGCCCGGCGGGCCGATCATGAGGAGATTGTGCTCACCGGCGACGGCGACCTCGATCGCACGGCGGAGGGCGTGCTGGCCCTTGATCTCCGAAAAGTCGCCCACGCTGTCATCGGGCGTGCCCGTGATGGCGACCGCTTCGGCGTGTGGCACGGGTTGGAGGGAGATTTCCCCGGACAGGAAGCGGAAGGCCTGATCGAGGGAGGCGATGGCGTAAACAGGGACGCCCTCGACCAGGGCGGCTTCGCGGGCGGAGCCCTCGGGCAGCAGCACGCCGCGTCGGCCGAGCGTGCGGGCCAGCTTGGCCATCGCGAGGGCGCCCCGGACGGGCCGGGTGGCGCCGGAGAGGCTGAGTTCGCCGGCCACGAGATAGCCATCGGCGGCGTCGGGCGGAAGCTTCTCGGTGGCGGCGAGGATGCCGAGGGCGATCGGCAGATCATAGCACGGGCCCTCCTTCCGCAGATGTCCGGGCGCGAGATTGATCGTCGTGCGCAGCCGCGGCATCTGAAAGCCGCTATTGGCCAGGGCCGAGGACACCCGATCGTCGGACTCCTTGACCGCCGCGTCGGGCAGGCCGACGAGGATCAGCTTGGGATCCCCCCGCTCCCCGGAATTGACCTCCACATGGACAGGCTCCGCCTCGATGCCCTGCAGGGCGGCGGAAAGAATGGTGGCGAGCATGCGGGGCGGTCGGGAAAAGGAAGGGAGTCCCCCGGCGAGAAAGCCAGAGACCGTGCCCCATGCAGCTACGGCCGCCCGCCGCCCAACGCAGCCCCGAAAACCCCTCAAAAACCTGTAGATGCACGGCGGCCTAATCCGCCGATCAGCCGCTACGCCCCAAAATCCTTTAAAAACAACACTACGCAGCCCGACCCCATCGGGTCGCCGCGGAGATCGTCGGGATGTCCCTTATAAGGCTTCACCTCGC
>CAYZCV010000196.1:0-5448 GCA_964476965.1 uncultured Opitutus sp. | reverse complement strand
TCCATGGATCCGAAGGGCGCACGGTGGATCATCACCGGTCGGTGGGGCTGGTTGTCCGCGCCGATGTAGGACAGGTCGAAGCGGATCGGCAGGTTGTAGTCGACCTGCACCGTGCCGAGCTGCCATTCGCGGCCGATCACATCCTTGATGACGAAGTCGATCTTCGGACCATAGAACGCGGCCTCGCCGGGCTCCTCGGTGAACGGCACGCCGAGGGTCTTGGCCGCCTCGCGACAGGCGCTCTCGGCCTTGTCCCAGTTGGCCGCATCGCCCGTGTACTTGTTGGAATCCGGATCGCGCAGGCCGACGCGCACGCGGTAGTCGGCCATGCCGAGCGTGGTGAGGACGATCTTGACGAGCGAAAGGCACCCGAGGACCTCCTGGGCGACCTGTTCCTCGGTGCAGAATAGATGGGCATCGTCCTGGGTGAAGCCGCGGACGCGCGTCATACCGTTGAGCTCGCCACTCTGCTCCCAGCGGTAAACCGTCCCGAACTCAGCCAGGCGGACCGGGAGGTCGCGGTAGGAGTGGGGCTGGGAGGCGAAGATCTTGATGTGATGCGGGCAGTTCATCGGCTTCAGCATGAAGCCATCGAGCAGCTGGTCATCGGGCTTCACGCGATCCGGCGTGATCGTCTCGCGCCCGGTGCGGGCGTTGACCTGCGACGCGAGGCGGGCGGACACGGCCTCGAGGCGCGCGAAGGCCTCGCCGCAGGAGCAGCCCTCCTTCAGGACCTGGGCCAGGGACTCATTCTCCATCACGGGCGCGAACTGCGACTCCTTGTAGTAGGGGAAGTGGCCGGACGTCTTGTAGAGCTCGAGCTTGCCGATGTGGGGGGTGAAGACCTGCGAGTAACCCTGCTTGCGAAGCTCGCCGCCAATGAAGTCCTGCAACTCCTGGCGGATGATTGCCCCGTTGGGCGTCCAGAGGATCAGGCCCTGACCAACGTCCTCGTCGATGTGGAAGAGCTTGAGATCGCGCCCGAGCTTGCGGTGGTCGCGGGCCTTGGCCTGCTCCATGCGCTCGAGGTGCTGGGCGAGTTCCTCCTTTGTCGGGAAGGCGGTGCCGTAGATGCGCTGGAGCTGCTTGTTTTTCTCGTCGCCGCGGTGGTAGGCGCCGGCGATCGAGAGCAGCTTGAAGGCCTTGAGCTTGGAGCTGTAGCGCACGTGCGTGCCGGCGCAGAGATCCATGAACTCGCCGTTCTGGTAGAACGAAATCTTTTCGCCTTCCGGGATGTCAGCCAGGCGACCCAGCTTGTAGCGCTCCTGTCCACGGGAGGTGATGATCTGCACGGCCTCCTCGCGGGAGACCTCCTTGCGCAGGAAGGGCTGGTTCTCCTCCGCGACCTTCTTCATCTCGGCCTCCAGCTTGGTGAGGTCGTCGGCCGTCAACTTGTGGTCGAGGTCGATGTCATAGTAGAACCCCGTGTCGGTCGGCGGACCGATGTCGAGCTTGGCGTCCGGGAAAAGACGCAGAATGGCCGTCGCGAGGATGTGCGAGGCGGAGTGACGGAGTTCTTCGAGCGGAGACATCATGGAAGTAGCGAGGAGTGAGTAGCGGGTAGCGAGGAGATCTTTTGCGGGGGGCCGATGGGCGATCGTTGGGCTTGCGGTGGGCGAGAGGGGGCTCGGAATGCTCGCTCCTCGCTACCCGCTACTCGCTACTTTCTTCAAATCGTACCCGTCCTTACGGTCGAGCATGGACCAGCCGGCAGCGGTGAGGTCCTTGCGCAGGGCATCGGCCGTGGCGAAGTCCTTGGCCAGTTTGGCCGCCCAGCGTTTTTCCGCGAGCGCGGTGATCTCGGCCGGCACGTCAACGGCCACTGCGGCGGGCAGATCGAGGCGGAACCCGAAGGCAAACATGGCCTCGTCGAACCCGGTGAGGTCACCCGCGAGGGCCGGATGCTGCTCGTAGGCGTTGACGATGCTGAAGAGGGCACCGAGGGCGGCCGGCGTATTGAGGTCCTCGCGCAGGGCGGAGAGGACGCCGTCGAAGGTGGATGACTTGGCGGCCCCGCTGATCAGTCCGCGCTTCACGAGCGATGCGCGGAAGGCGCGCAGGGTCGCGAGGGCCTTGTCGGCCGCATGCAGGGATTCGAGCAGGAAATTGAGCTGCTTGCGCGGATGACCGGACAGCAGCGCATAGCGAACGGACATCGGCGCGCAGCCTTTTGCCACGAGATCCCCGAGGGTGTAGTAGTTGCCCTTGCTCTTGCTCATCGTGGTGCCGTTCACGAGCAGGTGCTCGCTGTGGTACCAGTGGTGGGCGAAGGTGCGGCCATTGCAGCACTCACTCTGGGCGATCTCATTCTCGTGGTGAGGGAACAGCAGGTCGACCCCACCCGTGTGGAGGTCGATCGTGTCGCCGAGGTGCTTTTTGCTCATCGCGCTGCACTCGATGTGCCAGCCGGGGCGGCCTTCAGCGGCGCCCTGCGGGCCGGGCCAGCGCACATCGCCGTCCTCCTCGGGTTTGTAGGCTTTCCAGAGGGCGAAGTCGCTGACGTCGTCCTTGTGGTCGGCGTCGGCGACGGTGTTCGTGATCTTGAGCTCGCGTTCCTTGATGCGCGAGAGCCCGCCGTAGCCATCGAAGGAACCGACCTTGAAGTAGACCGAGCCATCGGCGGCGCGGTAGGCGTTCCCCTTCTGCATCAAGACCTCGATCATGTTGACCTGCTCAACGATGTGGCCCGTGGCGGTCGGTTCGACGTGGGGCGGGAGGCAATTGAGAGCAGCGCAGTCGGCGTGAAAGATGTCGGTCCACTTTTTCGTGATCTCGCCGAGCGGACGGCCTTCCTTGCGCGTCTGGCCGATGGTGCGGTCATCGACATCGGTCAGGTTGCGGACGTGCTTCACCTTGTCGGGTCCGAACTCGAGCTCGAGCAGCCGGCGGAGGACGTCGTTGACCACAAAGGTGCGAAAATTGCCGATGTGCGCGGGCGCATAGACGGTCGGACCGCAGTTATAGAAGCGGTAGACGCCGTCGGGTTGCGCGGGTGCGAGGGCGCGCATCTCCCGCTGGAGCGAGTCGAAGAGCTTGATGGCCATGAACGTAAAAAGGAAGGGGAGGGCTAACAGGTTTTCCGCCGAAGCGGAACGGTCTTTTTGCAGGCCGGGGGACCCGAAGGGGGCCCGGACCACGGTTGCAATCGATCAGCAACCGCCGGGAGTCGTTCGCGTCGTCGCGGACTGGCGCTGCACCTTGCAAAAACTTGTGGCGACGAGGGACATGGCGTGTTTCATTGGAGCAAATCCCGCCATGGCCTATTCCTTCAAGCTCGATCTGCCCCAGCGTCCCCGCCGGTTGCGCCGCACGCCTGCCCTGCGGGGCCTGATGGCTGAGACCACGCTGACCACCGCGGACCTGATCGCGCCGCTTTTTGTGGTGGAGGGCAAGGTTGCGCCCGAGGAGATCGCCTCGATGCCCGGGGTCTTCCGGCTGGCCATCGCCGACCTGGTCAAGGAATGCCGGGCCCTGCACAAGCTGGGCGTCCCCGCCGTGGCCCTGTTTCCCAAGCTCGATCCGAAACTCAAGAACGAGGAGGGCACGGGCGCCCTCGACGAGGATACCCTCGTGCTGCGGGCGGTGCGGGCGGTGAAGAAGGCCGTGCCCGAACTGGCCGTCATTACGGACGTGGCACTCGATCCCTACACCAGCCACGGACACGATGGCGTCCTGACCCCGGCGCGCGACGACGTCGACAACGACCGCACCGTGGGGATTCTGGGCCGCATGGCAGTGCTCCAAGCGCGGGCGGGCGTCGATCTCGTGGCGCCATCCGATATGATGGACGGTCGGGTCGGCGCGATCCGCAAGGCGCTCGATGCGGCCGATTTCACCCAGACCGGGATCCTGGCGTACTCCTCAAAGTTCAATTCGGCCTATTATGGGCCCTTCCGCGAAGCGGTTGGCAGCGCGCAGGCCGCCGGAACCAAGTTGCTGAGCAAGGCCACCTACCAGCTCGATCCGGGTAACCGCCGCGAGGCCATCAACGAGTCCATCCTCGATGCGGCGGAAGGCGCGGATATCGTGATGGTCAAGCCGGCCGGGGCCTACCTCGACATCATCCGCGAGGTCCGCAACGCGGTCACAAAGCCCGTCGCGGCCTACCAAGTCTCGGGCGAATACGCGCAGATCCACGCTGCGGCCCGCCTGGGCTGGCTGGACCTCGCCCGCACCCGCAACGAGTCGCTGCTCGCGATCAAGCGGGCGGGAGCTGACATGATCCTGACCTATTTCGCCAAGGACATGGCGAAGCTGCTGGGGTAGGTCGGACGATGACAGGATAGGACGATAGGACAGATAGGACCCATGGGACGGAGGGGCCTTATAGGTCCTATAGGTCGCATCCGTCCTATCCGTCCCATTCCGCTCGACTCCCCCCCCGACCTCAGAACGCCGATCGCGGTACCTGCAGCGAATCGCCTGGCAGCAGCCGAGCGTCCTCGGCCGGGTTGCGCTGGGCGAGGGACGCGTCGAACTGATACGCATTCTGCTCGCGCACGAGATTCACGGCCGCTTCGCGGGCGTAAAGGGTGAAGCCACCGGCGGCTTGGATGGCCTTGGAAACGGTCAGGTCGGGGGTCCAGACAATGCGGCCCGGTCGCTGAACCTCGCCGCCGACGTACACGTAGCGTTCCGTCACGGCCACGGAGATGTCGACCACCGTGTAGATCTGGCGGCTGACATAGAGTTCGCGGACGCGTTGCGAGAGGTCCGACGAGGTTAACCCGGCCGCGGAAACGGCGCCGATCAGGGGAAGGCTGATCATCCCCTGATCATTGATCTGGACGGCATTATTGCTGGCGTCGGGGACACCCTGGATGGCCACCACGAGGCTGTCGCCAGCGCGCAGGAGGGCAACGGACCCCGACTCGGGGATGCGCGGATTGCTGCCGGTCGAGACCGACGTCGTCGAGCAGCCGGCCAGCAGGGCGCACGCAACGGCGGTTGCGAGCGCGGCGAGGAGTCGAAAGGGACGGGGGGCCGGCATGCGGGGAGCGTCACCGAACGCAGCCGCGGGCGAAAGCACAAATCGGCGCGAGATCAGCGACGTTTCTTGGCGCTCTTTTTGGGCGCCTTGTCCTCGTCATCATCCTCATCGTCGTCGTCGTCCTTGTCCTTATCTCCGTCCTCGTCGTCGTCGTCGTCGCCGTCCTTCTTTTCCTTGTCGTCGTCGTCCTTGTCGCCCTCCTCGTCCTCGTCCCACTTGAGCGAGGCGTCGTTCTTGAGGGCTTCCTCGTCGGCTTCGTCGACATCCGGCAGATCCTCGTCGTCGATGTCCTCGTCGGACGCCGTGGGACGCTCGCCCTCTTCCTCGGCTTCCCAGCCGGCGGGCGTGAAGTCGAGAATGGCAATCAACTCGTCAAAGGTGTGGACCGCCTTGCCCTCGATGAAGCTGGCGTTCTGGTCCTCGCGAATCTCGTCCTCGACTTCGTCGACGGTGAGCTT
>CAYZCV010000195.1:0-5505 GCA_964476965.1 uncultured Opitutus sp. | reverse complement strand
CCTGCATCCACTGCAGGCGATTCAGGATGCCCGCATGCGAGTTGACCGCTCCCTTCGGCCGGCCGGTCGAACCCGAGGTGTAAATCATGTACGCCGCGCTGTCTCCATGCAGCACCGGCACGCGGGCCGCCGCGGGCGTCAGCGGTTCGTCCACCACGATCAGGCGCGCCGACGTCGCCGGCAGTTTCGCGCTGAGGGCCCGCGTCGTGATCACCACCGGCGCCGCCGCATCCGCCACCATGTACGCAATGCGGTCCGCCGGATAGCCCGGGTCCAGTGGCACGTAAGCTCCGCCCGCGCGCAGGATCGCGTGTAGCGCCACGACCAATTCCAGCGATCGTTCCAGGTACACGCCGACCAGCACCTCAGGGCCGACCCCGGAGGCCTGCAGGACGCCCGCCAGCTCGTCCGCCCGGCGCGCAAACGCCGCATACGTCAGCCGCGCTTCACCCGCCACCACCGCCGGGGCATCCGGTGCCTCCGACCCAAGCTCGTGAATCCATCCGCGCGGGGGCATCGCCGCCACCGGCGCACTCCACGCCGCCAGCTGACGTTCGTCCTCGGTTGTCAGCCAAGGCAGTCGTCCCACCTCCGTCTTCGGCGCCGCTAGGGCACCCGCCAGCAGGCGGCGATACCCTTCGAGCCAGCGCCGCACCGTGCCCGCATCGAGCAGATCCGCGGCATACTCCGCCGTCAGCTCGATCCCACGCGGGGTCTCCACCGCCGCGAGGGTCAGGTCGAACTTCGCATGCGGCCCCGCATAATCCACCGGCTCCAGCGTCAGCCCCGGCACCGCCAGCGGCCCGAGCGGCGCATTCTGCAGAATGAACATCGCCTGAAACAGCGGCGGGCGCGCAGAGTCACGCGGCACGGCCAGCGCCTCCACCACCCGCTCAAAGGGCAGGGCCTGGTGCGCATGCGCTTCCAGTGCCGTCTTACGCACGTCGCGCAGCAGTCCGGCAAAGGTCGCCCGACGATCCACCCGCGCCCGCAGCACCAGCGTGTTCACGAACAGGCCGATGAGGGGCTCAAGTTCCGGACGCGTGCGTCCCGCCACCGGCGTGCCCACCCCGAAATCCTCCTGCCCCGTCAACCGGTGCAAAAGCACGTCAAAGGCCGCCAGCAGCACCATGTACGGCGTCGCGCCTTCGCGCCGCGCGAAGGTGCCAAGCGGACCGGCGATGTCCGGGCCGAGCAGCATCCGCTCCACGCCGCCGCGATAGCTTTGCTCCGCCGGACGCGCCCGGTCTGTCGGCAGCTCCAGCGCAGGCACTCCCGCGAGTTGCTGCTGCCAATACCCGCGCTCGCGCTCCGTCTGCGCCCGCCCCGCCGCCGAACGCTGCCACGCCGCGTAGTCGGCATACTGACACCCCAACGGGATCGCCGCCGGCGCGGACGCCGTCCGCAGCGCCGGGTACAGCGCCGCCAGCTCCGCGAGCAGCACGCCCAACGACCAGCCGTCCGCCACCAGATGATGCAGCGTCGCCACCAGCCGGTGATGCTCCGCCGAGAAACGCAGCAGCCGGACGCGCAGGAGCGGCCCGTGCTCGAGATCAAATCCGCGCGCCACCTCGGCTTCGGTCAATCCGTCCGCCTCCGACAGCGTCGCCGGCGTGACCGGCAGCTCCACCGCATACGGCGCCTTCACCACGGCCCGCGGCCCGTCCGCCGTCGCGCGCACGCCGGTGCGCAGCGCTTCGTGCCGCGCGACCACGGCCGTGAACGCGCCCGCCAGCGCGGCCACGTCGAGCGCGCCGCGCAGGTCCAATACAATCGGGATGTGATACGCCGCCCCCGCCGCATCGATCTGCGCCAGAACCCACATGCGCTCCTGCGCCGGTGACAGCACGACCTCTCCCTCAGTCCGGCGCGGAATCGGACCGCTCTCCGCCGCCGCCCCGTCAGCTCCCCGCAGCGCGCGCACAAACTCGCCGAGCGTCGGATGATCGAAGAGCGTCCGCAGCGGCACGTCGCGGCCCAGCGCCGCCCGCACGCGCGCGACCACCTGCGTCGCCAGCAGCGAGTGACCGCCGAGTTCGAAAAAGTTGACGCCCGGCTCCGGCGTCGGGATGCCGAGCACCTCCGCCCAGATCCCCGCCACCAGCTCCGCCAGCGGATCCGCCGTCATCCCGCGGAAAGCCGGCGCGGTCTCCGCCGCCACCGGACCGTCGCGGTCGGCCGGCAGCGCCTTGCGGTCCAGCTTGCCGTTCGGCGTCCGCGGCAGCACCGGCAGCGCGTGCCAGGCCGAGGGCACCATGTAGTGCGGCAGCGTCGTCTGCACCCAGGCCGCCAGCGCCGCCGACGTCGGATTCGCTCCAGCCGCCGCCGCCACAAAGGCCACAATGTACGGCCCGCGCCGCGGATGCTCCCGCGCCAGCACCGCCGCCTCGGCGACCTCGGGATGCGCCTCGAGCCGGGCCTGAATCTCGCCGAGCTCAATGCGGAAGCCGCGGATCTTCACCTGATGATCGCCCCGCCCGAGAAACTCGATCTGCCCGTCTTCCCGGAAACGCGCCAGATCCCCCGTGCGATAAAGCCGGCCACCCGGCTCGCGCGCGAACGGATCCGGCAGAAAGCGCTCCGCCGTCAGGTCAGGCCGCCCCAAATAACCGCGCGCCAAGCCCTCGCCCGCGAGCCACAGCTCGCCAATCGCGCCAACCGGTACGGGCTGGAGGTCCGGGTCGAGCAGGTAGAGCCGCGAGTTCGCAATCACCCGCCCGATCGTCGCCGGACCTCCGCGCTCGCGGAGCGCGCAGGTCGAGTACGTCGTGTCCTCGGAGGGGCCATACAAATCATAGACGCGCTCAATCGTCGGCTGCGCGTAGAGCTTGTCCGCCAACGCGGCCGTCAGCGGCTCGCCCGCGAGATTCACCGTCACCACGGAATCCGGAATGCCCGCCGACCGCACCAGCTCCGCCGCGGCCGAGGGCACCGTATTGACCAAGGTCACTTCATCGCGTGCCGGCAGCGTCGGCAGGGCCAGTGCATTCTCCGCCACGATCACCTTGCCCCCGGAGGCGAGGGTCACGAAGAGCTCGAAGATCGACAGGTCGAAGCAGACCGAGGTCGAGAACAACACCCCCGCCAGCTCGCGTGGCGTGAACACGGTCTGCGCCCAATGCACAAAGGCCACCGCCTGCCGGTGCTCGATCGCCGTCCCCTTGGGCCGGCCGGTCGAGCCGGAGGTGTAGATCAGATAGGCGAGATGGGCCGGCGTGAGGTCGACACTCGCCGCCGCGGGCGCGCCGACCACCGTCGGCAGCGGCTCGTCCAGCCACACCGTCGGGATCGCCAGCGTTGGCAAGCGATCCGCCACGCGCCGCTGCGTGATCAGCGCGACGAAGCGCGCATCGCCCGCCATGAAGGCCAGCCGGTCGGCGGGATAGGCCGGATCGAGCGGCACATACGCCGCCCCCGCCTTCAGCACCGCAAGCAGGGCAATCACCAGGTCCGCCCCGCGCTCCAGACACACCCCCACGCAGAGTTCAGGCCCCGCACCGAGCGTCCGCAGGTGCGCCGCCAGGCGATCCGACGCGGCCGCGAGCTCGGCATAGCTCAGCCGCCGCACGTCGTCGATGATCGCCACCGCCGCCGGCGTCCGGGCGACCTGCGCGGCGACGAGCCCGGGCAACGTGGCCGTGCGATCATGCGGCAGCGCCGTGGCGTTCCACGTTCCGAGCAGGAGCACGCGTTCCGCCGTCGGCAAGATCGCGAGATTCGCCAGCGGCCGCTCAACCCCGGCCGCCATGCCCGCAAGCAGTCGCTCGAGATACGCCAGCCAGCGATCCGCCAGCACAGCGGGCAGACGCGTGCGGTGGTGCAGCATCAGCAGCGTGAACCGCTCACCGGGGGCCACGATCAGCGTCGAGGCATAGTGGGTGCGTTCATGACTGCGGACTTGCTCCGCCCGCAACGACCCGAGCTCGCCCGCCAGCGCCTCGCCCACCGGATAATTCTCATAGACCAGTAGCGTCTCAAACAGCGGCCGGTCGCGCGGGACATCCGTCCAGCCCTGAATCTTCACCAGCGGCGTCGCCTCAAACTGCCGCGCCTCGGCCGTCGTCGTCTGCAGCGCACGCAGCCACTCGCCGAGCGGACGCGCGGGCTCAACCCGCGCCCGCAGGGGCAGCGTGTTGATGAACATCCCGACCATCGCCTCGGCCCCGGGCAACTCCGCCGGCCGGCCCGACACCGTCGTGCCAAAAACAATGTCCCGCTCGCCCCCCAGCCGCGCGAGCAACAGCGCCCACGCACCCTGGAAAACCGTCGCCGGCGTCACACGCGCCGCCCGCGCGAGCGCGCGGATCGCCTCACTCGCCTCCGCCGAAAGCACCACCTCGCGTTCGCCGTGATCGTCCTCCGTTGGATTGCCCTCGGCCGGCAACGCCAGCCCAAGCGGCGTCGGCTGACTCAGGTCGCCGAGCTCGCGCCGCCAGAACGCCTCGGCCCGCGCGCCGTCCTGCTTCTGCAGCCAGCCAAGGTAATTGCGGAACGGCGGAGCCGATGACAGCGGTGCCGGTCGCCCCGCGAGCAGAGCCTGGTAGGTTGTCAGCCATTCCCGCAGCACCAGGCTCACGCTCCAGCCGTCGAGCAGCAGGTGATGCCGGCTCCACAGCAGAAACCAGGTCGTCGCCCCGAGGCGCGCGAGGGTGATGCGCGTCAGCGGCGCCTTGGCCGGATCAAAGCCCAGCTTCACATCGTCCGCCATCAACGTCGCGCGCCGCTGCTCCTGCGCGGCCGCGTCGGCGTCCCGCCAGTCGAGCACGACGAAGGGCGTCTCGGCCCGCCGCCCCACCACCTGCAGCGGCGCCTTGCCCGTCTGCCAGGCAAACGCGGTGCGGAAGATCGCATGATTCGCCGCCACCGAACGCCAGGCCCGCGCCAGCGTGTCCGGATCCAGCGGTCCGTGCAGCATCGCACTGAACTGGTCGTGATACGCCCCACCCGCCGGCGCCAGCAGGGTATGGAACAGCAGCCCCTCCTGCAGCGGGGTCAACGGATAGACGTCCTCAACGGCCTTCTTGTTCATCGTCGGAGCCGGAGGTTTAACCACGGATGACACGGATGAACACGGATAACGGAATCGAGCTCATGCCCGATCGATCCGTGCAATCCGTGTAATCCGTGGTCGGTTCGACCTGCTGACCGGAGGGGGTTCATACGCGTCCGTTCAGATTTCGATTTCGTCGATCGCCACTGAACTGCCGCCGACGGCACCGGAGGTTTAACCACGGATTGCACGGATGAACACGGATTATCGATCCGACCAAACCCGCCAGAATCGGCGCCAAGTCGTGGCCCGCGAATCCACGCGAATCGGCACGAATTAAATCCTCCGGAAATTCGAGCTGATTCGCGTGATTCGCGGGCACCACTCCGTCTCTCTCCGGATCCGTGAAATCCGTGGTCGGTTCGACCTGCTGAAAGTTGCGGGTTCATGCGCGTCCGTTCAGAATTCAATTTCGTCGATCGCCGCGGCGACATCCGCGTCGCTCGCGCCCGCCA
>CAYZCV010000194.1:0-5616 GCA_964476965.1 uncultured Opitutus sp. | reverse complement strand
CCGGACGACCGTACGCGGTCACGCTCATGGACTGGAAGATGCCGCGCCTGGATGGACTCAGTTGCCTGAAGCGCCTGAATGAACAGGGCCTGGCCACGCGCCCGGTGGTGATCATGGTCACGGCCTTCGGCCGGGAGGAAGCCAGGGCTCAGGCCGACGAGTTGGGAATCACGCTGCCGAAGACCTTGATTAAGCCTGTGACCCCGTCGGCGCTGCTCGAGGCCTTGGGCGAGGCCCTGGGAGCCGCCGCCGCGAGCCGTCCACCGGCGAAGGGTGAGGAAGCCAATCCGTCGGCTGGGCTGCCTTCCCTGGCGGGTGCACGTGTTCTGCTGGTGGAGGACAACGACTTGAATCAGGAACTCGCGATGGAGTTGCTGCACGAGGCCGGACTGCACGTCGTGCTGGTGGACAACGGACGCAAGGCCGTCGACACACTCCAACGGGATCCCTCCTTTGACGGCGTGCTGATGGACTGCCAGATGCCGGAGATGGACGGCTACGAGGCGACGCGGATCCTGCGGGGCGATCCCCGTTTCGCGCGCATCCCGATCATTGCCATGACGGCCAATGCCCTCGACGGCGATCGGGACAAGGCCTTGGCGGCAGGCATGAATGATCACATTGCCAAGCCAATCCATGTCGCCCGCATGTTCGCGACGCTGGCGAAATGGATCCGCCCCACGGCCATTCACCCGCCCATTGCCGCCGCCGCGCCGGCAGCCTCGGCGGTGGCCCACGCGGTGGCCGGCCCCTTCGGCGATCTGCCGGGGATCGATGCCCAGGTCGGACTCGGCATCACGCTGGGCAAGCCGGCGCTCTTCCGTCGCATCCTGCAGAAGTTCTGGGAACTGAACGGCGATTTCGGAACGCGCTTCGTCGCGGCGCGGGAAGGGGCGGACACGGTTCTGGCCACGCGCCTGGCTCACACCCTCAAGGGAACCGCGGGCAACATTGGCGCACATGCGCTGCACGCGTCCGCCGGACGCCTCGAGCAAGCCTGCCGCGCGGGTGATCCGGCGGGCGTGGCGCCGGTCTTCGAGGAGACGAGGGCGGAACTGGCCACCGTTCTGGGCGGGTTGGATCGGCTTTTCCGCGCCGGCGAATCGGTGGCCGGGCCGGCCGTCTTTGATCTGGGACGGGCTCAGGGTGAACTCGTCCGTCTGGTCGACCTGCTTCGCGCCAACGACCCGTCGGCCAATGAGGCGGCCGCCAATCTCGCTCTCCACGCGGCCTCCAGTTCCCACGCTGCCATCACCCGCGCCCTGGCAGACACGGCGGCCCGCTATGACTTTGATGAGGCGCTCGGCCACGCTCGGGCGCTCAAGTTGGCCTTCGACCAGTCCCCCACCTAAATGGAAACACCTCCTGACTCCTCGCCCGGCCGGCCGGCCCGGCCCTGTCTGCTGCTGGTCGATGACACCCCGTCGAACATCGACATCCTCGTTGGTCTGCTGAAGCGCGACTTTGACCTCAAGGTGGCGGGGCGGGGCGAAAAGGCCCTGGAAATCATCGCCTCCGGGGTCCGGATCGATCTGGTCCTGCTCGATGTGATGATGCCGGAAATGGACGGCTATGAGGTCTGTCGCCGGATTCGGGCCGCACCGGCGTCGATCGATCTGCCGGTGATCTTTCTCACGGCCAAATCGGGAGTGGATGATGTGGTCCTTGGCCTGGACGTCGGCGCCCAGGACTACCTGGCCAAACCTTTTCGGGCCCCGGAATTGCTGGCGCGGGTGCGGACGCAACTGACCCTGTCCGCGCAGCGGCAGGAGATTGCCCGGCGGAACACCGAGCTGAAGGAAATGCTCCACATTGTCTGCCACGATGTGGCCAACCAGTTGTTTGTGGCTTCGATGTCTCTCGAATTGATGGCGGCAAGTCCCCAGGAGGACCGAGCCCTTCTGGTCGGCCGTGCCATGGCGGCGGTGAAGAACGGTATCGGTCTGACCAATCTCGTGCGCGAAATGCGCAAAATGGAGGACAAGGGGCTCGAACTCGCATCCGTTTCCCTTCGCGAGTGCGCGGATCAGGCGGGAGCCCTGGCCGAAGGGCGGCTGCAGGCCAAGCACCTGACGCTCACGGTGCAGGGGAACAGCGCCCGGATCCGGGCAGAGGTGTTCTCGCTGACGAATTCGGTCATCGGCAATCTGCTCTCGAATGCGATCAAGTTTTCGCGGGAAGGCGACGCGATCAGCCTGGAGATCCGGGACGAGGGCGACGAGGCGGTCCTCGTCGTGCGGGACCACGGCCTGGGCATGCCGCCGGATGTGTTGGAGACCTTGTTCGACGTGAGCAAGAGCCACAGTCGCACCGGCACGGCGGGGGAGCGGGGAACGGGCTTCGGCATGCCACTCATGGCCAAGTTTGTTCGCATGTACGGGGGCCGGATCTCTGTCGTGACCCGCGACGCCGAGTCGCATCCCGGGGACCACGGGACGGAGTTTACGCTCCACTTGCCGCACGCCTGAGTGGGCGGCCGGTGGGCTCGTTGCGCGAAGGGTCTCGCCAGCAGCGCAAAGCTTTGCCTACTCGGCGGGAACCACGGCGGCTTGGGTCGCCTTTTCCTCCATGCCACGCCTGCCTTTCACCGTCGATCGCCAGTCCGCCCGCTCCAAGGCGCGGGCGGCGCGCTTTCACACGCTCCACGGGGAGGTTCAGACCCCCATCTTCATGCCGGTGGGCACGCAGGCCACGGTCAAGGGCCAGACGGTCGAGTCCCTCAAGGCCGCGGGCTCCCGCGTGCTGCTCGCCAACACCTACCACCTGCTGCTGCGGCCTGGACCGGACGTCTTCCGCAAGTTCGGCGGCATCCACCGTTTCATGAACTGGGACGGTCCGGTGCTGACCGATTCCGGCGGCTTTCAGATTTTCTCCCTGTCCGAGGACCGCGCAATGCAGGAGGACGGGGCGCGCTTCCGGAGCTATGTCGACGGCACGCTCCACCTGCTTTCCCCGGAAAGCAGCATCGCCATGCAGAGGGCCATCGGCAGCGACATCATGATGGTGCTCGACCAGTGCATCCCCTCGACTGCGCCCTATGACCAGGCCGAGGCGGCGATGAAGCTGACGCATCGCTGGGCGCAACGCTCGCTCGATGCGCGTGGGGATTCGCCGCAGGCCTTGTTCGGCATCGTGCAGGGCGCGTGTCACCCGGAGCTCCGGCGCCAGAGCGCGGAGTTTCTCGCCACGCTCCCGTTCGACGGCCTCGCCATCGGCGGCCTCGCGGTCGGCGAGACGCATGCCCAGCGCTACGAGTTCACCGATCTCGTTACGAATTTCCTCCCGGCCGACCGCCCCCGCTACCTGATGGGCGTGGGCACGCCGATCGATATCCTCGAGGCGGTGCACAGCGGCGTGGACATGTTTGACTGCATTATTCCGTCGCAACTCGCGCAGCGTGGCACCGCCTTCACCTCGCACGGCCGACTCCACTGCCGCCGCGCGGTCTACAAGTTCGCCGAGCAGCCCCTCGATGCCAACTGCCGCTGCCAGGCCTGCCGCGACTATTCCCGCGCCTATATCCATCATTTGATCAAGGCCGACGAGACCCTCGGGTTTCACCTGCTCACGATTCACAACCTGACGTTCTATCACCGGATGATGGGCGAGATCCGGGCGAGCATCCTGGCCGATGAGTTTGAAGAGTACTACGCGCGGCAGCGGCCGCTGCTCACGCGGACGGACGAAGACAATCCCAGTGTCCACCCGGCCAAGGCCAAGCCGGTGACCTTGCCGCGCCGCGGGGACTACGAGGTCGTGACCGGCCCCGAGGGCTTTTCCAGCATCCGTCAGATCAGCTCGGGCGAGGTGATGCACTCGGTCAGCCGGCCGAGCGACGAGGCCAATGCACTCTATGTCGTGCAGTCACGCCTGGCCTCACGGCTGGTGGTGACCGCACGGACCAGCGAGCCCCTCGTGATCTGGGACGTGGGGCTGGGCGCCGCCTCCAATGCGATGGCGGCGATTGAATGCTTCGAGCAGGCGCTGGCGCAGCACGGGGCCGCGGCCCTGCGCCCGCTGCGCGTCGTGAGCTTCGAATGCGACCTGGATCCGCTGATCCTCGCGACCAAGAAGTCCTCCCGCTTCCCGCACCTGCAGCATGGCGCCCCGCATGGCCTGCTCGCCTCGGGGCGATGGGTGCACGCCTCGGGTCTCCTGACCTGGGAACTCCTGCATGGCGACTTCCGCGAGTTGTTCGTGTCGGCGCCGCCGCCCGATCTGATTTACTACGATCCCTTCTCCGCCAAAACAGACACGGGACTTTGGAATGCGCCGCTCTTTGCCCGGATCCGCGCGCACTGCGCGCCGAAGCCGGCGGAGCTTTTCACCTACTCGGCGGCGACGGCGGTGCGCGTGGCCCTGCTGGCGGCCGGCTACTGCGTGGCGGAAGGGGTGGGGACAGGACCCAAGGCGACCACGACCGTCGCGTTCACCGGGAAACCGGATCCGACCTGGATCGCCCATCTGCTCGGGCCGGCCTGGCTCGGACGGTGGCGCCGCAGTCACTCCAAGTACCCGGCCGAACTGCCGGAGTCCGAGCGCCCGGCTTTTGAGCGGATGATCGAGGCGCACCCGCAGTTCAGCGGCCTGCGCTAGAATGTGTTTCTGAACGGCCGGACCGTTCCCGGGGAGGATTTGGATTGGTCGGGACGACCCAGAAATCGCGCAAAGGCGCAGAGACGCAGAGTCTCGAAACAAGAACGGTTCTTCGGATGGTCTTCTCGGCGCGACTGCCGTTGCCTTAGTCCCTCGCGGGCGGTTCGCCCCACTGGGCGATGAAGGCGAGCTGCACCTCGCGATCGGGGACTTGTTCATAGCCGGGCCGGAGGAGAAAACGTTGCGGGTACCCCGCCTCGAGCGCCTGCACCGTAACCGCCTGGCCGTTCAGCGTGAACACGGCGCGCCAGGCGCCGCAGCCAATCGTGAAGACGGCGTCCCCGCGTCGACGGATTCGGCGCGTGCGATGGGGCGACGGATCACGCGAGAGGAGTTCGGCGAGGCGGGGAGTAAAATCGACCGGCCCATGGTCGCGCAGCCAGCGCACCTGTTCCTGCGCGAGCGCGGCGTACTCGACGGTGTAGGCGGCCGGTTCAGCCAGCAGGGTCTCCATCTCATCGATCCAGCCGGCCTTCGCATCGGGAAAGGCGTCGAAGGCGGGGATGTAGGGCTTGAGGTCGAAGATCGGCGTCCCGTCCACCAAGTCGCAGGGGCCCAGCTGCAGCGTGCGACCCTCGATGCCGAGCAGGGGGACTGCGGTCAGACCGAGGGGATTGGGGCGGTGAGGGGAACGCGTGGCGAATACGCCGCGTCGATGGGCGGGGCCGCGCGGCGGCAGGACCATGGGCCGCCACGTGGTGTTCCGGTGAAACCAGGAAAGCAGCCAGACCCGGTCAAAACCGGCGAGATCCTGCAGCGCCTGCTCGAAATCAAACCCCGGCAGCAGTTCGAGTTCATTGCGCTCCGCGACCGCCGCGACGGGTTGGTGGCCCGCTTGGAATTTCACCTGCTGCCGGGTGCGCAGGAATCCAATGGGTTGAAGCGTGAGCGAAGGGGCCACGCGTCCAGTCAGCCCCAGCAGGAGGGAGAGGTCTACCAGGAAGTGGAGTCGGCCCGGAT
>CAYZCV010000193.1:0-5670 GCA_964476965.1 uncultured Opitutus sp. | reverse complement strand
CTGCCTTCCGAAGGACCTCCCGGAGGCCATCGTCATCGATGTCACCGAGTTGAAGGTCGGCGAGACCATCAAGGTCGCCCAGCTCAAGCCCATCGCGGGCGTTGAGTACCGTGATCTTCCCGGCCAGCCGGTCGTGGCCTGCGTCGAGATCGCCGAAGAGGTGGTCGAGACCCCAGCCGCCGGTGCTGCCGCTGCCGCTCCGGCCGCGGGTGCCGCCGCCGCTCCAGCCGCGGGTGCTGCCGCCGCACCAGCGGCGGGTGCCGCCGCTGCCGCTCCGGCTGCGGGTGCAAAGCCTGGTGCCGCCCCGGCCGCTGGCGCCAAGCCGGCCGCCGCGCCCGCCAAGAAGTAATGGTTTTTCCGCGGGTTTGGCGCCTCCCGGCGCCAATCCGCCGCGTCTGTTCTTTGAGTCATGTCCATCTCGCTCGTTGCCGGCCTCGGCAATCCGGGCCGTGAGTACGCCAGCACCCGCCACAACCTCGGTTGGGTGGTGTTGGACGCGTTCGCGGCTCGCCGGGGCCTCGTCTGGAAGGCCGAGCCCGCGTTTGAGGCGGAGACCGCCCGCTGGGACCCTGCGCCCGGTGGGACCTGCTACCTGGTCAAGCCTCGGACCTTCATGAACGAAAGCGGCCGCGCCATCAGCGCGCTCGCCCGGTTCTACAAGGTCGCGCCGGGCGCGATCACCGCCGTCTATGACGACCTCGGACTCGATCTCGGCCGAATCAAGCTTTCGGTCGGGGGCAGCCCGGGTGGCCACAACGGGGTCGCCAGCCTGATCGAGCACCTCGGCAACGGATTTGTCCGTTACCGCCTGGGAATCGGTCCCAAGACCCCGCCCCAGATGGACCTCAAGGACTTCGTGCTCGGAACCTTCACTCCTGAACAAGCCCACCTCCTTAACACTTCAATCGACAGCCATGTGACCGGACTCGACCTGCTGCTGACCAGCGGCGTCGACCGGGCCATGAACACCCTCAACCGCAGAGCCAAAAATGAACCCGAACAAACGTAATTACCGCGCGACCTTCATCCTCGATAACCGGGGCCAGGCCGACACCATCGAGCAGATCATCGAGGGCGTGAAGACGGAGATCGCCGCCGTCCATGGCGACGTCACCGCCGTCGAGAACCTCGGCAAGAAGGACTTCGTGCGCGTGACCGACGCGAAGCTCACGGGTGCGACCTACGTGCAGGTGGCCTTCAGCGCCCCGGCCGAGGGTCCCGCCCAGCTGCGCGAGCGCCTGCGCCTGAATCACAACGTGTACCGCACGTTCGTCGAATCCGTCTAAGGCATCCGGCCATGGCCTCCCTCAACAAAGTCTTCCTGATCGGGAATCTGACCCGTGACCCGGAACTCCGGGTCACGCCGAAGGGTACCCCCATCTGTCAGTTCGGCCTCGCGGTGAACCGCCAGTACAAGGACGACTCCGGCCAGACGCGCGATGAGACGACCTTCGTCGACATCGAGGCGTGGGGCCGCCAGGGGGAGACCATTTCCAAGTATTGCACCAAGGGCCGGCCCCTCTTCGTGGAGGGCCGCCTGAAGCTGGACACGTGGGATGACAAGACCACGGGCCAGAAGCGCAGCAAGATGCGCATCGTACTGGAGAATTTCCAGTTCCTCGGCGGCCGCGAAGGCGGCCCGGGTGGCGCCGCTCCGGGCGCTCCCTCCGAGGAAGGTGGCGTCGACCAGACGATCGAGCGCCACAGCCCGCCCCCGCGCGGCGGTGCCAAGCCCCCTGCGCCCTCCGCGCAGCCCGACGCCCTCGACGAGGACGTTCCGTTCTAGGCCCTGTTCCCTCCCTTTACTTAAACATCATCCACTAACTCCCGTCCTCCCATGGCACACACTGAAATTCTCCTCCTCAAACCCGTCGACGGTCTCGGCGGCGAAGGCGACCAGGTCAAGGTCCGCGCCGGCTACGCCCGGAACTTCCTCCTCCCGCAGAAGTTTGCGGCCTCGCTGACGAAGGCCAACAAGAAGCAGGTCGAGGCGCTCAAGAAGCGTCGCGCCGAGCGCGAGGCCTCCGAGTACTCGAGCGCCCAGGAACTGGCCAAGAAGATCGAGAAGACCTCGCTGGCTTTTGCGGTCAAGACGGGCGAGGGCGGCAAGATGTTCGGCGCGATCACGTCCGCCGATCTCCACACCAAGCTGACCGAGGCCGGCATCGAGATCGACCGCCGCAAGATCCACCTCCACACGCCGGTCAAGACCCTCGGCAAGCACGAGGTGAAGATCAAGCTGCACTCCGAGGTGACGGTTGACCTGTCCTTCGACGTCGTCTCCGAGAACCCGATCGTCGAGGCCGCGGCCGAGGCGCCGGCCCCCCGCAAGTAAGGCGAACGCCTGACTGTTTTCAAAGCCGCGTCCGGCCATCGCTGGACGCGGCTTTTTCATTTTCGAATTTGGAATTCCGATTTTCGATTCGCTGATCTGATTGTGAAGAAGTTCAGGGCAACTCTTCGTTGCAGGACGTGCGCCGAACCCTTCGCATGGATCCGTCACCATGGCTGATTTAGCTTCCGCTTCCCCCGCAGCCCGCCGTCCCCGTGACCCGGGGACCGATCCGGCCCGCGCCTTTGCCGGGCGCAACCCGCCGTTCAGCGCCGAGGCGGAGGAGTACCTGCTGTCCTGCTGTCTGCTCGACGGCTCCGACACGATCGCCAAGTGCCTGGAGAAACGCATCAGCCCGGCGGCGTTCCACGTCCCGGCCAATCGGATCATTTTCGAGAAGCTAGTCGAGCTGTACCAGAAGGCCCCTCCCGTCGCGATTGAGGTCCTCGCCGAGGAGCTCAAGACGGCCCGCCTGCTCGATGAGATCGGTGGCTTTGCCTACCTGATGCAGGTCAGCGGGCGCATCCCGACGACGGCGCAGGCCGATTACTTTATCGAGAAGGTGCGCGAACTGCACCTGCTGCGGGAGCTGATCAAGGTCTCCACCAGCGCGGTCGAGCAGTGCTACAGCTACCAAGGGGGGCTGGAGGAGTTCATCGACAAGCTCGAGCAGGAGATTTTTGCCGTCACCCAGGACCGTATCACGGACGGCGCCCAGCAGATCAAGGCCGCCACACATGAGGCGATGAACGTCATCACCAAGATGATGATGAAGAAGGGGGAGCTCACCGGCGTGACCTCGGGCTTCAAGGATCTGGACCAGTACACCTTCGGCTTCCAGCGGCAGGAAATGATCGTCCTCGCGGCGCGCCCCTCGATGGGCAAAACCTCGCTGGCGCTCAATTTTGCCGAGGCGGCCGCGATGCCCCGCAAGGGACCCGGGGTCACGACCCTCATCTTCTCGCTGGAAATGGGCTCGTCCCAGCTCGCCCTTCGTATGCTCTGCGCCCGGGCCCGGGTGAACATGAAGCTCCTGCGCGACGGCCTGCTGTCCAAGAACGGCGAGGAACAGCAGCGCCTGCTGGCCGCCGCCGATGAGTTTTCGAAGTCGGCGATCTACATCGACGATTCCAGCCATTTGACCATCATGGAGTTGCGGGCCAAGGCGCGCCGACTCTCCACCCGGCAGAAGCTGGGCTTTATTATCGTCGACTACTTGCAATTACTTAGCCCGACTGATCCCCGGGTGCCGCGTGAGCAGCAGGTCGCGGAAATTTCCCGCGGATTGAAGGCACTGGCCAAGGAACTTGATGTCCCCGTTTTGGTGCTCAGTCAGCTCAACCGTGCATCGGAAAAGGAAAACCGGACGCCCAAGCTCTCCGATTTGCGTGAATCCGGCTCAATCGAGCAGGATGCGGACGTGGTTCTCATGCTCGCCCGGCCTCGCGACGCGGACGAGAAGTTCCAGGTGGCGGCGGACTCGGCAGAGTTAATCGTTGCCAAGCAACGAAACGGACCAGTAGGAGAATTGAAGCTTACCTTCCTCAGAGACATAACCCGCTTTGAAAACTACACCCAGTAACCCGCTTGCGCGGGTCGCACGTACCCTCTTTGTCGCCATTCTCCTGATTTCCGGGGGCTTGCGATTGGTGGCGCAGACGGCCCCGGGTGCCCAGGCCGCCGCGGCGGCCCCGACCCTGCAGGTGGGGTCCCTGGCGGTCCGCTTTGTCGGCACGGCCAATGTCAGCGAGGACGTGGTCCGCGCCAACATCCAGATGCGCGAGGGCGGTGCGGTGGACGACACCATCATCGACCGCGATATCCGTTCCCTCTACCGCACCGGCCTGTTCGAATTCATCGAGGTCAAGCGGGAGAACGTCCCCGGCAACATCGTTAACCTCGTTGTCGAGGTTACGCCGAAGTTCCGTGTCCTGACCGTCCGTTATGAGGGCAACACCCGGGTGAAGGATACCCGGCTCGAGAAGGAGACCAAGACCCGCGCGAACCTCGCCCTCGATGAACGTCAGGTGAAGGAAGACGCCGAAAAGCTGCGTGAGTACTACCAGAAGTCCGGCTATAATCAGGTGTCGATCAACTACCAGATCGAGCGCGAGCGCACCACCGGCTTCGGCACGGTCATTTTCCAGATCAGCGAGGGCCCGCGGGTCAAGATCAAGGACATCGAGTTCACCGGCAACGACAACGTGAAGCCCCGCCGTCTCCGCAAGGAGATGGAGACGAAGCGCTGGTGGATCTTCTCCTGGATCACCGGCAGCGGACGTTTCAAGGACGAGTCGTTCGAGGATGACCTCGACAAGCTCCGCGACTATTACCGTGAGCAGGGTTTCCTCGACGTCGAAATCGCCCCGGACAAGATTTCCTTCGATTACCCCGAGCCCGACCGTCTGGTCCTGACGATCAACGTCAACGAGGGACGCCAGTACAAGATCGGCGACATCACTTTTGTCGGCAACAAGCTGCACTCGTCGGCGCTGCTGAGTCTCGTGCTGACGCAGCGCAAGGGCATGGTCTTCACGCCGTCCAAGCTCGACGAGGATACGCAGAACCTGGAGAAGTTCTACGGCCGCGACGGCTATCTGAACACCCGGGTGCGCCTCATCCGGAAGCCGAACCTGTCGACCGGCGACATCGACATCGAGTACACGCTTGATGAGAGCGAGCAGTTCACGGTCGAATCGATCAACATTGAGGGCAACACCAAGACGAAGAGCATCGTGATCCTACGCGAGGTGGTGCTTGGGCCCGGCGACATCTTCAACACGAACCGCATGGATATCTCCAAGAACCGTCTGGATAACACCCGGTTCTTCGAGGACGTGAACATGACGGATGAGACGACGAACCTGCCCGGCCGCCGCAATCTCAAGATTGCCGTCCGCGAGGGCCGCACCGGCAACCTGACCTTTGGCGCGGGTTTCAGCTCGCTTGAGAGCGCGGTCTTCTTCGCCGAGGTGACGCAGTCGAATTTCGACCTGTTCAACCGCCGCTCCTTCTTCCAGGGCGACGGCCAGAAATTCCGCCTGCGCATGCAGGTGGGCTCCCAATCGAGCGAGGTGATTCTCTCCTTCGAGGAACCCTGGCTGTTTGACCAGCAGCTGGCCCTCGGCTTCTCGCTCTACCGCACGACCTCCGACTACAATAGCTCCTATTACGAGGAAATCCGTACCGGCGCCGAGGTCTTCCTGCGCAAGCGGCTCTTCGAATGGGTCGATGGTCGCCTCTCGTACACTTACGAGATCATCAATCTCGACAACGTGGATCCCACGGCCCCCGCCGTCATCCAGGCGCTGGCGGGCGAGCAGAACATCTCCAAGATC
>CAYZCV010000192.1:0-5692 GCA_964476965.1 uncultured Opitutus sp. | reverse complement strand
GATCGTCCCGGGGCACCGCATTCAGGGCCGCGATGGCCCGGTCCGGTTCACCCAGATTCAGCCAGACCACGTACAGCACCACGGCTGCGCTCTGCTCGCGCAACTGCCGTGCCGGGATGCGGTCGATCAGCGCGCGGGCGCCTGCCAAATCACCGTGGAAGCGGACCAGCAGTTCCAATTTCAAAACCTGACCCGGCCCGGTCGGATCGAGCCGGATCAGTTCATCGGCGCGCGCTTCGGCGCCCTCAAAGTCGCCCAGCGCGCGCAGCGCTCCGGACTTGCCCAGCAGCGATTGCGCATCACCGCCCGGCGCCGCGATCGCGCGGTCGAACGAAGCGATCGCCTCCGCTGGGCGGCCATACGCATTCAGAGCGAGGCCGAGGGTCCGCGCCATCCGCACGTCCGCAGGAAATTCCTCGGCCAGTTGCCGCAGGGCTTGCTCCGCCTCGGGCCACGTGGCCGGCTGGAGGGTCAGGGCCGTGGCGTGCGCCAGCCGGGCGTAAGGATCGGTGGGAGCCAGTCGGATCGCCCGGTCCGCCGCCTCCGTCGCCTTGCGCACCCGCTCCTGGCTGGTGTCGTACTGGGCGGCGATCATCCCCATGGAGTGACGGGACTGCAGCGCCCAGATCTCCGGATCGGTTGCGTCGAGCGCCATCGCCCGCGCAATCAATTGTTCAGCCGACTCGAAGTCCGGACGCGTCGGGGAGGTGCTCCCCTCGAAGAGCTCGGCCGCTTGCCGCGCCAGCGCGCGGACCTCCGCATTGCGCGTGGGTGCTGACGCTTCCGCCGGGTCGTCGCGATCCAGGACGCGGTCCCAAAACGGGCGGAGACCAAAGACCAAGGCGAACACCAGGCCCACGCCCAGCCCCAGGTGGCGCGTCCAGCCGGGGCGCCGGGCAAGGTTGGGTTCACCCGCGGTCAAAAGCGGCTGCCCTGACTCAGAACGACCTTGGGGGCGGGCGAGCAGACGAGAGACGCGCTGCGCCAGCTCGACCGGGGTCTCATCCAGCCGCAGGCGCGTCCATTGGACCTCGCGAAACTTCTCTGGCACGCGCGCCGCGGCTTCGGGGACATCGTCGATGACCACCGGAAAAAGAAAGGCCAGGTCGTCCGCCATGTCATGCGTCCGCTCCACCGCCATCTTCCACTCCCGGCGGAAATATCCCTCGGCCCGCGCCTGAGTCGCGGCAGAGATGATCGGCACGAACAGCGCACACGCCTTGATCTGCTGCCGGATCTTGGCATCCCAGGCGTCGCCCCCGGTCAGCTCGTTCTGGTCGAACCAAACCTCGACCCCGCTTGCGCGCAGCGCCTCCGCGATGCGACGAGCCACCTCCGTGTCCTGCGACGCGTAAGAAAGGAAGACGGCTTTTGTGGGCTCACCCATTCAAGAATTAGCGACTTCGATCAAATCTGGCTCGCGATCCACTCGTCCACCACCTGCTCGAGGACATCGAGCGGGCCGGTGTCGGTGCGGAGGAGGAGGCTGTGATACGGCTTGAGCGCAAACTTGTCGCCGAGCTTGGCCTTGGCGCGCTCGTAGAGCTCCACGATTTTGAGGTGGCCAATCATGTAGGCGCAGGCCTTGCCTGGGTTCGCGACGTAGCGCCCACTTCGGAGACCTAGACTCCGTAGTCGATCGACGGTGGGAACGGGTCGCCATTCGCAGAGTGGAGTACTCCCGGCGAACCAGCGATATACGGGGAAAAGGGGAATCACGACGGAACCACGATCCTGTAGGCAATCGGCACGGCCCGGGCCAGCTAAATGACCACAGGCGTGCATTTTGTGAGCCTTCGCGATTGACGAGCGGACCGGCGGCGGGTCCCATCCGCGGTCGAATGAGCGCGTCGCAACCCCTGCCGTTATTCCATGTGGTGGGCTTCACGGGCCACCGCCAGCTGCGCGATGCCGCCGTGATTGGGGATGCGCTGCAGGCGACCCTTGAGGCGTTGCGCAAGGAAGGGACCGGCGAATGGATCGCGCTTTCCTCCGTCGCCGAGGGGAGCGATCAGCTGTTCACCCGGCGCGCTCTGGGAATTGGCATGGCGTGGCATTGCGTTCTGCCCCTGCCGGTTGCGGAATTTCGGAAGGATTTCGACGACAACGCCTGGAAGCGGGTCGAGGCCCTCCTGCCCGAGGCCGAGCAGGTGCGCATCATTTCGGAAAACGGGGATCGTGAGGACGCCTATCTCGATGCCGGTTTGGAGACTGTGAACGCGTGTGACGTTTTGGTGGCAGTATGGGATGGGGAGGCCGCGCGCGGAAAAGGTGGCACCGCCGATGTGGTGGCCTACGCCCACGTACTATCGAAACCGCTCATCGTGATTGATGCCTCGACCGGACTGGTACGGCGGGAAAACTTCGAGCGGTTTCGCGCGCGCGACGAGGAGCTTGATTTCCTCAACGCGATCACGGCTTCGACGACGCCCGCGGATCCGCGGGCCAACGCCTTCGAGGCACCGTCGGTGGTCACGGAGTTCCAGCACAAGACCGATGAGGCAGCGACCACGAGCGCCCCGCATTTCCGGAAGCTCATTGCCTCGACTGTGCTGCTCCACGTGGTCGCGACGCTGGTGGCGGCGGCCGCCCTCTCCTTCGATCTGCATCTGCTGCTGCTCCCGTGGATCAAGCTGACCTGCGTGGTCGGCGCCTTGCTGGTGGCGCTCGCGATCCGCCACTACCGGGCGCAGCACAACTGGGTGCGCTGCCGCCTCGCCGCCGAGCTCGGCCGCTCGTCGCTGGCCACGTGGGGCCTGCCGCGCGGATCCGTCCTGTTTGAGGATCTCGAATTTCCGGAAGTCCGCCAACTCGTGCGCTCGCTGCAGACCCTGCACCGGCGCGCGGCCGCCACCAAGCCGGTCGGCATGGCCGAGTTCAAGGCGCGCTACCTCAAGCACCGCGTCGAGGACCAACTCAGCTACTATCGCCGCCAGCTCACGCGCGCCATGCCCCAGCTGGCTCGCCTGCGCCTCGGCTTCACCGTGGCGACGGTGTCGGCCATCGCCTGCACCGCGGCCTACGCGATCGACCACACCTGGCACCTCGCGTGGTTTCCCAAGCTGGGCGAACAGTGGTTCTATTACTTTCTGCCGATCTCGCTGCCCGTGATTGCCGCCGCGCTGATGTCCTTAATCTCGATCAACGACCTGCACCGCCGCGTCGCCCGCTACCGCGAGATGGAGCACGTGCTCGAGGCAGCGTCCAAGCAGATCGCCTTCAGCCAGACCTGGAACAGCCTGGAGCGCGTCGTCGGCCGCACGGAGCGCGCTCTGCTACAGGAAGTGATCGAGTGGCACACGCTGACGAGCCACCTCGAGTCCCACTAGGCATCGCTCCCTCGGCAGAGGCCGCCGCACGAGCCCTGCCGCATCGGACGCATCAGAAACACGGATACGGTGTTACCCTGCCTGCTAACGAATCGGGTACGGACCTGCAGCGCTGAACCCGAAGCGCTTTCCGCGCACGCTCCGCTTGCCTGCACAAGCACAATGCCCTTGCCGGCAGTGCATTAGAGAACCCGACCTCAAAGGCGGCCTGCGGACCGCGGAAAGCACCCGGGCCTTCGTAGGGGATTTCTCCCTACAGCCAGGGCGGGCACGAATCCCCGCGGGACCCTCGCTCGCCGGCCGGTGCGCATAAACCGGGGAACCGTCCCGGTCGCCGCCGTACCATGTGGGTGACTACCTTCCCTTCGATCGAACCCTGACCCGCCATCTGCCATCATGAAAACCTGTTCCCTCCGTTCCGCGCTATTGAGCCTCGTCCTCCCCTTGGCCGCCTCGGCCCAGATGAACTCAGCTCCGGCCACGACGACGCCGGCCGAAATTCCCACCTCCTCCATGGCCTACGCCCCCACGGTGAATTCCTTTGAATTCACGCTCGGCGGATCGGGCTCGAGCAATACGGACTTCGACTCGTCCTTGGGCGGCCTCAGCTTCTCGGTCGGCAAGTACTTCTCCGACACCCTGCTTGGTTCCGTCCGGCAGTCCGTCAACTACGCCAACCCGGACGTTGGCTCGGACTCCTGGAGCGGTTCCACCTTCTTCGCCCTCGACCAGCATTTCGGTACGGGCGCGCTCCGCCCCCTGTTCGGCATCAATGCCGGCCGGATCTACGGCGACAATGTGCAGGACACCTGGGCAGCCGGCCTCGAGACCGGGGTGAAATTCTACGTCCAACCCCGTACCTTCATCTACGTCATCGCCCAGTACGCCTGGCTCTTTGACGATAGCGATGACATCGACGATGCCTTCGACGACGGCCAGATTCTCTGGACGGCGGGAGTCGGCTTTAACTTCTGACGTCAGGCGGCCAAGGGCCCAACCTCCCCCTCGCACGGCGCCGCCGTGCGGGGTTTTTCGTTGGGTCCCAACGAAACTCAAACCGTACGAACAATCCCGTAACGCCAGGGATTGCCTATTGCACCGTCTCCGCCCAACGTTCCCGGCCATGCTACCCCTCATGAATCGTCGTACCGCGCTCAAAACCCTCACGTCCGGCGCCGTTGCCGCCGGCACCTCGCTCTCGCTTTCCTCCTCCATGGCCGCCGCCGAACCCGCGCTCAAGGGCCGAATTCGCCAGTCCGTGTGCCGCTGGTGCTTCTCCAAGCTGTCCGTCGAAGAACTCGCCACGGCCGCCAAGGGCATGGGCATCGTCGCCCTCGACCTAATCACCCCGCCCGATTTCGAGACGGTCAAAAAGGCCGGACTCACCGTCTCCCTCGTCTCCAATCCCGTCGTCGACGGCCCCGGCGGCGTGAAGGTGGGCGGCATCACCAAGGCCTGGAACCGCGTGGAGCACCACGACGCGCTGGTCGCCGCCTACGAAGTTTCCCTCAAGCAGACCGCCGACGCCGGCCTGACCCAGCTGATTTGCTTCTCCGGCAATCGCGAGGGCATGGCCGATGAGCAGGGGATCGAGAACTGCGCGATTGGCCTGAAGCGCATTCTCCCCACGGCCGAGAAGCTCGGCGTGACGCTGGTGATGGAACTCCTCAACAGCAAGGTGAACCACAAGGACTACATGTGCGACAAGTCCAACTGGGGCGTCGAGCTGAGCAAGCGGCTGAGCTCGGAGCGCTTCAAGCTGCTCTACGACATCTACCACATGCAGATCATGGAGGGTGATGTGATCGCGACGATCAAGGCGCACCACAGTCACTTCTCCCACTATCACACGGCGGGCGTCCCCGGCCGCGCCGAGATCGGCGACAATCAGGAGCTTTACTACCCGGCGATTATGCGCGCGATCGCGGACACCGGCTTCAAGGGCTTCGTTGCCCAGGAATTCATCCCGAAGGGCCCCGATCCCCTCGCCTCGCTGCGCGACTCCGTGCGCATCTGCGACGTGTGATTGGATTTTCGAATTTCGAATTTCGAATTTTGATTGCTCGGATCGGCCCGTGGCGCGCTGGCGCCCGCTGACGGCGTTCTGCTGGGCGCGAGCCTAGTCATCGTCGCTTATCCATCAGCGGCGCCTCCCGGCTCCCGCCAGCCTCGTCCGAAATCGAAATTCAAAATTCGAAAATCAAAAATCCCTCAGTGTTTGCTGGCCGCCGGGTGCGTCAGGCGATCGATCCAAGCGAGGGCAATGGCGGAGAAGACGAAGGTCAGGTGGATTACCACCTGCCAGAGGATGACCTTGTCGGTCAGGCCGCCGGCGTTAATGAAGGTCTTCAGGAGGTGGATGG
>CAYZCV010000191.1:2423-5774 GCA_964476965.1 uncultured Opitutus sp. | reverse complement strand
TCGCCGGAGTTGGACTTGCCGCCGATGCGGTTCATCGCGATGGCGAGCGCCTCGTGCATTTCAGGGGAGAGCGCGCCCATCGACATGCCGGCGGTGGTGAAGCGCTTGCGGATGTCCTCAATCGCCTCGACCTCGTCGATGGCGACTTCCGCACGCGTGCCGAAGCGGATCTTGAGCAGATCCTTAATTGAGACCGGCGGATGATCGTCGGCCTGGCCCTTCCATTCCTGGTAGCCCTCGAAGGTGCCGGCCTTGACGAACTTGTTCATCGAGGCGACGACCTTGGGATTCCAGCCGTGGAACTCGCCCTCACCGCGCTTGTTCACGCGGTAGTAGCCCTCGGGCTGCAGCGCGAGCGCGGCGGATTGGCCGACCTGATCCGGATCGGCGGAGTCGAGCGCCGGGAAGGCGCGCTGGTGACGGCGGAGGAGTTCCTCGGCCATCTGCGCGTAGTCGATGCCGCCGATCGGCGACGGCGTACCGGTGAAGCACTCCTCGACGACCTTGCGGGAGACGCCGAGCGCCTCGAACATCTGCGCACCGCGGTAGCTGTGCAGCGTGGAGATGCCCATCTTCGCCATGATCTTGAGCAGACCGGCGTCGATCGCCTCCTTGTAATTCTTGCGCGCCTGTTCGGCGGTGACGGGCTTGCTGGTCTTGCCCGCGGCGGCGAGCTCGGCGACGACGTCGAGCGCGAGGTACGGGTTGACGGCGTTGGCGCCGAAACCGAGCAAGCACGCGAGGTGGTGGACGTCGCGGGCCTCGCCCGTCTCGACGACGAGATCGCACTTCAGGCGCAGACCGGCGCGGACGAGCTGCTGGTGCACCCCGCCGACGGCGAGGAGCATGGGGATGCCGGCCTTGTCGGCGCTGACGCCGCGATCGGAGAGGATCAGGACCTTGGCGTTGTTGGACTCGACCGCGGTCTGGGCGCGGCGGGCGAGGTCCTTGATGGCGGCCTCGAGTCCGGCGACGCCGGCGGCGACATCCACGTGGGCGCTGAGGCGCGTGACGCGGTTCTTCAGGAAGGGCACGTCGAAGAGCGCGGCGACCTCGGTGTCCTGGAGGACGGGCGAGTCGAGCTCGGCGAAGCCGCTCGTCTTGGGAAATTCCTCGAAGAGGCCGAGGCGGCCGCCGAGGTACATCGTGAGCGACATGACGCCCTTTTCGCGGATCGAGTCGATCGGCGGATTGGTGACCTGCGCGAAGAGCTGCTTGAAGTACGAGTAGAGCAGGCGCGGGCGGCGCGAGAGGACGGCGAGCGGCGTGTCATCGCCCATCGAGCCGGTCGGCTCGAGACCCTCGGCGAGAGGCGTGAGGACCATCTCTTGCTCGTCGGAGTCGTAGCCGAAGGCGATTTGGGCGGCGAGCGAGACGGGTTGCGCGGGCGTCGGCACCGGCGCGGGGGCCGCGGCGGCGAAGGCGTGCAGGTTCACGAGGTGCTGCTCGCACCACTCCTTGAAGTGCGGATCGGAGGTGAAGCGCGTCTTGATGTCCTCGTCGCGGAGAAACTTCTTCTCCGCGAAATCGATCGCGAGCATGCGACCGGGCCCGAGGCGGCCGGCCTCGATGACCTTGCCCGGGAAGTCGTGCACGAGGCCCGCCTCGGAGGCGAGGATCACATAGCCATCGTCGAAGATCTTGTAGCGCGCGGGGCGCAGGCCGTTGCGGTCGAGGGCGGCGCCGAGGACGCGGCCGTCGGTGAAGACCATGGCGGCGGGGCCGTCCCAGGGCTCCATCATGCAGGCGTGGTAGCGGAAGAAGGCGCGTGCGTCGGGGGAGAGCGACTTGTCCTTTTCCCAGGCGGGCGGCATCATGAGCATGCACGCGTGCAGCGGGTTGCGGCCGCCGAGCGTGATGAGGTGCAGCGCGTTGTCGAACGACGCGGAGTCGCTCATGTTCGGCTGCACGAGCGGCTTCAGGTCATGGAAGCGCTCGCCCCACACGCCGTAGGCGGTGGAGCGCTCGCGGGCGCGCATCAGGTTGCGATTGCCGCGGATCGTGTTGATCTCGCCATTGTGCGCGAGCATCCGGAACGGGTGCGCGAGGTGCCACGTCGGGAACGTGTTGGTCGAGTAGCGCTGGTGGAAGACGGCAAAGGCGCTGGTGAACTTGGGCGACTTGAGGTCGCTGTAGTACTTGCGGATCTGGGCGGGCGTGAGCAGGCCCTTGTAGATGATGGTGCGCGAGGAGAAGGAGCAGATGTAGAAGCCGTGGATGCCGGCCTCGAGCACCTGGCGCTCGATCGAGTTCTGCGCGAGGAAGAGCTTCCGCTCGAACTCGTCGTCGGTGATGGCCTCATCGGGACGCGAGACCAGGGCCTGGAGGCTGAGCGGCTGCGTCTCGATCGCCTTGCGGCCGAGGCCGGAGGAATCGGTCGGGACCTCGCGCCAGCACAGGAAGACGAGACCCTCGTGCTTGATCGCCTTTTCCACGATCTTCTTGCACGCGACCTGGGCGGACTCGTCGTCGCGCGGGAGGAAGAGCATGCCGACGCCGAGGTCGACGTCGCGGAGGAGGGTCTTCTTCTTCTTGGCCAGCGTCTCGCGGAAAAGCTCGACCGGGATCTGGGTCAGCAGGCCGGCGCCATCACCCGTCACCGCATCGGCATCGATCGCGCCGCGGTGGGCCAGCGCTTTCAGGGCCGCGATCGCCCGGGAAACGACGTCGTGGGAACGTTCGCCCGTGAGCTTGGCGATGAACCCGACGCCACAGGCGTCGTGCTCCTGATCAGGATGATACAGCGGTGAGGGGATGATCGTGGCCATGGTAGGGGAGGAAATAGGTCGGGAGAGGGAATCTAATGCGACGGGCGCAAAAAAAGGGCCGGTGTCTCGCGTACGAGAGCCGGCCCCAAGGGTGAAGTGGTGCGTGTGGCCTCGTTAGAAGAAGCGGATCGTTTTAGTGGCCATTTTGGCGTGCTCCTCGTCCGTGCAGGCCGCGTTCGTCGGCACCTCGGGAGCCACGTCGTTGGGCTTCACCAGGTTGTTGGAAATCATGTAGTTCTCGACTTCCTCGCCCGAGATATCGGCCAGCATCACGCCGTCGATTTCGACGCAGGGGGACAGGGGCTGACCGGACTTGCGCACCATTTCCGCGTAATTGTCGCGGTTGTTGATGATATCCACGTCCTCGAACGGGAGACCGTACTTGCGCATGATGGCACGGACTCCGTTGGACCAACCGCAGTGCGGCTTGAGATAGGCAGTGATCTTCATACGGAGAGTTAAGCGGTGGACAAAAGCGGGGCAACCTAAAGGACCAGTTCGTGCGCATTCAAGAGAAAGGTTCAGGAATTTCAGCACAAGCCGCGCCGCTCGCCCGTCGCATGAACACAATGCCGCCGTCCAC
>CAYZCV010000191.1:0-2323 GCA_964476965.1 uncultured Opitutus sp. | reverse complement strand
CGCGCCTTTTCGCTAGCGGCGAGCGGCGGGTTGGGCTATCAGCGCCCTTACTCCCTCTCCATGAAGGTCCTCGTCACCGGCGCTGCCGGATTCATCGGCTACCACGTCTGCCGCCGGCTCGTCGCCACCCAGCGCTGCACCGTGCTGGGCGTGGACAACCTGAGCGACTACTACTCGGTCGACCTGAAGCGGGCGCGTCTGGCGGAACTGGCCAAGACCCGCGATTTTCGCTTCGTGCAGGCCGATTTCGCCGAGGGCGAGGCGTTTGCGGGGCTCTATAGCACCTTCAAGCCGGACTACGTGGTCCATCTGGGAGCCCAGGCCGGCGTGCGCTACAGCACGGAAAATCCGGCGGCCTACCTGCACAGCAATGTCGACGGCTTCCTCAAGATCCTCGAGGCCTGCCGCGCGCGCCCGCCCAAGCACCTCGTGTACGCCTCCTCCAGCAGCGTGTACGGCTCCGGTGCGACCGTACCCTTCTCGGAGGACCAGGCGGCGGACCGGCCGGTGTCGTTCTACGGCGCCACCAAGCGCAGCAATGAGCTGATGGCGCACAGCTACGCCCACCTCTACGGCCTCACCATCACCGGACTGCGCTTCTTCACCGTGTATGGCCCCTGGGGCCGGCCGGACATGACGCCGGTGATCTTTGCCAAGGCGATCAGCGAGGGGACGCCGCTCAAGCTCTTCAACCACGGTCGCAACCTGCGCGACTTCACCTATATCGACGACATCGTCGACGGCGTGCTGAAAGTCCTGCTCTACCCGCCGGCCGAGCCCTTGCCGGGGGCGCCCCACCGCGTGTTCAACCTGGGCCATCACCGCCCGATCGAGATGCAGCTCTTTGCGCGCATGCTGGAGGAGCTGCTCGGCCGCAAAGCCGCGATCGAGCTCCTCCCGCCCCAGCCAGGCGACATGGTCGAGACCTGCGCCAGCCTCGACCGCGTCCACGCCGCCGTCGGCTACGCGCCGAAAGTCCCGCTCGAGGAAGGCCTCCGACGCTTCGTCGAGTGGTTCAAGTCCTACTACGGGCCCAAGAGTTGAAGCCGGGTCGGCAACGAGCCGAAAACAACCACGGATTTCACGGATAGCACGGATGAGGAATTCTGAGGCCGGCACCTACTGGGAGTCTGTATCACTCCGGCTATCCGTGTGATCCGTGAAATCCGTGGTTAACGCCGATTTCCCTCCCTCCGCTCTCCTGTGAAAACCATCCTCCTGCTCTTCGCGTCGAACATCTTCATGACGCTCGCCTGGTACGGTCATCTGAAATTCAAGTTCCTCGAGGGCAAGGCGCTCATCTGGGTCATCCTCGTCTCGTGGGGCATCGCCTTCTTCGAGTACTGTCTGATGGTGCCCGCCAATCGCGCCGGCTACCTCAACGGCTCCTTCACCGGCTACCAGCTGAAGATCATTCAGGAGGCGATCACGCTGATCGTCTTCGCCGTATTCGCCTGGATCGTGCTGAAGGAGAAGCTCACCTGGAACTACGCCGTGAGCTTCGGGCTGATCATGCTCGCGGTCTACTTCGCCACCGCCTTCAAGCCCGGCAGCGGCGCGCCGGGTAGCCACTAATCGGAACGGACTTGATGCGGATTGATGTGGCTGGGGTCGCTGACCCCGGTGCTGGAATCCTTGGGGTTTCGATGTCGGACCGGCCTCAGCGAGGCCAGCTACACCTTTCTACAGGATTTTGTGGGCACTCCCCGCTTGCCTAGCGGTTCGAAAGGCGCACGGTGGGTTCCGATTCGCTTTTCCGGGCGAATCACCGCCTTTTTTCGCCACCCCGAAGGTCTCCTGACATAACGCTGTCAGCACCCCCGGGTATCACTTACGTTCACCGACCCACCTTTCGCTCCTTCCCTTCCCTTTTCTATGTCCAAAGCCGCCCCCGCCAAAGCTTCCGCCTCCGCCGCGCCTGCCGTCGCCACCCCCGACGTCGCCGCCCGCAAGAACGTTGAACTCGCCGTCAGCTCCATCACCAAGCAGTTCGGCGAGGGCTCGATCATGCGCCTCGGCGATAATCACAAGATGAAGGTCGAGACCGTCTCGACGGGCTCCCTCGCGATCGATCTCTGCCTCGGCGGCAATGGTCTCCCCCGCGGCCGCATCATCGAAATCTACGGCCCGGAGTCCTCCGGTAAGACGACCTTCTGCTTGAGCGTCATCGCCGAGGCCCAGCGCCGCGGCGGCCTCGCCGCCTTCATCGATGTCGAGCACGCCCTCGACCCGAAGTACGCCCGCGTCGTCGGCGTGAATCTCGACGATCTCCTCGTCTCCCAGCCCGACTCCGGCGAAGACGCCCTCAACATCACCGAGACGC
>CAYZCV010000190.1:0-5836 GCA_964476965.1 uncultured Opitutus sp. | reverse complement strand
GCGACCTGGGAGATCGACGGTGCCGCCAAGGACCGCTCGCTGTTCCAGATGATCAAGAACACCTACCAGCTTCACAGCGAGGGCATCCTGTCCGCCTACAAGGACAATGCCGCCGTGATCGCGGGCTCGCGGGGTGGCCGATTCTACGTCGATCCCCGCACGCAGGTTTACGCGGCGCACGACGAGGACATTCACTTGCTGTGCAAGGTCGAGACGCACAATCACCCCACCGCGATTTCTCCCTTCCCCGGCGCCGCCACCGGTTCCGGCGGCGAGATCCGCGACGAGGGAGCCACCGGACGCGGCTCCAAGCCCAAGGCCGGCCTGGTGGGCTTCACGGTCTCGAATCTCAAGATTCCCGGCGCCCTGCAGCCCTGGGAAAAGGATCACGGCAAGCCGGGCCGCATCGTGTCCGCCCTCGACATCATGATCGACGGGCCGCTCGGCGGCGCCGCGTTCAACAACGAGTTCGGCCGCCCCGCCATCAATGGCTACTTCCGCACCTTCGAGGCCGAGGTGCCGGCCGCGGGCTCCCAGGGCGGCACCGAGCTCCGCGGCTATCACAAGCCGATCATGCTCGCCGGCGGTCTCGGCAACATCAAGGGCGAGCACATCAAGAAGGCTGCGATCAACCCCGGCGATCAGCTGATCGTGCTGGGCGGACCCGCCATGCTGATCGGACTCGGCGGCGGCGCGGCCAGCTCGATGGCGAGCGGCTCTGGGCAGGAGGATCTCGATTTTGCGAGTGTCCAGCGCGACAACGCGGAAATGGAGCGCCGGTGTCAGGAAGTCATCGACCGCTGCTGGGCGCTCGGCGACCAGAACCCGATCTCCTTCATCCACGACGTCGGGGCCGGCGGGGTCTCCAACGCCCTGCCCGAACTCGTCAACGACGGCGGCCGCGGCGGCCGCTTCAATCTCCGCAAACTCCCCAACGACGAGCCGGGCATGAGCCCGCTCGAGATCTGGTGCAACGAGTCGCAGGAACGCTATGTCCTCGCCGTGCCGGCCGATCGCATCGCCACGTTTCGGCAACTCTGCGAACGGGAGCGCTGCCCGTTCGCGATCGTCGGCGAAGCCACCACCGAACGCCGCCTCGTGCTGGAGGATCCCCACTTCGGGAACACGCCGATCGACATGCCCCTCGACGTGCTCCTCGGCAAGCCGCCGCGCATGCACCGGCAGGAGACTTCGCTCCGCCGCCCGCAGCAGCCCCTTGCTCTGGGTGAACTCTCCCTCAAGGACGCCATCCACTGGGTGCTCATTCACCCGACCGTGGCCGACAAGACCTTCCTCATTGCCATCGGCGACCGCACGCTCGGCGGGCTGATCGCCCGCGACCAGATGGTCGGACCCTGGCAGGTGCCCGTCGCCGATTGCGGCGTCACCGCGGCCGCCTTCGACGTCTACACCGGCGAGGCCATGGCCATGGGCGAACGCACCCCGGTCGCGGTCAACCACGCGGCGGCTTCCGCCCGGCTCGCGGTGGGTGAGGCGCTGACCAATCTCGCGGCCGCGCAGATCGGCGACATCGGCAAGGTCAATCTCTCCGCCAATTGGATGGCCGCGCCCGCCGTCCCGGGCGACGCCGCCGACCTGTACGCCGCGGTCCACGCCGTCGGCATGGAACTGTGCCCTGCCCTCGGGATCACCATCCCCGTCGGCAAGGACTCCATGAGCATGAGCACGGTCTGGAACGACCCGGCGACCAAGCAGAAGAAGCGTATCACGGCGCCGATTTCCCTGATCGTCTCGGCCTTTGCCGCCGTCGCAGATGTCCGCCAGACCCTCACGCCCCAGCTGCAGACCGATCCCGCCCTCGGGGCGACCACGCTCCTGCTCATCGACCTCGGTCGGGGCCGGAACCGCCTCGGCGGATCGATTCTTGCCCAGGTGGTCAGCCAGATGGGCGCCGAGACGCCCGACGTGGACAGCGCGACCGACCTGAAGGCGTTTTGGAACGCGATCCAGCAGCTCGGCCGCGACGGCCAACTGCTCGCCTATCATGACCGCGCCGATGGCGGCCTCCTCGCCACCGCGGTGGAGATGGCCTTCGCCGGACACACGGGGATCGATCTGGTTCTGCCGGAGAACGCCTCCATGTTCGCCGCGCTCTTCAGCGAGGAGCTGGGCGCGGTGCTGCAGGTTCGCGCCGCTGACCTCGCGGCGGTCCAGTCTGTTCTCGCCACCCACGGACTGGCGGCGGCGACCTCGGTCGTCGGCTCGCTCAACGCCACTCACACTTTCCGCATCCATCAGGCCGGACGTGAACTCTTCGCCGACGATCTCTTCGCGCTCCGCGCGGTCTGGTCAGATGTCACCCGTCGGATTCAGGGCCTGCGCGACAACCCGGCCTGCGCCGAGATGGAACAGGCCGTCCGCGTCGACCGACGCAATCCGGGCATCACGCCCGTCCTCACCTTCACCCCGACGGCCCCGGCGATCATCCGTCGCGGCGGCCGCCCGAGCGTGGCCATCCTGCGTGAGCAGGGAGTGAACGGTGAGGTCGAGATGGCCGCGGCCTTTACCCGCGCCGGCTTCACCGCGATCGACGTCCACATGACGGACATCCTCAGCGGCCGCGTTCAGCTCAAGGACTTCCGCGGCCTCGCGGCTTGCGGCGGCTTCAGCTATGGCGATGTCCTCGGCGCCGGCGAGGGCTGGGCCAAGAGCGTGCTGTTCAATGAGCGCGCGCGGACCGAATTTGCCTCGTTCTTCGCCCGGGCCGACAGCTTCGCCCTCGGCGTCTGCAATGGGTGTCAGATGATGAGCAATCTGAAGTCGATCATCCCCGGCGCCGAGGCCTGGCCCCGCTTTGTGCAGAACAAGAGCGAGCGCTACGAGGGTCGCTTCGTGTCGGTCAAACTCGAGTCCAGCCCGAGCATCCTCTTCCGCGGGATGGAGGGTTCCGTCATCCCGATCGCCGTGGCCCATGGCGAGGGCTATGCCGAGTTCCCCGACTCGGCGGCCGCGCAGGCCTTCAGCGCCTCCGGACTGGTTGCGGGCCGCTTCGTCGACAACCACCATCAGGTCACGGAGCAGTATCCGCTCAACCCGAACGGCGCCCCGCTGGGCATGACCGCGCTCACGACCACCACGGGCCGTGTCACGATCATGATGCCCCACCCTGAGCGTGTCTTCCGCTCCGCCTGCATGAGCTGGTCGCCCAAGACCTGGGGTGAGGATTCGCCCTGGATGCAGCTGTTCTATAACGCCCGCTCCTGGGTCGGTTGATTTTTCCCATGCCTCTCCGCGTGCTGGCTGTCGATGACTCTAAAATCCTGCGCAAGGTCATCAGGGAAGCCCTCGCGCCCTACGACTGCGATGTCACGGAGGCCACGAACGGCTACAACGCGCTCTTCGCGATCGAGCGCGAGCGTCCGGACCTGATCCTCCTCGACGTCGCGATGCCCGTGATGGACGGCGTCTACTTTCTGGAGCAGATCAAGTCGGTGCCGGCGATCCGCGACATCCCCGTCATCATGCTGACGTCGCCCACTGACCACCGTCTGATTCCGACACTCCCGGCCCTCGGCGCGGCCGCGCATGTGGTGAAGCCCTTTAAGCCCGACGCGTTGCTGGCCCTGATCAGGTCGGTGGTCACGCTGCGCCCGCGCAAGACCTCGGTTGGCTAACCACCGGCTTCTGTCGAGCGGAAGGTCGCCGCGGACTTTCGTTTAAACGAGTTGCGGATGCCCGCAACGCCTTCAGTGTTTCGCCCTACCCCTTATCCCTATGACCATGCCCCGCCGCTCGTTTCTCAAAACCACGTTGGCCGCCGGTGCGACCGGCGCCTTTGTATCGCCGCTGGCCGCACAGGCCGGCCCCACGGACCGCGAGTTCTACGAGCTCCGCTGCTACCGTCTCCAGGCGGGCACCCGCCTGAAGCAGGACCCGAACGCCGCGCTCCTCGACGGCTACCTCGAGGGAGCCCTGCTCCCGGCGCTTGATTCCCTCGGCGTCAAGAACGTCGGCGTGTTTACAGAGCTGGACGTCGACAAGACGGCTGGGACCCGCGCCCCCAAGGCCGGCTCGCCGGTCTGGGTCCTGATTCCCTACGCCTCGCTCGCCGCGCAGGTCCAGGTGGCTTCCGCGCTCGCGGCGGATGCCGCTCACCAGCAGAAGGGCGGCGAGTACCTCAAGATTCCCAAGGCGACCCCCGCCTTTGAGCGCATCGACAGCTGGCTCTACCTCGCCTTCAAGAGCATGCCCAAAATGGAGCTGCCCGCTTTCTCGCGCGCCCGTACGGCCACCCGTGTCTTCGAAATGCGCGATTACGAGAGCCACAGCGAACTGGCCGCGCTCAACAAGATGGCGATGTTTGATGACGGCGAGACCCAGCTGATGCGCGATCTGGCCATGAGCCCGACGTTCTTCGGCCAAGGCATCGCCGGACCGAATCTCCCGCACCTGCGCTACATGACGGCCGGTCCCGACCTCGCGACTCACCTCGCCGCGTGGGCCAAGTTCGGCCCGGATCCCCGCTGGCAAAAGATGCGCGTGGACCCAATCTACAAGGACAACACGTCGCTCAATACGGCGCGCTTCCTTACGCCGAAGGCGTACTCCCAGATCTGAGTCGCGCTGGCGGGCCGCACCCGCGGCCCGCCGCGGTCACGATCATGGGCGGCGGCGGCAATTATCCGCCGCTGCCGCGATGCCGCCTCAGGCATTCACCATCACCTTGAACCCGCCGTAGAGCATGCGGTTGGGGTCAAAGGGCATGGACTCCGGTTTGCACAGCGCTCCGATGCGCGGATCCTTCATGACACGCTCGTTGACCCGAGTGCGTAGGGCGCGGGATTTGTAGACAATCCAGGAGAACACGACGGTCTCCCCTTTCTGCGCGCGAATGCCCTTGGGGAACGGCAGACCGAAGGGCGGCTTCAGGTCGTCACCGGAGCACTCCACATAGGCGAGCGCCCCGTGTTCGCGCCAGATCTTGCCGGCTTTGGCGGCCATGCGCCGGTAGGCGGCGAGGTTCTTCTTGGGGACAGGAATCACGAATGCATCGATGTAGTTGGCCATGGGAGGAAGGAGGTCTTGGACAATCCGGGTGCGGTGTGCACCTGCAGATGAAACGAACCAGCGTCTCCTGTCCGGACAATTTCGCTGACTTTACCACCCTGTCCTTTTTCACCACCCTAATTCGTCGTAGTCCTGAACCGACCTCCCCTGCCCGCCATGGAACCCAGCTCGCCCTCGCCCTACCTCCTGCTTTTCCGCAACTCCGGACCGGAGACCCACCGCCACCTGTCGCCGGAGCAGCTCCAGCAACTCGTCACCCGCTGGAACGCCTGGTACGACGGCCTGGTCGCTCAGGGAAAGGCCACGGAGGGCCAGCCCTTGGAGCTCGAGACCCGACTGGTCTCGGGGTCCGGCGGTGGACGGATCGTCGATGGCCCTTTCGCCGAAGCCAAGGAAGCCGTTGGCGGGTACGTGAAGCTGGCCGTGGCGGATCTCGCCGAAGCCACCGCCATCGCTCAGGCGCACCCCGGCCTCGAGCACGGCCTCATCATTGAAATTCGCGCCCTCGCGCCGGCCTGCCACCTCGGGGTGACCGGCCACTGACCGCCCTCCTTGCGGACGTCCTGCCCGCTCTGCCCTGCTTCGCCTCCGGTCCGATGAGTCCCGCCGAGCCCACACCGCCCACCCAATTGGTGGAGCACTTTTTCCGGCACGAGCTCGGCCGGCTGCATGGAACGCTTATCCGGCTGCTGGGAGTTCACAATCTGGCCCTCGCCGAAGACATCGCCCAAGAGGCCATGTTGAGGGCGATTCGCTCCTGGTCCATGGGCGGCATTCCGCCCAATCCATCGGCCTGGATCATGCGGGT
>CAYZCV010000189.1:0-5867 GCA_964476965.1 uncultured Opitutus sp. | reverse complement strand
AGCTGGCGTTCTGGTCCTCGCGAATCTCGTCCTCGACTTCGTCGACGGTGAGCTTCGACTCAAAGTCGAACAGGTCATTAAGCATCTTCACGCGGCAGCGCGTGAGGTGATCCAGCAGGTCGGCGTAGGGCCCGTTTTCCTCGTCGAGGATATCCGGAAGCGCGAAGAGCTTCTCATCGGACTCGAAGATCGAATCCTTGACCCGCTTCAGCCGCACGGAGCCGGCGCCGAGGTCCTTCTGGATTCGGAAGGGGAGGAAGGCCAGTTCCATGACATCCTGGTCGAAACCATAGTCCCGCAGCGGCTCGACCAACTCGACGAGGTGGGCCACCTGGCGCGGGTCGATGATGCTCAGGCCGTCGACGTCCCAGCGTACGGGATCGCTCACCTCTTGGACCCACCAGTTGTGGTCTTCGCCAAGGCGGACTGTGCACCAATCGAGGTTTGCGGAGGATTTTGCCATGGTCTGTGCAGGGTATCGTGTGAGCGGAGCAAAAAGCGCGGGCAGGAGTAGAGTCAAACCGCGAAAGCAACTTTCGGTCGACTTTCGCTCATCCTCCCCGCCGCGGGCCTCTTGCAGAGGTAAATTGGCGCGGAGCGTGCGAGGGGGGAGGTGAAAAACAAGCACAAAAGCGCTGGCCTGCCCCCGGGCGGCGCCCTTGCATTTTGACCGGTCAGCTCCACTGTCGCGGCCCATGGATTTTTTGTACGAAAAAGCGGTGCGTCCCTGGCTCTTCCGCCTGGATTCCGAGCGGGCTCATGAGCGGGGGGTCGATGCGATGGCCCTGCTGGGCCGGATGACTCCGCTCTGCCGCCTGCTCGAATCGTGGGCGCGCCTGCCGGCGGCCCGGTTTCGGCCGGTCCAGGCCTTTGGCCTGACCTTTCCCAATGCGGTTGGCCTGGCAGCCGGCTTTGACAAGAATGCCCGCGCCTGGCCGGCCGCGGCGGCGCTGGGCTTTGGCCACGTCGAGATTGGCACGGTCACGGCGCTCGCGCAGCCCGGCAATCCCCAGCCACGCATGTTTCGCTACCCGGCGGAGGAAGCCGTGATCAACCGGATGGGCTTCAATAACGAAGGCGCGGACGCCGTCGCTTCCCGCCTGGCCAGCCAGCCCGGACCGGGCCGTCGCCGGATTCCGTTGGGCATCAACCTCGGCAAGTCTAAGGCCGCCGCCCTCGACCAGGCCACGGCTGATTACCTCGCCAGCTTCGCCAAGCTCGCCGACTTTGCGGACTACCTGGTGCTGAATGTATCCAGCCCGAACACGCCGGGCCTGCGGACGCTGCAGGACGAGAAGCCGCTGCGGGAACTGCTGGGCGCGATCTCCGCGGCCAATCGTGAGCGGGCGGCCCGCGCCGGGGGAGCCAAGCTGCCCCTGTTGCTGAAGATTGCCCCCGACCTGACCTTCCCGCAGGTCGACGCCGCACTGGGAGTGATCGCCGAGTTCGGGCTCGACGGCATCATCGCCACGAACACGACTCTGGCGCGCCCGGGATTCTTTGCCTCCGTCAACGAGGCGGGCGGCCTGAGCGGTGCGCCGGTGCGCAGCCGTTCAACCGCGATCATCTCCTACATTGCCCGTGCCACTCACGGTCGCCTGCCGATCATCGGAGTGGGGGGCATCACCGACGCTGCTTCCGCGGGCGAGAAACTCGATGCGGGCGCGACACTCGTGCAGGTTTACACCGGCATGATCTATCGCGGCCCGTTCTTCGCCCGCGCCCTCGCGGAGGGCCTCAGTGACCGGCAGAGAAGGACGATGTGATTTTCGATTCTCGATTTTTGGAATTCCGATTTCGAGCAACCGACCGGGATTGGCCGGTTCTGAAATCGAAAATCGAGATTCGGAAATCGAAATTTCAGATCACCCAATCCCCCGCCTTCACCTGGTCGGCGGTGAGTTGCTCGATCAGTTGCTCGCGCTTGCGGCGTGAGCGGACGACCAGGTGTTCGCCCTTGTTGTAGGCGATGCTGCCGGGCGGGATCGACTCCATCAGCGAAACGTTGGCGCCGATGACTGACTGCGCCCCGATGCGGGTGTCGCCCCCAAGGATCGTCGCGTGGGCGTAAATGGTGACATCATCCTCGATGTCCGGGTGGCGCTTCACGCCCTTGACCGGATTGCCGTCGCTATCGAGGTCGAAGGACTTCGCGCCGAGCGTGACGCCCTGGTAAATCTTCACCCGGTCGCCGATCCGCGCGGTCTCGCCGATGACCACGCCGGTGCCGTGGTCGATGAAGAAATGCGTCCCGAAGCGGGCCCCGGGGTGGAGATCGATGCCGGTCCGTTCGTGGGCATACTCGGTCAGCATGCGCGGAATGAGGGGAATCTTGAGCGCGTAGAGTTCGTGCGCGATGCGCTGGAGGGAGATCGCCAGCACGCAGGGATAGGCGAGGATGATCTCGTCGATGTTGCGGGCGGCGGGATCACCCCGGTAGGCCGCCGTGACGTCGGTGTGCACGATCGCCCGCAGGTCGGGCAGCTTCCCCAGCAGAGCCATCGCGGCAGGCTCCGCCCGCCGGGTGGGGTCGGGATCCTCGGCGAAGCGCAGGGCCCGCTCGACTTCAAGCGTGAGCCGCGCGGCCACGTCCTTCAGCCGATTGGCCGTCACCTCCGCGACATCCCGCTTGGCCAGTGGCTTGAGCTCGAAAAACCCCGGGAAGAGCAGGTGCATGAAGTCCGACGCGAGCCGGTTGACCGACTCCTGGGACGGGAGATTGCTCCCGTCGAAGTGGTTGATGCCACCTACTTTTTCGTAGGAGCTGAGCAACGCACGTTGGATGTCCTCAAGCGTCATGGATGCGAAGTCGGCAGAATCCGCCGGGTCGGCGCAGGGGTCAAAGCGGATTTTGAGAAATCCCGATTTCCGGGCTTTACAAGGTGCGGTCGATCCAGCTTAGTGCGCCTTCCCTAAGTTGGAAACGCTCAGGTGGTGGAATTGGTAGACACACACGTTTGAGGGGCGTGTGCCGAAAGGCGTGCAGGTTCGAGTCCTGTCCTGAGCACCAGCCTACGCCCGATGGGCCACGGCTCCGCATAACCAGCGTGTCTGGATGTGCCTCTTCAGCGGGCGGTGCATTCCTGCGGCTTGGTTTACTGGCCGTTGTTTCGACCGGTCACGTCGTGGGATGGCCAGCGATCCGATCGCGCCCGAGTCCTCGACGGTTCGGGACCGTTCCGTCGGGCTCAGGGCTGGGTCGATCGTCCAAAGGTGAACATTCCCCAGTGCCCCATTGCGCATGTCGCTGGCACCCGCTGGGAAACTGCTTGCCAGTGCCGTGGCCCGGCCCGACACTTGCCGGTGCGTGTTTGTGCACGCATGCCCGACTTATTGCTTCTTACTCCGCGAGCCGAGTTCCGGCCCGCTATCCGCATGGACGACACGCCGACCAACGAAAATCCTCCCAAGGATTTCAACAAACTCGATCTCACCCAGCTCCAGAGCTTCAGCTTTGGCACGCAGTGGACCCAGGACAAGCCGGACACCTCCGGCCGGCCTGCCTCGCGTGAAGGCCGACGCGACGACCGCCCCCGCCGCGATGGCCCGGGCGGCGGCGGCGGTCCGGCGGGCGAGTTCAAGCGTGATCGCCGCAGCTTCCGCAAGCCGGCCGGCGCTCCCGGCTCCGGCGGGGATGCGGCTCCCGTCGGCGATGCTCCCGCTGGCGGCGGTGCGCCACGGCCCCAGGGCGAATTCCGCGGTGGTCCGCGGGGCGATTTCCGGGGCGGTCCCCGTCGCGACGGCCCGGGCGGTGGTGGTTACCGCAGTGAAGGGGGCTACCGCGGCGAAGGCGGCGGTTACCGCGATGGCGGCGACCGCGGTCCGGCCGAACCCCGGGGTCCCTACATCAGCCCGTTCTTCCTCGTTACGTTCTATCCCGAGGATGTCAGTTTCGCGGCCCTGGCGAAGACCATTCGCGCCTCCTGCCGTACGTTCGAGCTCTTCGACATCGCGAAGACCGTGATCGGCAAGAACGACCGCTTTGTGGTCGTCGTGCAGCGCAAGCCCGCCGAGGGCGGCGCCCCGTCCGACAAACCGGCCTCGTTCTCGATCTCCGTGCCGGATGGCCTTCCCTTTGAGACGGACGATGCCGCCATCGGCCATGTCATGGCTCATCACCTCGCGCATTTCTTCGACGTGACGGAGGCCGAGGTTGAGGCGCCGAAGGGCAATTACCTCGTCATCAACAAATGTGGCATCACCGGCGAATTGCTGGGGCCGCCGAATTACCATCGCTACAACCAGATCGTCCAACAGCACCACGCGGCCAAGGTCGCGCGGATGTCGCTGGAGGCCTATCGCGGTCGCATCGAGTCCGTGCGCGATCCCGAGGTCGTCGCCCAGTGGCTTGAGAAGATGAAGAAGGTCACCCGCTACGTGTGGAAACACGGCGCGGAGGGCAGCGTGCCGCTGACCTTTGACAATCTCGAGGACGCCCGCATGTACCTGCTCACGAATGCGCGCGACAAGGTGGTGCGCAATGTCGAGTCCGTGCGCTTCCCCGGCAAGCAGCTCGAATCGCTGCCGCAGGGCGAGATCCAGCTGGGCATCGTGGGCGCGCTCGAGCGCCAGCGTCGTTTCCCGCTGGATACGGCCAATGCGCTGCGCGGCCGGCTCCGTCGCGAGGGCTTCACCATCTTCAAGAAGGGTTCCAAGGGCATCAGCTATGTGTGCGCGGTGAAGCGGAAGTTCCGCGTCCCGGCGCAGACGTTTGCCGACAGCATCGGTGGCCTGATCTCCTTCGTGGAGACCCACCCGATGGTGCGCGCGAGCGAGCTCCCGGAAAAGATGCTCGGCATCAAGGTCCCGGCCGCCGCCAAGCCCGCGGCCGAGGGCGCCGAGCCCGCGCCCGCTCCGACGCCGCTTTCGGCGGAGGAGCAGCAGGCCCTCTCCCGTCTCCAGGGCGACCTGCGCTGGCTGGTCACCGAGGGTTATGTCACCGAGTTCATGGACGGTCGCCTCTTCGCACCGCCACCCATGGTCGAGGCGCGCAAGAAGGAGGTCGAGGCCTCCGAGCACGATCCGGAGAACTTCCCGGAAGTCCCGCCTGAGCCTGCGGCCGCCGCCGCCCCAGCCCCAGCTCCCGCTCCCGCGTCGCCGGCAGCTGAGCCTGCGGCCGAGGTCCGGCCTGAGACGCCTTCCAGCTAAGCTCGAAAGCACCGATTAATCTCGAGGGCCGTCGTGAAAACGACGGCCCTTTTTGTGCCCGCTCGAAACCTTGTGAAGTTAGGCCGTTGCGCGAGCCAGCGGCCCGCGCCCCCCGCCGGATTCAGCGCAGCCGCACGGTGTGCTGCTCGCCCGTGGTGATGCCAAGATCGAGGTGCCAGGTGCCGGCGGGAAGCCAGTCGGCCATCTTCTCGGGCCACTCCACGGCCAGGCACCAGGGGCTGACCAGAAATTCCTCCAGCAGCAGCGCGTCCGTCTGCGCGGCGTTCTCGATGCGGTAGGCGTCCAGATGGCCCAGCAGGCGGGTGCCACCGCGGTGGAGCACAAAGACGGCAAAGGTGGGGCTGGTGACCTGCTCCGTGACACCCAAGCCCGTGGCCAGACCCTGCACGAACGTGGTCTTGCCCACCCCGAGATCCCCGTGCAGCGCCAGAACGGTGTCGGGCGGGATCAGCGTCGCCAACTCCGCGGCGAGCCGGCGGGTCTCGTCCGCAGAAGTGGTGGTGACGCCCGCCTGGAGCCGACGGATGAGGGGGGAGTCCGGGAACGGAGCACGCGGTGGGCTCATGCCGTTAGGTGCTCATAGCCGCGGAAACGGGCGAGGTCGATCGACCCCGTAGGAACCGGGTCCTGGGCCGTTGTGAACCGGCCGAGGCAGCTGAGGCGGGTCGCGAAGCGCCGCTTCCACGCGGCTTCAAAGC
>CAYZCV010000188.1:0-5918 GCA_964476965.1 uncultured Opitutus sp. | reverse complement strand
CTGCACGAGAGCGGCCTGGGCCTATCCGGTGGTCAGCAGCAGCGCCTCTGCATCGCGCGCGCGATCGCGGTGGAGCCGGAAATCATTCTGATGGACGAGCCCTGCTCGGCCCTCGACCCGATCGCGACGGCCAAGGTGGAGGAACTGATCCATGAGTTGAAAAAGCAGTTCACCATCATCATCGTCACCCACTCGATGCAGCAGGCCGCCCGCGTCTCGGACAAGACCGCGTTCTTCTACCTCGGCAAGCTGATCGAGTACGACGACACCCGCACCATCTTCATGAACCCCAAGAACGCGCAGACCGAGGCCTATGTCTCCGGGCGCTTCGGGTGAGCGAGCCCCATCGCTTGCGCGCCGATCTCACGCCCTACCCAAATCCCACCCGCCTTCTCCAACCTTGTTTCCGTGCGCCCCTCCGGGGCATTTAGCCGCCGAGGCTGCAGGAGATTTGGATCCATCGTATGAAACGCTTCTTTGACTCCGAACTCGAAAATTTCCGGTCCCATCTGATGTTGATGGGGGAAACGTCCATTCGCCAGGTCCGCCTCGCGCTGAAGGCGCTCGTGGAGAGCGACGCCGCCCTGGCTGACCAGGTCATCGCGGCGGATGACGAGATCGATCGCCTGGAGATGCAGATCGACGACGAGGCCATCGCCTACATGAACCTCCGTGCGCCGGTCGCGACCGAGCTGCGTCTGGTGATTGTCGGGATGAAGGCATCGCACGATCTCGAGCGGGTAGGGGATGAGGCCACCAGCATTGCGAAGCGCGCCGTACGGTTGTCGGCGGAGCCGCCGCTCAAGCCGTATGTCGACATTCCCCGCATGGCCAACATCGCGCTGGAGATGCTGCGCGATGCGTTGGATTGCTTTCTCCATGGCGACACCGAGAAGGCGCTCGCGGTCGTGAAGCGGGACAGCGAGGTCGATGCGATCAACAAGCAGCTCTACCGGGAGCTCACCAGCTACATGATCGAGCGGCCGCAGTCGATTTCGCGGGCGCTGGAGCTGATGTTCATCTCCAAGTCACTGGAGCGGATCGCCGACCACGCGACGAATATTGCCGAGGAGATGGTCTTCCTCGCGCAGGCGAAGGACATCCGCCACAATGAGGCGCTGAAGAAGTCGGGTTCGGCGGAGAGCTGAGCGGATCAGCTGCCGCCGGGCTGGAAGGCTCCGCCCGGCAGCGGCAGATCCAAATGTTCGAGCGCGCCGTCGAAGAGCAGGCGGCGCTGGGCGGGGGAGAGCCCGGGCTCCAGCACGGCGTCGTGGTAGTCCCGGTAGTCCGCCCAAAGTTTACGCTGATCGAAGGCGTACGTGAAATCACGGATCCGGCGGTCCACGGCCGTGGAGTCGCGGGTATCCAGCCCCCCGATCCAGGCAATGGACTGGCGGATCCCCTCGAAATCCTCGCCCAAGTGCTGGATCCGCTCCAAGTGGCGGGCGTTGAAGGCGTCCAGGATGGCGGCGACTTTGACCCGGTCGCCTTCCTCGCGGCGCCCCCGGGACAGGACCACGACCACTTCCATGCGATCCTGGTCGTTGCGGCGAAATCCCAGCTGGTCCAGCTCGACCGAGGCCTGGATTTCCTGGAGGACCTCGATCAGATCACGTTGGAGGCGCGCGCGGGCGTCGAGGTGCGCCTCCAGCCTGCTCGAGAGGTCCGGTGGCAACTCCGGCAGGGGCGGCGGCGTTGGCCGGTCGGGGAGCCGGGCATAAGCTCGGCGCACCTTCTCCGCGATGAAGTCCAACTCGGCGAACCCGGCCTCCTGCCGGGCGGCGAGGGCCTCGATCCGTCGCTGGCGCATGACCGCCAGGAGCGCGTCGTCCTCCTTATAAATGATTTCCCGGAGCTCCTGCTTGAGCGCGGCCTTGCGCTGTTCGTACACAGCGACGAGTTCGGCCAGTTCAGGGCTGGGCACCGCGGGCAGCCGGATCCGCGAAGTGTCGGGCGAAAAATAGAAGAGCGGATTGGCGTCCGCCGCGATCTCGACCGTGTTCACCGGCAGCCGCTCATAGCCCTCCATTTCGATGGCGATTTCCCGGAGGAGGCGGCGCTGGGCGGGTGAGAGACCCTTCTGATAAAAGGCGGCCGCCCGCATGAGCTGCATTTGCGCGCGCATCACCGTTCCGTCGCTGGGGAAATGAGTGCGGCCGACCCGCCAGGTTCGGTAGGTGTACCAGTTGTCGGTATAGCGGGTCAGGCTCTCGCGAATCGCATCCGCCTCCTGCTCGAGGGCCACGACGCGAGGGGTCTGTTCCGCCGCGAAGGCGATGAGGGCACGCTCCCGCGTGTCGGGATCGGCGTCCGTCAGTTCGGCCAGCCGACGTCGGAGCTCGGCCTGCAGGGCCTGCTTGCTCGAGCGGTAACTGGCGATCCGCTGGGCCTCGACCGGGCTGAGGTTGTCCTCGTCGAGCCGAGTGCTCAGCGGAGCGTAGAAGGGTTCGTTCACGTGCTCCGCCAGCCCGGGAGGGGCGGGACGGCCCAAGCCGAAACTCTCAAACAGATTGAGCGGGGCCCGAAGTCGCGGGGGATTGGGAGGAAAGTAGATCCGGCTCAGCCCCCTCGTGTCAGCGGGCGGCGCGATCCGCGGTCCGCGCTCGCGGCCGCCGCCCGGCCGGCCGCCCTGCTCGGCGGCATCGAGCCCGAACGGGAGCAGGCTGAGTCCACACAGGGCTGCGAGCAGGCGCCGGCCGGAAATCACAGCGGGCGCCAGGGGACGAAGGGGGACGATGAACATGCTCAGGGTCGGGGATTCCCGGACAGTGGGTACAAGCTGGTGGGCGATCCGCCGGGTTGCAACTCTGGGGCGAGACATCGGCGGTGGGGAGGATCGCGCAGGCCGCGGCGATGGGTGTTGTCAATCGGGTCAGGTCGGGACCTGAATCTCCTCATGACGTCGTCCCCCCGCCTTACGTTTCAGGTCACGGCGACGCGGATTGACGCCCACGGCAGCCTGGCCCGGTGCAAGCAGGCGGAGGTGGCGCTCGACACGGACCTGGCCGGAAATCCCGCGGCCTTCAATCCGGCCGAACTGCTGCTCGCCGCCTTGGCCGCCTGCATGATCAAGGGAATTGAGCGGGTGACTCCGATCCTGAAGTTCTCGTTGCGGGGCGTGCAGGTTCGCCTCGACGCGGTCCGGCAGGACGTTCCTCCCCGATTGGAGTCGATTGAGTACGAGATCCTCGTCGACACCGACGAGCCGGATCACCGGCTGGACCTGCTGCATGAGAATGTCCGCAAGTTTGGGACCGTCTACAACACGGTTGCCCCCGGAACCGCCCTGCACGGAGTCCTGCGACGCCAGGCCGGCTGAGGCCCGCGTGGCCGGCTCAGAAGCCCAGCGACTTCAGCAGGCGCATGGTGAAGTAGCCGATCAGTCCGGTGACGGGCAGGGTGAGGACCCAAGCCCAGAGAATCCGCGAAACGATGCCCCATTTGACGGCGCTGAGGCGCTTGGTGGCGCCCACGCCCATGATGGAGGTCGAGATGACGTGGGTGGTCGAGAGCGGGATGCCCAGATGGGTCGCAACCCCAATGATCGCGGCCGCGGTCGTTTCGGCGGCGAACCCATGCACGGGTTGGAGCTTCACCATCTTGTGACCCATGGTCTTGATGATGCGCCAGCCGCCGCCGGCGGTTCCGGCGGCCATCGTGATCGCGCAAAGAATCATGACCCAGCGGTCCACCTTGAACTCCGGCGTCCGGAGCCATTCGAGCCAGGGCGGCACATCGTCAAAGGCGCCCGATTGCGTACCGGTGAACAGGGCGAGGGCAATGATCCCCATCGTTTTCTGCGCGTCGTTGGAGCCGTGGCTGAAGCCCATCCAGGCGGCGCTGGCGAGCTGGGCCTTGCCAAAGATCAGGTTGACGAAGTGGGGTGTCGCTTTACGCAGCACAGCATAGAGCAGAAACATGAATCCGGCCGCGACGAAGAAGCCGATGAGCGGTGACGAAAACATCGGCAGCACGATCTTGGGCCAGAGACCGGCGGTGGAGCCGTTGGCGAGGGTCTCGGACCAGTGCAGCACGCTCCAGCGGCCGTCGGCCGTGGCGAGGGCGGCACCGCACAGGCCGCCGACCAGGGCGTGACTTGAGCTGGAGGGCAGGCCGAGCCACCAGGTGAAGAGTCCCCAGACAATGGCGCCCCAGAGCGCGCTCAGCACGGTCGCCATCGTGATGGCGTTGGCGTCGACCAGCCCCTTGCCGATGGTGGTGGCGACGGCCGTGCCGGCCAGGGCGCCCACCAGGTTGAAGAACGCGGCAAGGGCGATGGCCTGTCGCGGGGTCAGGACCTTGGTCGAGACGACCGTCGCGATCGCGTTGGCTGCGTCGTGGAAGCCATTGATGTACTCGAACACCAATGCCGCCAGCAGGACGATGAGGAAGAACGTCATGGCGCCGAGAAGAGCGGGGAACGGCGGCTCAGGAGTACTTCAGGACAATTTGAAAAACGACATTGCCCGCGTCGCGGCAGCGATCGACCGCCTTTTCCATCATCTCAAAAAGCTCCTGCAGGATCATCGTCTCCTTGGCGTCGTAAGGTCCGTTGTACAGATCCTTGATCAAGCCGAGCATCACCTTGTCCGCCTCGCCCTCGCAAAACTGGAGCTTCTCATTGGCCTCCTGCACCCCTTGGAGCTTGGAGCCCTGCCGCAGCTGCTTGACCATGAAGACGACTGATTCCGCCGCCTGCGTCAGCAGGGTCGCCTGGCGGATGAAGCCCTCGCGCGGGAGGCGACCGGGATAGATCGAGACGCGTTCGACGATCTTCTCCACCGTCTTCGGGATCCGATACAGCGCAAGGGAGAGGGCCTCGATATCCTCCCGCTCCAGCGGCGTGACGAAGGTCTTGCAGAGCTGCTCCGTGATCTCGTTCGTGATCCGCTTGTCCTTGCGCCGGCTCTGGATGAAGTCGTCGAGGTCGCCGCTCGACATGTAGGATTCGCTGCGCTGGAGGTAGCTCGCGAGGAGCTTCGTGCTGGTCAGCGACTCCTCGGCGCTGGCCTCGAGCAAATCATAGAATTTCTGGTCCTTACCGAAGAGGGACTTAAGCGAGAACATGCAGCGCGAGGCGTAACATGTTCGTTACATTTGTAAAATAAAACTTCTTCCCTTCCTGCCACCTCAGCGGCGAGGCGGGCCGGACTGTATTCCGGACCCGGGAAAAGATGGGGCGACCAACGGGACTCGAACCCGCGACCCCCAGATTCACAATCTGGTGCTCTAACCGACTGAGCTATGATCGCCGTGAAGAGTTGGCGAAACTCACGGTCGACCCGGGCCCTGTCAATCCCTTCTTCTGGGACCCTTTGCCTAGCTATGCGCACCGGATCCCAACCGGACCCAAATTCGCGCTTTGCCCCCGGTGGAGAGATCCCCATCCTGATGACCCGCACCCAAATGAGTCACTCCCGTGTCGACCCCTTGAGCGGGCTCCGCCCGTCCCGCTAGTCGCGTGATCGCCTCGGAAAAATCCCTGTTGCTGGGCGCCCTGGCCCCGCTCGGTGCCAAGGTGCCGGAGCTGGTCGAGCTGTTTGACCACGTGAAGGACCTGCCCCTGTGGATGAAGGATGCGGCGGGGCAGTATCTGTGGGTCAACGCCGCCTTCCTCCGTTACTTTGGGCTGCACGAACGGCGGGACATCCTTGGGCTGACCGATTTCGACCTGTGTTCAGAGGTCCTCGCCAATCAGTACCGCATCGACGACGAGCGTGTCCTCGCGGGCGAGAGAATCGTTTCCCGGGTCGAGATGATCGGGCGCTTTGACCACAGCGCTCACTGGTGTGTGACGTCCAAGATCCCGCTTGTCGCCGCGGGCGGCCGGATCGTTGGGACGGCGGGCGTGACGCGCCCGCTCAAGCGAAAAGGGGAGGGCGTGCCCCCGGATTCCCCGCTGGCGGCGGCAATCCTGC
>CAYZCV010000187.1:0-5949 GCA_964476965.1 uncultured Opitutus sp. | reverse complement strand
GCTCCCCGCCTTCCATAATCGCCATGCAGGAGTTGGTGGTGCCTAGATCGATACCTAAAATGCGGCTCATGATGCCCTCTCCTCAGCACCGAGCATGCCTATTGGTTAAAAATTTCCTTTAGTATTTATTATTCAACTATTTAAGAAACAAAAAGCATCCCAGCAGATACCCCCTTTGGGTCAGAATCAGCGCCATCGTGTCCCAGTTTGGGCCCGATGTGCGTCACAAGTTCGGTACCCCGTGTCTCAGCACACCGGAAGTTGCATCTCAAAAGATCCCACCTACGGTGCGCGCATGGAAATGGAGATTGTCCTGCCGGAGGAAGTGGCGGTCATGACCTTGCCCGAGGTCGCCTTTTTTCCTCAGGCCCTCCTGCCGTTGCACATCTTTGAGCCTCGTTACCGCCGGATGCTGAAGGATGTGCTGGCCTCCGACCGGCTCTTTGCGGTGGCCGGTCTCAATCCTTCCGGAGCGGACGACGCTTTTGAACCGGCGCATCGCGTCGGGACGATCGGGATTGTGCGGGCGTGCCAGAAGAACGACAACGGCACGTCGAACCTGCTGCTGCAGGGCCTCGCGCGGGTCGAGCTTCTCGGGATCGTCAGGGAGGAACCTTATCGGACGGTGCGCATGCGCGCTCTGGCGAGCGCGCCCGGCGCCGAGCCCGATGAAAACGTGCGGCTGCGGACCAGCGTGGCCCGGCTTCTGTCGCTAAAGCAGCGCCTCGGGGCGAGCGTGTCGTCGGAGTTCACGCAGTTTCTGAAGACCGTGGAGGATCCCGAAACCTTCGTTGATCTTGCCGCCTTCAGTCTTTGCGAAAACGCCGAGCTCAAGCAGCGCCTGCTTGAGACCCTCGATGTGCATCAGCGACTGCAGCTCTTCAATGAGCACCTGCGGCGCGATATCGACGCGCTCAAGCTCCGCAAGAAGCTGCAGGGCCCGCTGGGCGACGACTCGATCCTTAACAACTGAGTTGCTCGACTGACCCGACCGGTTCGGATTGGGTCGCAGCGCGATTCGGCCGGCTATCCGCCTCGACACGGCCGGCGACCGGCCGTTGGATCCGTCTCATGGCGGCCGCATCCATCTTGGTTGTCGATGACGAGGAGACGCTCCGGCGAGTCATCGAGATTGTGCTCCAGAATGCCGGGCACCGGGTTGTCTGCGCCGAGAGTGGCAATGAGGCCCTCGCTGTGTTGGCGCGGCAGCAGGTCGACCTTGTGATCAGCGACATCGTGATGCCCGAGACCGATGGGATCGAACTCGTGCGTCAGATCCGCCTGCGTCATCCCATGGTCAAGATCATCAGCATGTCCGGCGGCGGCAATTATCTGACCGCCGCTCTCTGCCTGAAGCTGGCGGACCACATGGGGGCGCTCGGCATCCTCAGCAAACCCTTCACGCCCGATCAGCTCATCGAGGCCGTCGATCGCGCTTTGGCGGCCCCCACCGCGACAAAACCGGATTCGGCCGGGCCAGCGTCAAGCTAGCCGGGACGCGGAGCGCTCGCGCGAACGCTAGCGAAAGTCCGGAACCGCCGACATCGCGTTCGGCATGCGCAGCGAGTCCTCGGCTTCCCGGATACTGTGGTCCATCTGCCGCCGAATCTCGTAGGCCTGCATCTCCTTCTGGATGTCCGCATAAAGCTGCTGCTGTTGACGCGCCCCGGCAGCGGTGTTCGGCGACGAGCACCCGGAAGCGAGCAAGCAAACGACGGCCAGCCAAATCGAGGTAGGACGGACCTGCATGGAGGAGGAGCGGATGCCCGTTGGACAACCCAACCGGCGACGAGAACCTGTCACGGTTCTGGCCCGTCGGCAAGTCCCCTGCTTTCGGAAAATTGTACCCCGGGCGATCGGATGGCGCCCGGCCCGTGATCGCCGCCTTTCCGGTAAAGGCGGGGCGCAGAGGCGCTGGCTTGAGTCGTCCGTCCGAGGAACCGCCTGGGTACTCGACTCAAAGGATCCGCCAACGGACGAACAGGGAACGCCGCGGCTGGCGGGCGGTGCGGTTCGATCAGACCGCAGGGGTCGACTCGCTGGCCGGGGGCCGCGCGCTGCGCAGCCAAACCTCCGCGGCCTTTTTGACCCGAAAGACCTTTACGCCATAGGAGCGCCCGTAGGCCTCGTAGACTTTGGCCAAGCCAAAGGTGACGGGCTCGGGGGCGACCACGGCCATCCGTCGTCCGGGGACATTTTCCCTCGCCCGTGCGAGCTCGACCAGCGTGCCGAAATCAACCGCATGGGGCATGATCCGATCCAGCTCAATGAGGACGTTAAAGGTGCGATCAAAGCGCGGATCCGCCATGATCTCATCCCGGATCTCCTTGAGTTGAATCGTCGTTGAAGCGTCCCGACCAACGAGGTGAATGATTCTCCGCTCGGGGTCTACGGTGTAGCTGAAAGGCACGCGCCGAGTTATTTTGGGTTCCCAGCCCGGCAACAACCAAAAAACGGATGAGGGCAGTAAATGGAGCGCGGCAACAGGGCCGACGCCGGCTATCCGAGTGATCAATCCTCGTAAACCTTCGACCTGTGCGCGATGCGGACGACGATCACCACGATTTGGTCGCCGTCGATCTGGCCAATGATCCGGTAATCACCCACGCGCCAGCGCCAGAACCCGAATTTGTCGCCACGGAGCGGCTTGCCAAACCGGCGCGGGTCATCCCGGCCGGCCACACGCGTGTCCAAGTAGCGGAGGATTCGCTTCTGCGCCGCGAAATCCAGACGGCGGATATCCCGCAAGGCTTCCTGCTCAAACCGGTATGCCCAGGTCACGCTTTACCTCCTCCGCAGAGTAGGTGCGCGACTTGCCTGCCCGAAGTGCGCGCAGGCGCTTGGTCGCCACGCGCAGGTCTTCCGCCTCCGCCAGACGTTCGGCCAGAGCAGAGCGAACGAACTCGCTTTTCGTCTGTTTGGCAGCGCGGGCCTGCTTCGACAATTCCTTGTCGAGGACGGGGGGGAGTCGGAGCGTAAGCATACGTGTAATACATGGTGTATGACGCCTTGCGTCAACTTCCGTCTGGTTTTGACGACTCGCGACTCGAGATCACGTGAACAGCGGCGGTTTCGGCCGCTGCACTACGTCAGAGTCTGTGCGCCAGCCTGCCGACGCATGGGCCGGTGCCTCCGATCACGACCCAAACTCAGAGGGCGGCGTCTGCAAGGACGACCGAAGTTCGACCAACTGCGGCACATTCTCCGGCCAACTAAACGAGTAGCTCACACCGCAGGTCTGAGGTGTCGCTCGAGATCCAAATACAGATCAAAAATTCGGCAAGACAGGTCGACAGCGGTTGATCGCCGACAGTGGCCAACAGTTCGGGCAATCGCACCTACAACTACGACACCGTCCTTTACTACCGGGCCCGACCTAGTCGCAGCATCAAATATGGACCGGTACACCGGCCGAAAGTCAGGAGGCCGCATTTCCCCTTTGAGAGGTGCGAGACAGCCGAAAGCATTGAGCAAACGCACTCGAATATCTGCGTCGCTAACAGCCAAAGCTTCCACTGCGTCTACGAGTTTCGATAAGGCATACTTGTGGTGATGTGTGTTCATGCGTCCCATCGAGTAAACACCCGGCGTCAAGCCCGAGGGACGACAAGATTGATGCGCTTCGCGCTTGGTGGTCAGCCCGAAGGGGTCATGCCGTTCCACGTTACATTTCGAGCTAGACAGCCCGCAGCTGATCCCAGCCGTGAGGGCTTGTTCTGCGAAGCTGGAGCCGATGGTCGGGATTGAACCGACGACCCACGCTTTACGAAAGGGTCTCGGTACGAGGGACGGCACCCCCGGGTAAACCAAAGGTAAACACTCGATCCGCTTCTAGGGGGTGGGTCCGGCGGTGTCGGCCGCGTTGCTCGCCCTGGTGCCGGATTCGTCGGCCTTCTTCGGACCGGATTCCGGTCCTGCCTCCTCACCGGTAGAATCTGTATGTACGGCTGTGCGTACACACGTACGCACACCAATATTGACTGTGGCACAAATGAGGCAACATTGTGCCACATGCCTAAGACCACTATTTTGCGCGCCCGCGTCGACACGACCAGGAAGGCCCGCGCCGAGAAGATCCTCGGCCGCTACGGTCTGAGCCCGGCCCAGGCCATCAACGTATTTTACGCGAAGGTCACCGAGACCAACGGCCTGCCCTTCGACCTGCGGCCGACCGAGACCCAGCAGATTCTGGCCGATCCGGAATTCCAGAAGCACCTGGCAAAAATGAAGGCCGGCAAGGTCCGCTACGTAGACGCTGACCAGGTACCTGCGTGAAATTCTCCAGTCAGGTCGTGGCCGCCTTGAAAGGCCTTCACCCTGGAGTAAGGAAAGACATTCGGCGCGCCTTGGACGACCTCGCGGCCGGGATCACACGCAATACCGCTGCGCTCCAGGACAAGCTCGCCGGCTTCCGCCGCCTCCGTGTCGGAAAGTACCGCGTTATCTATCGCCGTGATGCTTCAGGCGAACTGATCGCCGAATATCTCGCGCCCAGGAGCGACGTCTACGACGAGTTCGAGCCGCCCGCGAAGGAATGACTTCACGCGGACAGCCACTGTTTCAGCCGCTGCACTCCGTCCCGATCCGTGCGCTAGGCTGACGGAGCTTCGGGCGGCATCTCCGCGGGCGGCGGACGATCGTCACCCCCTGCCGGGTCCATCAAAAGTACACCAATCCTTGTCCGATGTGTCCCAAATGCCCATTTTCGGACGCGGTCACCACGGACCCCCTAATTCCTGCTAACTCGTTGTCCTAGCGGCGTACAAACCACTTAGGACTGGAGCCGATGGTCGGGATTGAACCGACGACCCACGCTTTACGAAAGCGTTGCTCTACCACTGAGCTACATCGGCAGTCGCAGGAAGGCGGAAGAAACTCGCCCGGCGGGCAAGCGCAAGCCTTGATTTCCGGCGTGCCGCCGCTGTCCACCGATCTTTTCGACTACCCGCTTCCGCCGCAATTGATTGCGCAGGTCCCCACCGCGCGTCGCGACGCCTCGCGTTTGCTCGTGGTGGACCGGGCGTCCCACTCCGTTTCCCATCACACGTTCGCCGACCTGCCGCGCTTTCTCCGCGCGGGCGACACCCTCATCCGCAACAACGCCGCGGTCCTCCCCGCCCGCCTTCAGGCCACCCGCCCCACCGGCGGCGCGGTCGAATGCTTTCTCCTGCGCCCCGACGCCACCGATCCACTCGCTTGGTGGTGCCTCGTCAAACCGGGACGCCGGCTGCCGGTGGGCAGCACGTTTTCGCAGGAGGGCGCCTTCACCGCCACCGTGACCGCCCGACGTGAGGCCGATGGCACCGCGCTGGTCCGCTTCGCCACGCCGGGCGACGAACCCATCACGGCCGTCGCCAATCGCCTGGGCGAGGTTCCCCTTCCGCCCTACATCACTCGCACCGGCGAGGCCGCCGAGCGCAGCCGCGACATCGAACGCTACCAGACCGTCTACGCCGCCCGCGACCGCCAGGTCGCGGTTGCCGCACCGACGGCCGGGCTTCACTTCACCCCGGAGCTGCTCGCGCAACTCACGGCCCAGGGCGTCGGCGCAGCCGATGTCACCCTCCACGTCGGCCTCGGCACCTTCCGGCCCATCAGCACCGACACGATCGAGGCCCACCCCATCCACCGGGAGCTGTACGAGCTCCCCGCCGCGACCCGCCGCGTCCTCCTCGCCCCCCTGGGGCGCCGCGTCGCCGTGGGCACCACCTCGGTGCGCACCAGTGAGGACTTCCTCGAGCGCCACGCGGCCGATCCCTCGCTCAGCTCAGGCGAGCAACCCTTCATCGCGGAAGCCGGAATCTTCATTTATCCCCCACGGACCTTCCGGGGGGTGGACGCCCTCATCACCAATTTTCATCAACCCCGCTCCACCCTCCTCTGCCTCGTCTCCGCTTTCCTCACCCCCGGGTCAACCGATGGAATTACCTGGTTAAAAGAGATTTATGC
>CAYZCV010000186.1:0-5990 GCA_964476965.1 uncultured Opitutus sp. | reverse complement strand
GCATGGCACGCGAACGCATCACCGGCGATCTGGCGATCCGGGCCGTCAAGCCCGGTGACCCGCGCAGCCGCCTGACCGACGGCGGCGGGCTGTACCTCCGCCTGTTCCTCAATTCTCACCAAGCCCTTGCGCAACCTCCATCCGGGCTCACCCGCTGGGTGCGGGGTTGTCGAGGTGAGGTCACGGATTCAGGATCTTTGGACATCATCGGGGAGATCTGGGCGGCCTCAAGTTTGAAGTGCGACATCGCCCAACCTGTAAGGTGTCGCCCATATGGGAACCCACTACTCGCACATGACGTCGGCTGATCGGATGTCGGTTCAGGCTTTGCTGCAAGCCAAGCTCGGCGGTCCGGTGATCGGCCGGCAGTTGGGCTTCAGCCGCTCTGCGATCAACCGCGAGATCAATCAACCGCAGCAAGAGGTGGCCGCGCGCATCGTCCCCCGGGCACTGGGAGGGCGACCTGATCAAGGGCGCCATGAACCGCTCGTCGGTGGGCACGCTGGTCGAGTGCATCAGCCGCTACGTCATGCGCGTCAAACTCGATGGCAACACCGCCGAGGACTTGCTCGACGGCTTCAAGCGGCGTCTGAAGAGCGTGCCCGAAAGCCTGCGCAAGACCATGACCTACGACCAGGGCTCGGAGATGGCACTGCACGAGACGCTTAGCGCGCAGTTGAAAATGGACATCTTCTTCTGCGACCCTTACAGCCCCTGGCAACGCGGTTCGAACGAGAACGCCAACGGGCTCGTGCGCGAGTACCTGCCCAAGGGCATGGACCTCAGCGAGGTCAGCCATCAGCAGCTCACCGCCATCGAGCACTCCCTCGACCACCGCCCGCGCAGAATCCTCAACTACCGCTCCCCGCATGAAGTGTTCTCCTCACTCACTGCGGATTTCATCCTCGGTGTCGCGCTTCAACCTTGAAACCGCCCTGCGCCCTTTCCTTCTACGGTCGAACTACCTTGTTCGGGATTGCGTATTCATAGACGCCGGCGCGCCAGTTCGGATCGCTAGACGACTTTAGTCTGAACGAGAAACCAACGTAGGTGTCAGTCCAGATATTCTGCGGGCCGACGCTAGTCAGCATCTCAATTTGATCCCCAGCGACGTTGAAGCAGTTCGCGAGCGACCAACCCGTTAGATCGTCCGAATAAGCCACAGCCCCAAAATTATTTATCCAGCGACCACCGGCCAAGCCGAGCGACGGCTGGAAACCATCCCCGTTGGGGACGACTGACACGCTCACAAGGCGATCACCTAGGCGGCGTTTGACGGTGCAGTTCGGCCCGAGCTGCTCGCTTGCGTCCATGTTGGGGCCAAGCGGTCGCGGTCGCGGCTTGATCTCAATCGTATAAGTCGCCGTCACTGTTTGTGGGAAGACTTGTGCCTTGTCCGTAACGCCAGCTACGAAACTGAGAACGCCAGGATAGGGCGCGGGCCAATTGACCGTACCGTCGGCATTGACTGCGAAGCCAACCGGAAGCTGGGTTTGTCCAGGCGCGAGAAAATATTGGCGAAGCGTTCCTGTGCCGCCGCTCGAAACGATCGATGCACGATATGGGCTGGGGAGTTGCCCCGCCGGCAGCGCTCCGCCCGCTAGGGTGAGTGGAACATAGACCCCGATGTCCTTGCGTCCGGAATAAGGCAGGTAGTTCTCGTTCCCAACCTGGTTGATGAGCACCTGACATAGGCCGGCTGCAGTCAGTTTGAGCGATCCGGCCTGTATCGTGCAATTGGCCGCAGTTGAAGGATTGACCGAAAGCACAACCGGGAGACCGGCGCTCGAGGTTGCGGTGAGAGAGATCAGCTGACCAATGACACCCCCGTCAACCGTCGTCGGAGCAGACACAGTCTGACGCTGCTTGATTGAGTAGCTCACTACCGGGATCGATGTGCCACCGCTACGTGCTTCGATCGTACATACACCAGTTTTTTTCAATGAAACGATTGCGCGCGTATTCAATAGTGCCGCTGTGCAGACGGAAGCGTCCAGACTTGCGAGCGTGAAAACGGGCCTGCTTCCACTCTGAAGCAAACCGGACGCAATCCAGAAAATGGCCGTCCCATCCTCCAACGTGGCGCCGAGCGAGACCGGCGCCTGAATCCGTTCGTTCGGTGCTCCGGGCCACATGTTCGACAGGCTGACGAAATACCTTGGAGCGACCATGATAGACTGCGTCGCGGAACCGAGCACAATGGCGGGGTTTACGGGATCGCGTACCGTCGCTGTGACTTTGCATTCGCCTGGCTCGCCCAGGACGATTTTTTCGTTCTCGACCCGGCAAATCCGTGGCTCAGCTGCCTTTAGTACAATCGAGTTGTTCGCCTGTATCCTTGGAGTTAGAACAACGTCCGCCGAGGGATTCGGCATGCTGGAGAGTGTGAAAGAGACATTCTGCTGATTGGTCAACGGTATCGGGCCAGAGTTCCGATATAGACCTTCGCCCTTGTAGCTGAGGACGACCGTTGCCTTGTCACCATCTGGGGAATCCACGAAGAGGGTCGCCATCGACCGGACGGGGGCCTGGGGCCCCGGTAAGAACTGAAAGGTCGTTGGATTGAATACGGCGACGCGTCCCCATGCGTCGACCGCCACAAATCTAATGTCGCCTCCAATCTGCATCCGGCCGAGTTCGATTGGGCGCCAAGGCAGCTGGACCAACATTGGTTGCTTAACTCGGCGGCCTTGATCATCTGCGCCCCAGCACCAGACGCCGTCCGACGCAAGTGCACAAGTTGCGTAGACAAACGATACGATCTGCGAGGCAATGAGCGGACTAGGAGTCGGCCCCGGCCGATCAATCTGCACCAAATTTGCAGACCCGTTATTGAGGTTCACTGGGGTGTTGACCGACTTCTTTGCGACGAAATCCCAGTTGGGCTGCTTGCCAAGCTGACCAGAACTGTTGTCGCCGGCACATGAAACAACTCCTGAAGCCTGATTGGCATCTGCGATCTTGATTACACAATAGTGACTCAAGCCGCCGGAGCCGGCAAGCACTAGTGTGCCAGCGGGTATCTGAGGGGGCTCGCCGACGATCGGCTCGCACTGCACCGTTCTATCTCGCATGATCGCGCAAACTAATCTGGAGGAACCGCTCTGCCAAAAGACCGTGCTTGCCGCCTTGACGTTGGTGATGAGCCGATCTCCGTTGTTCGGGTCGACACAGCGCAAATCGCCGTTGACCAACGTGGCACATGCGCCGGCCTCGGACGAAAAGAATTCTGCGATGCCGGCGTTTAGAGCGCTTGGCTTCGCAGGCTTGTGGTAGGCGCCATCGCCTTGCCGCACACCCCAGCACCAGCGCGATCCGTCTCGTTTGATCGCGCAGATCATGCCGGCATCTTCTCCTTCCGCGGGATGTAGGCTCACGACGTCCGACTGTAGCCCAGGAGGAGCCGCATAATCGCTTCCTAAATCATTATCGCTCCCGCAGACTACCTTGCCATTTTCAATGATATTGCACCACACGGGACCGAGTAGTTTATAGGGCCCGGTTCCAGACCACCCCTGACTGTATCCAGCAGCGCTGCGCGTTGCGGCTGGCTGAAGGACGACAGAGGCACTGGGTGCGCCTTGGATGCTACGCTGGATGGATACAAGCCCTGTGACAAGATTGTTGGAAACACCACTTGCACTGACTGATACGCTGGTCTTCCCACCGCTGCGTTGAAGGGCATGAGATAAGCTGGCATCGAAGGCGCCGGCTATGTCCGAGCGAAACGGCAACGTTAAGGGAACGGTATTTTCGTTCGGAATTCCACCCATGCTATAAAATATGCCAGCACAGACGCGGATAGTGACAGGCTTCGGGCCAGGCATAATGTAACGTGGGTCGAGATCAAAGTCCACATAGCGATTATCATAATTATGAAGGTAGGGGTCCGGGTTGGGCAGCCAATTCCCCGCAGGCTGATTGATTTTCTGCGTCGTTGGCGTCCCCATTTTGACTGTGGCAAGTTTAACTGCCGACAAGTTCCCATTCTCAACTTGGATGTATCCTTGTGCAAAGATGTCTTGGTCCGAAAGTCGGGGGTGCAAGGCTACAGGCCGATCGAACTGCAACTGAATGCGAACTTTTTCGAGGCCCAATGCGTCGCCGGTGATGGCTACTTTTTTCAAGACAGGCGCCGGGTTTTGAGGCGTCGCTTTCGCTCTCGCATCAAAGGCGATAGAGACGACACTTTCTTTGTAGAAATCCTTCCGCTCATCGTACTTATACTGCTTCAATTGACCGTTCACACTATCGTAGAACGATACGTCTTCGCGCTGGCCCGGCATTTCAGGCCAACGTGCAAGCGAGGGTGGGCACACCAGTGACTGAGCGAACGCAGGTACAGCGGCGGCGATGAGCACGCCGAGGAGCATCACCGTTCGGAAAAGAAACCAGCATATACAAGATTGGTAGCCGGCAACGATTTTGCTATTCAAGGCATCCTCCTATCTCACAATTTGTTACACACTAACGATTTCTGACGCGAAAAGTCCAGATAAAGGGAATGGGGTCGGGACTTAGTGGGACTTAGTGCGCTCGGCCTTGGTCGAGGCAGCAGTATCGCTACAGCCGCCGAAGAAGCCCAACCTGCGCGGCGGCGAGATGTTCCGCAGTCAGCTCGACAGCATGATCGGCATGGACACGTGATGAGGAAAAGGGCGAAGCCGAAGTATCGCTCGCGCCTCGATCCTGCACATTGCGTACTCAATCGTGAGCCTGATTCGTCACAAAGCGCAGCTAGCTTACGCCATGAGCCTGTGGTCGCATAGCCTGTGCTCCTTACTACCGAGGAGGCTCGCATGTCCAGCTATCGCATCCAGTTCCAGCGCGGTCTGTCGCTGCCGGAGTTCTTGGACCGGTTCGGCACGGAGGAGCAGTGCATCGAGCAACTGATGCGCCAGCGCTGGCCCGGTGGATTCCAGTGCGCCCACTGCGCCGGGCGCGAGCCGTACCGCGTGTCCCACGGCCGCCGCGTCGTGCTCGAGTGCCGGGGCTGCGCTCGGCAGACGTCGCTGTTGGCCGGCACCGTGATGCAGCACACGAAGCTGCCGCTGCGTACTTGGTTCCTCGCCATGTTCTTCATCAGCCAGGCCAAGACGGGTCTGTCTGCGTTGGCGCTCAAGCGCCATCTGGGCGTGAGCTACCGCACCGCGTGGCTGCTGCATCACAAGGTCATGGCGGTCATGGCGGCGGCCGACGCCCAGATGCCGCTGGAGGGCAGCGTGGTCGTCGACGACGCCTACCTCGGTGGCGAGCGGCCGGGCAAGCCCGGTCGCGGCTCGCCCAACAAGGTGCCATTCGTGGCAGCGGTGCAGATCGACGCGCAGGGCCGGCCGCAGTTCGCCAAGCTCGCCCCGGTCGTCGGCTTCACCAGTGCAGCCATCGCCGACTGGGCGCGCGTGGCGCTGCTGCCGGGCACCAACGTGCTCAGCGACGGGCTTGGCTGCTTCGCGGGCGTCATCGACGCCGGATGCGCACACACCCACATCGTCGTGGGCGCGCGCAAGCCGCGCGAGATGCCGCGCTTCACCTGGGTCAACACGCTGCTGGCCAACCTGAAGACGGCCGTCAACGGCGCGCACAAGCACTTCGCCTTCGGCAAGTACGCGCACGCCTATCTCGGTGCCTTCGCCTACCGGTTCAATCATCGCGTTCACCTGCGTTCGTTGATGACCGAGTTGTTGTTCGACCTCGCCAGAACCCCGCCCATCACCGAGCGCGCTATCCGGCGTACCTGCGCTTTGTGACGAATCAGGTCGTGAGATGGGTCGGTCTTGTTGGGTTCTACACAAAACGGCAGAGAGCCCGCAGGAGCCGAGTGCGAGGTATCTGGCTGTTGAGCAGCCGGCGCTGGTGCGGGAGTTTGAGTTGCTGGCGACGGCGCCGGGCGAGGTGGGGCAGTTGTCTTCGTGAAGTGGAACGGACCATCGCAACCGGCAGAGGCATGACGCCGCCGATCCACTCAACCCGGCGGCTTTCGCCTGAACGAG
>CAYZCV010000185.1:0-6151 GCA_964476965.1 uncultured Opitutus sp. | reverse complement strand
GCCGGATCCGCCAAAGCGCCGCTCGGTGCCGGCGTCAGCCTGGCTGAACCGGCGGAACAGGCGCGCCTGCGCCTCGGGCGCGATGCCGATGCCCGTGTCGCGCACCGCGATCCGCAGCCGGCAGCGCGAGCGCGAACCTCCAGGCGGGGTCGCGGCGCTCACGGCCACGGTGACGGAGCCCTTCGGGGTGAACTTCACTGCATTCCCCACGAGATTGACCAGAATCTGTCGGAGCCGCAACGGATCTGCGAGCACCACGGCCGGCACGGCCGGGGCGAAGTTCGACGCCAGCACGAGGGATTTCGCGCGCGCCGCCGGCTCGAATAGCTGGCAGACGTCGGCCACGAGGGTCTCCAGCCCGACCGGCTGGGGCTCGAGGCTGACATGCCCGGCTTCAATCTTGGAGAAATCAAGCACCTCGTTGATCAGCCGCACGAGGGAGTCGCCACTGCGCGCGATCGTGTTGACGTACTCCCGTTGTTCGGGACTCAGGGCGGTCTCCTTGAGCAGATTGGTGAAGCCGACCACCGCATTCATCGGCGTACGGATCTCATGGCTCATGGTGGCGAGAAACTCGCTCTTCGCCCGGCTGGCCGCCTGCTCCTCGACGGCCCGCTGCTCGGCCTGCCGGACCACGGCCGCCTGCAGCACCAGCTCGGACCGCAGGCCCCGATAGCGGATCGCGAGCGCGATGAGGAATAGGGCCAGGTTCAGCAGCAGCCCAGTCTGAAAGGGCAGCAGGCGGGTGAGGTCATCCCCCGTGTCATCGACGATGAATTGGACCGCCATCAGCAGCCCGGCCACCGTAACCGGGGCCTGGGCCGCGAGGAACCAGCCGGCCCCGAGGGCGCCACGCTGCACGGCATGAAACGCGAGCACCGTACACCCCACCAGATTGACCACATTGACCGCGAGAATCGGCCAGGAACTCGTCGGCTCGCCCCCGCGCAGGAAATCGCCAGCCACCCACAGCGCCACCGGGATGTAGGCCAGCCCCACGCCACGGAGGAATTTTGCCCAGCCGGGGAAATCGACGGACACCCGGAAATAGTTGGTGACGAAAAGCAGGAAAAGCACGGCATAGGGAAGGTGCAGGGCATTGGTCACGGCCCCCGCCCGGTCGCCCCAGGTTGACTCCATCGCCGCGGCGAACGAGCCATCGGCACTCCCCATGACCCCGACGAGGACCACGTAGCCAGCGTAGTAAAAATAAGTCCGGTCCCGCAGCGACCACCCGAGGGCGGTGACCATCACCGCGGCCATGCTCAGCGCCCCCAGCCAGAAGGCCGTCTGCCCGGCGCTGTCGCTGAGCACAAAGAGGAAGTGAGCGGTGACGCTGGGAACAGGCATGCCTTGCCGCGAAGGTCGCAAGGACCGGGGCCGCATGCAAGCCCCACGCCAGCCGCCAGAAGATCTAGAGCCCACCGCGCCCGCGGGAACGCTAGGCCCGGGCCGCGGTCTGTTTGACGTGGAGTGTGGTCCCGGGCCTTGCGCGCTTGCGCAGGGGGGAGCCGGCTCCAGACTCCCCTCACACCACCATGAAAAAACCACTGCTGATTCTGGGACTGGTTGTCGCAGGGGTCGCCCTCGCCATCGTGGTCGCCTCGACGATGATCGGCTCGATCGTCCGCACCGGCGTCACCACCGTCGGGCCCCGGATCACCGGAACGCTGGTGGAGCTGGCGCAGGCTCGCCTTTCGCCGCTGAGCGGCAGCGGATCGCTCACCGGGCTGATGGTGGGCAACCCGGCCGGCTGGCAAAGCGACCGCGCCTTCTACCTCGGGCACATCCATCTCGATCTCGAGCCGCTGTCCCTCCTGAGCGATGCGGTGGTGATTGAGGAGATTCGGATCGAGGATCCCCATTTTGTGTACGAGACGAAATTCGTCAGCAGCAACATCAAGGATCTGCTCGCGAACATCGAGAAGGCCACCGGCGGAGCCTCGAATGCACCGGCCAACGAGCCGGGGTCCGCGCGCAAGTTCATCGTGAAGAAATTCACCCTCACGCAGGGGGAGGTGACGCTTGGGGTCGGGGTCGCAGCGATCAAGCTCCCCCTCCCTCCCCTTACGTTGACGGACTTGGGCGTGAAGGAAGGTGGCATCACCGCCGGCGAACTCGTCGGAGCGGTCATGCGGAGCGTGCTGGCCGACATCGGCGGAGCGACCGCCCAGGCCGCCGGTCGGATCGGTGCAACGGGAGGAGCCATTGCGACCGAGGCCATCGGTTCCGCCGCGGCCAAAGCCGGCGAAGGCCTGCGCAAACTCTTCGGGCAGGACGGCAAGGAAGCGCCCAAGGAAACCGAACCCAAGCGCTGAGGACCGCGGCGCGGACGACAGAGAGCGGAGGGCATTGGCCGCCGATCGACCCTGCGTCCGTTGCCCGGTGTTTGGTCGGCGACCTGCGGGGCTGTGCCGGGGCCGCCGTGTTCATCGATTGACCGGGGCCGGGCGCAGCGCGAATCTCGCGGCACCATGCAACCCGCAGTCACGGTCACCTACTACCTTGAAGTCCTCTCGTCCTGGTGCACGTGGGCCGAGCCGACGTGGAGCGAGCTGAAGGCGCGCTACGCGGGACGCGTCGCGTTCAGCTGGCGCATCGCGCTGATGAATCCCGGCGATTTCCCCGCATCCCGTGAGCAGTGTGACTGGTTCTACCGCCGCAGCGGCACGTTGATGAAATCACCCACCCTGCTCCACTCGGGCTGGTTTGAGGCGGCGCGGGGCGGGCACTACGAGGCGCCCAATCTCGTGGCCGAGGCCGCGCGGGATTTCGGCTTTGACGGCGACGAAATCCGGCTCGCGCTGGCGCACGCCGCTGTGCGCGAGGGCCGGACCGTCGGCGATCTCGAGACGGCTTTGGCGGTCGCGGCCCGGGCCGGCGGACGTCGGCTCCCCCTCGCCAAACTCCGCGCAGCGGCGAAGTCGACCGCGGTCCGCCGCCGGGTGGAGGCGAGCACGCAGGCCTTCCACGGCCACCAGATCACGCAGCGCCCGGCGTTCGTACTGACCGATGCCATCGGCGACAAGGCCGTGTTCTCCGGTCTGGTGCGGGTCGAGCCGCTCGCCGCCACGCTGGATGCGATGTTGGCCGACACGGCAGGCTATGCCTCGTTTGCCGCCCACTTCGGCGGCCCGCCCAAGGCCTGAAGCAGAGAGAAACCACGAAGTCCACGGAACACCCGAAACGGTATCCGTCAGTCGGGCCATCGAACCCAGATAACGGGATCTGATTCACAGGACGAAGCGGAGAAAACCGAGTTTCGACTCTGGCCATCTCAGGTTTTCCCTCCGCCGGCCTCAGCTCCCTCCTGTTCAATCCCTCACGGTTCTTTCGCGCACGCTCGGTCTCCCGGGTGGCAGGGACCAGGTGGGTTCCCCTGCGTTTGACGCAAAGGCGCGAGGACGCTTGGATGGCGGGATGCAGCTCAAATGGCACCTGTCGCACGCCCAAGGCTATCTCGAGCTCGGGATGGTCGACGAAGCGGCGGCCGAGTTGCGCCTGATCCCGGCGGACGAGCGGGAACTGACCGAAGTCCTGACCCTGCGCGTGGCCGTGCTGCAGGAGCAGGGCCGCTGGCGGGCACTACGGCTGGCCGCGGCGGAGCTGGTCCGCCGCCAGCCCGGAGAGCCGGCCGGCTGGATCACCTGGGCCTTCGCCACCCGTCGCTCGCGCTCGATCGTCGAAGCCGAGCAGATTCTGCTCGAGGCCGAGAGCCGCCACCCCAAGGAGCCGACGATCCAATTCAATCTGGGCTGCTATGCCTGTCTCCGCGGGGACCTCGGCGAGGCCCAGCGACGCGTCCGACGGGCCATCGCCCTGAACAGCGCCTTCCGGGCCCATGCGAAGTCCGATCCCGATCTCGACGCCCTGCGCGCCAAACCGGGGGCCGGAAATTTTTGACGCGATATTAGCGAAACATCGTTCCGGTTCGCGCGTCTAGGCTGGTATGCCCGCCGCCTGCACCTCGCCCGATCGCTCGTCCGCTCGAGACCACCGGAGCCTCCCCTCAACGGAGGCCGCGCGATCCGCACCGGCTGCCCCGAAACGTCCGCCCATCGGCCAGATCCTGCTCGCCAGCCTCTGGTTAATCCTCCTCGGAGGCTGCTCAGGTGCCGTGATGATCCTCGGGACCGGCCACTGAGGGGCGCTGGCTGCGTGCGTCCTGCCCCGAGCGGAGGTTTGACGCCACGACCCGCGCGCGAGACAAACGGAGGCCGTCATTCTCGGCCCTTTCGTCATGCCCCTCCGCGCCTGGTTTCCCACCTACATCTATTGCGAGCCCCTCCAGCCCCGCGGGCTGGCGCGTCTGAACGACGAACTGGCCGAGGAATGCGCCCGGCTGCGCGAGTTCGATGCGGCGGGCCGGCGCTGGTCGGCCAAGCACTATCCCGGCGGCTATACCAGCTACGCCTCGATGAACACGCTGCACACGTTCTCGAGCACCTTCGCGGCCTTGGAGCAAAAAATCGCCCGCCACGTGAAGGCCTACGCCAAGGCGCTCGAGATGGACCTGCAGGGCCGCACGGTGCAAATGACGGATTGCTGGGTGAACATCATGCCGCCGACCGCCGCGCACTCCCTGCACCTTCATCCGCTGTCCTTCATCAGCGGCACGTACTATGTGCGAACGCCGAAAGGCTGCTCCGGGCTGAAGTTCGAGGATCCCCGCCTCGATCGCTTCATGGCCGCCCCGCCCAAGCGGGCCGGCGCCGGACCCCAGCATCAGGCCCATGTCACCTACCCCGCCGAGGCCGGCAATGTCATCCTTTTCGAAAGCTGGCTCCGCCATGAGGTGGCCGCCAACCGGGTCGACGAGGAGCGCATCAGCATCAGTTTCAACTACAACTGGAGCTGAACGGGCCGATCTGGTCTTATCGGAGGTACCGGGGAGTGCGAAAATTCGATCCTGCGCATCGAAGGACTCGCCTCCTACCGCCTCCCCTCCCTCCCGCCCAAACCATCCCGTAGCGGCTTGATCCGATCGAGTTGCGCGATTGGCCAAAGCGGTTTCCCTCCCCTATGCTCGTCATCCGCCGCCTCGTTGATCGCCGTCGCGCCTACACCGCGCTGATGTTGCCCGGCGAGCCGCCCAAGATCTTTCCGACGAGCGACGCCGAGCATGCGCGCATCCTGCAAATCTACAAGCAGGACCGGGCCTACCCGGGGATCGTGAACGATTTCACGGACTTCGATGCGACCCCGCCGGCGCCCGCGCCCGAACCGGCGCCGCCGCGAGAAAAGCGTCCTTCGTCGCGGCGTCGGACCGGTTCATCGCAGTCGAGTTGAGGCGGCCGTGGCGCCGACCACGCTGGCGCCCATGAAAACGATCGAAATCAGCGACGAGGTCCACGCCGAACTCCAGCGACTGGCCGCCGAATCCCGGTGCACGCCCTCCGCGGTGCTGGCCGCGCTGCTCCACCTGCCGACTTCCTCGGAGCTGAGTCGCGACCCGTTGGTCACCTTTCTCCTCGGGCCGGATCTGCGCCAGAAGGCGAACGATGCGGAGCGCTACCTGGCCCTGCTGGCCTGGGTGGCCGAGCGCCACCCGGGCGATTTTCGCGAGTACATCGTTTCCCTGACCAGTGGGCGCCGCTACCTCGGCTTGAACCGCGACGAGATCACGGCCCAGTGCCGCCACAATCAGGCCCGGCCGATTCCCGGCACCCCGTACTGGGCGATCATGAATCTCGATACGCCCACGAAACGCCGCTTCCTCGGCCGCGTGCTGGAATTCACCGGCTACCGCCCCGAGGTGGTCGCCTTCGCCTGCCAGGTCTTCGGCCGCCCGCGCCTCGCCCTGATGGAGGAGAGCGAAGCCGCCTGACCCGTCCGCGCAGGTCGCAGACCCCAAACTTCCGGCTTCCGCCGGTCCGGCGTTTGGTCAACCTCGGGCTGTGACTCCGTCCGAGCCCGAGCCCAAACGCCGCAACGTGCGCAATTTCTTCGCGTCGCTCCGGTACGCCGTCGACGGATTCTGGGCCGCCCTGCGCCACGAGCCCTCGTTCCGCGAGGATCTGCTGTTCGTGGTCCTGCTCGTCCCGTTTGCGATCATTCTTCCAGTCAACGCCGTATCCACGGCGCTGATGATCGCCTCGCTCCTGCTGATCATGATCGTCGAGCTTCTGAACTCGGCGATCGAGTGGACCAT
>CAYZCV010000184.1:0-6217 GCA_964476965.1 uncultured Opitutus sp. | reverse complement strand
GGCCTCGGAGTGGCTGGCTTGTTGACCCTCGTCCTCGTGGCGGTGGGTGGAGTTTACGGTGCAAGCCATCTCCGGCTCACGCGAAAGCACGAGGTGGCGGCGCGACCCGTTACGGTCTCGATGGAGGCTGACGCTCTGGCGCGCGGCAAGCACCTGGTCACGACCCGCGGCTGCATCGACTGCCATGGTCCGGATCTGGGCGGTCGCCTGGTGATGGACGATCCTGCCGTTGGGCGCATCGCCGGTTCGAACCTGACCAAGGGCGCCGGGGGGCTGCCCGGCGACTACACGGACGCCGATTTTGTTCGGGCCATTCGGCATGGCGTGGCCCGCGACGGGCGCGCGCTGGTCCTCATGCCGTCGCTCGACTACGAGGGGATGAGCGACGAGGACCTCGGAGCGTTGATCGCCTACGTGAAATCGGTCCCCGCCGTCAATCGGCCGCGGGGGCCGGTCGAGCCGGGCCCGGTGGCCCGGTTGCTCATTCTCAAGGGAGACATCAAGCTCGCGGCCGAACACATCGATCACGCCGCGGCCCGGCCTGCGGTGATGGTGCCCGGCATTCATGCCGACTACGGCCGTTATGTCGCGGCCAGCTGCATTGGCTGCCACGGAGAAAACCTCGCCGGCGGCCCGATCGCGGGCGCACCGCCGACCTGGCCAGCGGCGGCGAATCTCACGCCGCATCCGGCCAATGGCATTGCGCGTTGGACGGAGGCGGACTTCATCGCGGCGCTTCGCACCTCGAAGCGTCCCGACGGCACTGCCCTCAATCCGATCATGCCGGCGGCCTTGGGCGAAATGACGGACGTCGAGATCAAGTCGCTCTGGGCCTACCTGCGGACGATCCCGCCGGTGCCGTCGGCAAACTAGGCCAGGCCGGTGCGGGCGGGGAACCGGCGGGGAAATTCACCGGAATGCAACACGCCCGGCTCGCCCCCCTGGTTCCGATCCGTCAGGATCATCGCATGGAGTCATCCTTGCTATCGCGACGGGCCATGGTTGGGCGGTTGGGGGCGCTGTTGGCGGCCGGACTTTGGCCGGGCGCCCGTCTGGCCGGACAGATGACCGTGGGCGAAATCACCTTCGTGGTCATCAACGACCTGCATCACGACGGCGTGGACGCGTGCGATCGCTGGTTCGAGGCACTGTTCCGCCAGATCGGGACGCGCCACGGCGGGGCCGCTTGCTGCTTGGCGCTGGGTGACCTGGCCAACCGCGGGCAACCGCCGTCGCTTGCCGCGGTCGCCCGTCTCGCGGCTGCGCATTTGCCGATGCCCTTTCTCCCTGTGCCCGGGAATCACGACCAGGATCTGGAGCAGGACGCCCGGATTTACCTCGAGGCGTTTCCCGGGCGCCGCAACCACGTCGAGCGGTACGGGGATTGGCAGTTCGTGCTGGTTGACACCACGCAGGGTAAGGACTGGGCGGATACGCAGATCTCGGCGGACACCCTGGCCTGGCTTGACCGCACGCTGCCCTCGCTGGACCCGGCACGGCCGACCGTCCTCGGTTCGCATTTTCCTTTGTCGAACGTGGCCAAGATGTGCCCGCTCAATGCCGACGAGCTGCTCGGGCGCTTCCTGCGCTTCAATCTGCGCGGGGTTTTCGCGGGACACTATCACGCGCAGACCAGCCGGCCGCGCGAGGGTTTTGAAATTGTGACCAACGTGTGCTGCGGACGGGCGACCGGCAACCATGACGGCACCCTCCGCAAGGGCTACTTTGTCGTGCGCGGGACCGCGGCCGGATCGCTGCAGCGCGAGTTTGTCGAGTTTTCCGGTCCGGCCTGACCTGATCGGGCCCCGGCAAAGCCCGCCGCGAGGATCACGGTGTTGGCATGGAGCCGCGCCGTGTGCTCGGGGGCGCGGTTGTAGCCGCCACCGTAGAGCAGCACCAGGGGGACTTTCCTCGCCGTCACCTGCTCGAGCACATGGCGGTCGCGGGCCGCGAGGTCGGCATCGGTCAGGCGCATCTGCCCGAAGCGGTCGTTGACGTGCGGATCGGCGCCGCTGATCCAGAACACGAGGTCGGGAGCCGCCTCGTCGAGCGCCGGCGCGAGGGTTGCCTCCAATTGCTCCAGATAGTCGGCGCCATGCACATTGCGGGGGAGCTCCACATCGAGATCACCGGGGGTCTTCAGCGCCGGGTAGTTGCGACCGACGTGGATGGAGTAGGTGAACACCCGGTCGTTTCCGGCGAAGAGGCCGTGGGTGCCATTGCCCTGGTGAGCGTCGGTGTCGATGACGGCATAGCGCCGGCCGGGCTGCCGGGCTTCCTGATCGTGGATGGCGATCGCAACATCATTGAGCACGCAATAGCCTAGGCCGCGATCGGCGAAGGCGTGGTGGGTTCCTCCGGCGAGATTGCAGGCGATCCCGCCCTCCAACGCGGCCGCCGTCGCGGCGAGGGTGCCGCCGACCTCCAACCGCGAGCGCTCGAGCAAGGCCTCACCCGCAGGCAAGCCCAGTTTGAGCGCCTCCACCGGGTCCAGGGTATTGCGACGGATCTTTTCGAGATAGGCGTCCGTGTGCACCCGCTGCACGGCGTCGAGTGGCGCGACTCCGGCCAACTCGATCTGCGCCCCGCAGTCCGCCGCCCGGATCATGGCCTCGGCGCGCCAGAACTTGTCCATGGGGAAGGGATGTCCGGCGGGGAGCGGGAAGTAGTAGTCGGGATGGTAGAAGCAGCGCATGGCTCCGGCGAAGGTGTTGTCGGCCCGGGCACCGCCCCACGCAAGACCGCGGTAGTCGTACGCGACCCGGCTGCCGGCGGATGCGTCGCCGCGGCGGATTCAGCGGAAGGTTGCACCCCGGGTGCGCATGCCCTCTTGTCCTGCCATCGCGGACCCCGCCCTTTGCCTACCGTGCGCACCCGAATCTCTGCCTTGAACCTTCCCCTCGCCGCCGCCCGCCGGTTCGGTGTTTGGGCGGCGCGAGCGACTCTCGCGGTCGCCCTCGCCGGGGTGCAGGCGGCCCGGGCGCAGGAAGTCCGGTCGGACCCGGGGGAGATTCCCGTCCCGGAGATACTCGCCCCATTGGGTCGCCTGCCGGAGGTGCACGAGCTGCCGGTGATCGCGGCGTTGCCGGACGTCATGACAATGGCGGACGGAACCCGGGTGACGACTCCCGCGCAATGGGCCCGACGGCGCGAGGAGATGCGCCGGGTGCTGGAGTACTATGCCACGGGCCAGATGCCGCCCCCGCCGGGCAATGTCCGCGGCGAGGTTCTGGCGGAGGAGACCGTGGCGGCGGGGCAGGTCACTTACCGGCTGGTGCGACTGCGCTTTGGACCCGAGGGCCAACTCCGGTTGGACATCGGAATCTTCACGCCGGCGGGTCGTGCCCGCAGCCCCGCCATCGTTTCCCCCGGCGGCACTCCCCCGGGGGGCGTCGTCCTGCCGCGCCTCCCGCTGGGCCCGAATCAGGGCAAGGGAGAGAACGTGCTCCTGCTCGTCGGGCCCCGTCTGGAGGAGGCCGCCGCCCGCGCGCCCGCCGCGCCGGTCATCCCGGGGCAGGCGGCTCCGCCGGGCGGCGGACCGGTGACGGCCGAGAGCATCGCGACCCAGCCGGTCAATGCGGAGATCCTTCGCCGGGGCTATGCGCTGGTGATCTACAACGCCAATGACTGCGCCGAGGACACCACGCTGCGCAATCTCGATGGCAGCTGGGCCTTTCGCACCACACGCTTCCTGCCAGCCTATCCGGGCTACGATTGGGGCATTCTGGCGGTTTGGGCGTGGGGTGCGTCCCGCATTGCGGACTACCTCGAGCAGGATCCGAAGATCGACCCCACGCGTCTGATCATCACCGGAGCGTCGCGCGCCGGGAAGGCCGCGATGATCGCCGCCGCCTTCGATTCGCGCTTCATGGGAGCGCCGGTCGTGACGGGAGGGGGCGGGATTGGTGCCTACCGTCTGGCCGGACCTCGGCGGAGCGAGACGCTCGAGATCATGCTGAAGAAATACCCCAACTGGTTCTCGCCGCGCCTGCACCCCTTCCGCGGCCAGCGCGATCGACTCCCGTTTGACCAGCACTGGTTCCTCGCCTTGGCGGCGCCGCAGCCTTTCCTCGCGCTGGAGGGCATGACGGACGTCATCTCGCTGCCGGAAGCGGTGCGGCAGTCGATCCTCGGCGCCAAGCCCGCCTATGCCCTGCTTGGGGTGGAGGACCGCCTCGGGGTCAACTACGCGGACCACGGCCACACGTTCACCGGCGAGGACTGGACCGCGATGCTCGACTTTGCCGACAAGCACCTTCGTGGCCTCCCGGTGAACCGAACGTTTGACCGGATTCCGACCGAGGCTGAACTCGATGCCGCCGCGGCCGGCTCCGGCCGCTGATCCGCCAAGCTTTCCCCTCATGCGCCAACTCCTCGTCTCAGTCTCCTCTTTCCGTCGGCTGCGCGGCGGGTACATGCTGGCCGGCTGCCTGGCCTTCGCCTCCGCGCTCTCCGCCGCCGACGTGTTCCCGGCCGCGGGCGCGTCCGGGATCAATCCGGATACGCCCCTGCGCCTCACCTTCGGGCAGGAGCCGGTGCTCGGCACGCAGGGCCGGATTGAGATCGTCGACACCGCGAGCGGGGCCGTGGTCGAGACGATCGACGTCAGTCAGCCGGTCGCGGTGCAGACGATCGGGGGTGTGCCGAATTTCAACTATCGGCCCCTGATTGTTTCCGGCCGGGAGGCGACCCTCTATCCGCGGCAGGGGGTGCTGGCGTACAACCGCACCTATGCCGTGCGCGTGGAGTCCGGCGTCTTTCCGCAGGAGACCGCCGTCCTGCCGGCCGGCGGCTGGCAGTTCACGACCAAGGCGGCGCCGCCGGCTGCGGACTCCGCCCGCCTGATCATTGCGGCGGACGGCTCGGGCGACTTCTGCACGGTGCAAGGCGCGATCGATTTCATTCCGACCGGCAATCGGCTGCCGCGGACGCTGGTTCTCCGTCCCGGGACGTACACCGGCATCGTTTCCATTGTGGAGAAGCATGCGCTGACCCTGATCGGGGAGGATCGCGCGCGCAGCGTGATCGCCTACGAGAACAACGACCGCTTCAATCGCAATGGCGGCCGGCATCCTTACGAGGGGCCCCGGCCGGATCCCAGCAACGCGACGCTGGCGAACAACGAGACCATCTATCGCCGGGGCGTGTTCATTGCGCACCGGACCGAGGATCTTGTGCTGACCAACTTGACCGTGCGCAACACGACCCCGCAGGGGGGGAGCCAGGCCGAGGCCGTGATCATCAACGGGACTGCGACCGCGCGAACCATCCTCCGGAATGTCGACCTTTACAGCTACCAGGATACCCTGCAGGTGAACGGTCAGGCCTATGTGATCGGCTGCCGCGTCGAGGGAGATGTGGATTTCCTGTGGGGCAAGGGCCCGACCGTCTTTGCCGACTGCGTCTTCTGGTCGCTGCGCTCCGATGCGTACTACACGCAGGTGCGCAATGCGCCCGGTGCCCATGGATTCATTTTCCTGAACTGCCGCTTTGACGGCGCACCCGGGGTGCAGGGCAACGCGCTTTCCCGGATCCAGGCCTGGCGCTTCCCGGAGAGTGAGGTCGTGCTGGTGGATTGCCAGATCGGGCCCGCGGTGAGCCCCGCGGGTTGGGAGTTCCAGTCCGGTACCGAGGGCATCGGCGATGTGAGCCGGATTCGGTTCTGGGAGATCAACAGCCGTGACCTGGCCGGACGTCCGATCGACGCGAGCCAGCGCCTGCCGGGCACACGCCGGCTTGATCCGGTGGCCGACGCCGAGCTGATTGCCCGGTACCGCGATCCGGTGGCCCTGCTTGGCCACGGTTGGAATCCGCGCTAGCGCGGCACCTCCGCGTTGCGCCGAACCCTATTCCCGCTCGCGGGTATCGATGATGAGCGTGACGGGCCCGTCGTTCACGAGCTCGACCTGCATCGACGCACCGAACTCGCCGCGGGCGACGGGCCGGCCCAGCGCCGCCTCCGTCTGGAGGAGAAACTGTTCGTAGAGCGGAATCGCCACCGCCGGGGCCGCGGCACCGTTGAAGGACGGACGGGTGCCCTTGCGGGTGCTGGCGAAGAGGGTGAACTGGCTGACGACCAGAATGCCGCCGCCGATATCGACGACCGAGCGGTTCATGCGGCCCTCGTCATCGGGAAAGATGCGCAGCGCGGCGAGCTTGGCTGCGAGCCACTCGCCGTCGGCGGCGGTGTCGCCCTCGGCGACCGCGACCAGCACCA
>CAYZCV010000183.1:0-6243 GCA_964476965.1 uncultured Opitutus sp. | reverse complement strand
GCGCCACCGGGCTCCGCGGTCCAGGCCGCGCTGACGATTTTCCAGCCGTCCTCGAGTTTCATCAGCACGAAGACATCGATGCCATTGTGGCTGAATTGGCCGTTGCGATGAAAGTCGTACGGCATCCAGACCATCGCGATCCGGCCCTCGATCAGCACCGTGGGGTTCCATCCGCGCTCGAGGAAGGTGTCCTTGTTCGTCTTGGCTGACTCGATCTGCTGCTCGATCGTGCGCTGCCGAACGGCGATCGCGGGCTGGCCTCCGCGCGGCGCGATCGTGAGCTGGGCGCCCGGAACAAACAGGCGGGCCAGAGCGTCGCCGTCGTTCGCGCCCAGTGCATCGAAAAAGCCCTGGACCTTGGAAAGGACCGCCTCGCGATCAGCGGAAGCGGGGTCGGCCGCCGAGGAGGCGAGGGCAGCCAGCAGGAAGATAAGACTGGCGAAGGCGGAGCGTGGATTCATGGCATGAAGTATGGAAGCAGTTGACCAAGAATTTTCCGGACGGTCCACCCTGGAACGCCCCACCGGTTCGGATTCGGGCTGCCGCGGCGATTTTTCCGGAACTCCGGGAAAACAGCCCTGTCTCCGTGCGCCCCATGTGTCTCCGTCGTCTCTCCCTCACCGTCATGGCGTGCCTGCTGGCAGCCCTGGGTTCACCCCGGGCGCAAGCCGGGCTGAAGGAAGCGGCCCTGCGCCTGCCCGAGAGCTTGGCGGCTGAGGAGCGCCTGCCGGTCGCAGGAAGGCAGGGCTGGAAGTTCACGGAACGGATCACGTTCGGGGACTGGGAGGTCCGCGACGTCAAGCGGTCACTGACCAAGGGAAGCGATCTCCAAATTCTCTTCTACGAGGGGAGCAAGCGACGCCAGACCTTTGGATTCACCCTTGCCCACCAAGGCCAACCGGTCTGGCGGGGGGCGGCTGCGACGAATCTGCACCGCCGCGCCGTCGACCTCGAGGTTGAGATCGAGTTCCGGAATCGGTCCGGCTTTGCGGTGAACCTGAGCCCGCTCGCCAACCCCGACGAGGGCTGGACGCTGGAGTTGCAGGAAACCCGCGAGCGTCCGCTCCGGGGCACGCTGGCCCGGGGTTCGGTGGCCGTGGGGGTGGAAGGCACCAACCGCTTGGCGGGGACGCCCTTTCCGCTGGGTGACACCGCGGGTTATGTCTTCACCGTGGAAAAGCGGGCCGTGGCGGCGGTCGAGGTGATCAACGATGGCGCAGTCTGGATCGCGCGCGACTTGGCGCCGGAGCTGCGCGGCCCGGTGCAGGCGGCCATCGCGGCCCTGCTGCTGTTCGAGGAACTGCGCCCGACGCTTCCGCCCTGACGCGGTCGCTCGCTCGGGTCAGCTCGGGCCAAAGTTAAAGTGCCGGATCGCGGCAAGATCACGCTGCAGCTCAGCGCGGAAGTCCGGGTGTGCGATGGAGACCAGGGCTTCGCCGCGCTCGCGCAGGGTCTTGCCGTGAAGATTGACGGCACCGTACTCGGTGATGACCCAGTGGACGTGTCCGCGGGTCGTGACGACACCGGCTCCGGGCGGCAGCTGGGTGACGATCCGGGAGACCTTGCCGCCCATCGCCCGAGAGGGCAGCGCGATGATCGGCTTGCCGCCGGGCGAGAGGGCGGCGCCCCGGATGAAGTCCATCTGGCCACCGATCCCGGAATAGATCCGGTGTCCGATGGAATCGGCGCACACCTGTCCGGTGAGGTCGATCGCAATGGCCGAGTTGATCGCCACCACCTTGGGATTCTTGCGAATCACCGAGGTGTCATTGGTCCAGTCGCACGGATAGAAGCACACGTGCGGGTTGTCATTGATGAAGGCGAACAGCTTGGCGGAGCCGTTGACGAAGCTGGTGATGATGCGGTCCTGGCCGACGCGCTTGAGCCGATTGGTGACGGCCCCGGAGCGAACAAGATCGACCACCCGGTCGGAGAACATTTCCGTGTGAATGCCGAGGTCGTGCTTCCCGTGCATGCGGGCGAGGGCGGCATCGGGAATGCCGCCGATGCCCATTTGCAGGGTGGAGCCATCCTCCACCAAGTCGGCGACCAGTTGCCCGATGCGGGCCTCGACGTCGGTCTCCACGGCGGGAGCGTGCCCGTGCAGGGGGCGGTCGGTGCAGGTGAAGGCGGAGACCCGGCGAAACGGGACGGCGTTGTTGCCATGGGTGCGGGGCATCTGGGCGTTGAACTCGACCACCACCTGGCGGGCGGTGTCGGCCGCGGCCTTGGCGGCATCGCAGGAGGTGCCCAGCGAACAGTGGCCGTGAGCGTCCGGCGGGGAGAGTTGCAGCAGCGCGGCGTCCAGCTTCACCTGCCCCGAGAGGAAGATCCCGGGGATGTCCGAGAGGAAAATCGGCACGTAGTCCGCGCGGCCCTCGGCGAGGGCGGTGCGCAGGGGTGCCCCGGTGAAAAGGGAGACCGAGCGGATCGAGCGCTCATAGCCCGGCTCGGCGAAGGGGGTCGGACCGTTGGTGTGCAGATGGTAGACCCGCACATTCTCCAGATCCTTGCGCGCGCACAACGCCTCGACCAGGGGTGTGGGCGTGGCGGCGGCCCCGTGAATGAAGACGCGGTCGCCGCTCTTGATTCCGGCGACCGCCTCGGCGGCGGAGCGGGCGTGGGACGACCAATCGGCGGGAAGATGCGACATGATCCCACAGGTGACTGGAAAGCGGGCAGGGAGCCAAGCTCAGCGCAGCGGACCAGGTAACGATTTCATGACTGGCGGCAACGCGCGCCCTGGCCGCATGGAATTGCGCGGGGCCGATTGACGGATGGGCAGGTGCGAGCAGGATGACGGGTGGCGTCCCTTTCAGCCTCCTTCCTAACGGCCGGTCCCCTGCGCATCCTGCTGCTCGACCGCGAGGCCTACTCGTCGTCAGTACTGTTGGGTGAATTGCACGACAAGGGATTCTCCTCGGTGGTCCATCTGGCGGACGTTTCACGCCTTCCGTCTGTGTTGGCCGACGATCCGCCCGACGTGGTTGTCTTCAATTACCACTTTCATCACACGGACAGTCTCGCCGATTGCAGCGAGATCAAGCGGCTCGCACCGCAGACGGCCATCCTGGCGGTGGCATCGGCCGGGCCGGCGATGAAGGCGGTGCGGGCCTGGGCGCGGGACTCCAAGCTGATTGATGTCGTCGTCGAAAAGCCGCTGTCTGATGAACGCTTCTTCGTCGTGTTGCGCGATCTCGCCAGCGCCCGGCGATCCGCGCGTGTGCAGCAGGATCGGATGGACCGACTTTCCCGCATCGTGCCGGAGGCGGCCCTGGAGGTGCTTGACGCGGCCGGCGCCGACCGGGCGATGCGGTTTGAGGCGGCCATCGTCTTCACCGACATCCGTCGTTCTACCCCGCTGGCCACGACGCTTGGCCCTGAGGAGTATTTCGCCTTGCTGAACCGTTCGCTGAGCGCCCAGGCGCGGGTGGTCGAGCGGTTCAAGGGCTCCGTGATCAAGTTCACCGGGGATGGCCTGATGGCGATGTTCAAGGGCATGGGGCGTTCGTACCTCGCGCTGCGGTGCGGCCTGGAACTGGCGGTGGATGCTTCGCAGCGGGACCTCGCCTACGGAATTGGTGTGGCGCAGGGCCTGGTGCTCGCGGGGTTCATCGGGGACTCCCACCAACTCGGCAACCGCCGGCAGTACGACGTGGTGGGGGCCACCGCCCATCTGGCCGCCCGCCTCTGCAGCTCGGCGCAGGGCGGAGAAGTCCTCGTCCCGACCAGTCTGCTGGCCGCGGCTGGCCTGAGGTCTCTCACGCACCGTCCGGTCGGACCCCTCTCGCTCCGCGGGATGGACGCGCCGGTTCCGTGCGTCGCGCTCAACGGGCAGTCCTACACGACGCTCACCCAGACTTTCTCATCATGAACGAACGCTTCAGCGCCAACCAGATCAGCAAGGTCATCGACCAAGCTCTCATGTATCAGTGCGCCTGCCCGGCGCAGGTTTGCCGGGCGATCTTTGAGCTGCGCGAGCTGCACGCCTATCAGATGGACTGCGCCAACGACGCCGCCAATGACCGCCTCGTCCACGAGACCATTGCCGCGGCCACCGAGCAGTCCCACACCCTGATGGAGCAGTGTCTCGCCCGCATCCTCGAGATCGAGGGCTGGGACCTGGCGACGCTCACCATGCCCGAGTCGCTCCGAAAAAAGCCGGCCAAGGCCATGTAGGCTGACCACCGAAGTCGCGCCTGATCGGCCTCCGCGCGATGGTTGGTTCGGCGTTTCCCCGATGGGAGGTGCTGAAAATCTCCGCTAGAGTGGGCGGGAAATGAACCCTCTCTCCCGCTCGCGCTCCATCGCGGCCCTGGTCGGTCTCCTCCTCGGCGGGCATGTCGCCTCCGCTGATCTCGCCCTGTCCTCCATTACCCTCGCCAACAGCGGCCTGCCGGCGGTCACGGTCAGGCTCAACGGTGCGTCGCGCCACGTGCTGCCATCCCCTTTTCTCGTCAGCGATCCCAGCACGCCCCCCAGCGCCCAGTGGTTCTGCCTCGATCCGCTCCAGACCATCTACTACGCCGGCAGCGGGGAGCCGGCGGGCAACGCGCTCACCTTCGCGAGCACCGACCCGGCGGATTTTGACCGCTGGGGTACCAACGCGCCGGGTCTCACCGTGACGCGAGTCCAGAATCTCGCCGACCTGTTTCAGGCCTATCTGCCCGTGGCCAACACCTCGCTGGCGTTGGGCGCGTTGCAACTGGCGGTGTGGGAGATTGCCAATGAGGGTCAGGCGAACGCCTTCACTCTGGCCGGCGGCTTCCTCAAGATCACCTCCTACCATGGCAACGCGGCCAACACGATGATCGCCGCCGCGAACACCCTGCTCTCCAGCCTCGACGATGTCGGGGTGATGAATCTCGGGCGTACGGATACGCTCGATTTTCTGATCGACGGTTCCTACCAGCGGCATGGGAGCCAGCACCGGACGGTGGTGCAGGATCTGGTGGGCTTCGCCCCCGTACCGGAGCCCGCAACCTACGGTTTGGCCGGAGCCGGTTTGCTGCTGATGACGTCGGGCCTGCGCCGCGTCCGCAGTCGCCTGAACCGGGTCAGCGCAAAGGCGTGAAGAATCGGCGCCAGCGTGGCAGGTACGTGTCGTTGATGTCCAACGACACGAGCACGCCCTCCGCCCGGCCCAGGATGGCGTCGCGCGAGGCCACCCCATAGGCGCGCGAGTCCAGACTGTTGTCGCGGGAGTCGCCCAGGAGAAAGTAACCCTGCGCGGGGATCACCACCGGATCGAAGGTTCGCGCCGGCGAGGGGCGATCAGCCAGCCCCATCACGGCATGGGTCACGCCGGCCAGGTCCTCCTCGGCGAAGAACGCGTGCGGACGCAGGCTGCGAGCGATGGTCGCCGTGTAGTCCGCCGCGGCCGCGGTGTAGGCGGTCGGCTGGCCGTTCAGAAAAAGTTGGTTGCCGCGCATCGCCAGCGTGTCGCCGGGAATGCCCACCACGCGTTTCACCAGCCTGGTCCCGTCAGCGGGTGAGAGCACCACGACGATGTCGCCCCGCTGGGGATCCGCCCACTGGGCGACATGGACGGTCGTCAGCGGAATCCGCAGGCCGTAGGCCAGCTTGTTCACCCAGACCACGTCGCCCTCAAGAATCGTTGGGTTCATCGAACCCGACGGGACCGGGTTGTAGTCGAGCACAGCCGAACGCAGGGGAATCCACACGAAGCAAAAGAAGAACACATAGCCCCGCCACTCGCGCCACTGGCGGCCGACCCAGCGTGCGGCGTCCTCACGAAAAGCCCTCGGCAGATTGGGGATCATCCTCGCACTCCAGCAGTCCGCCTTGGCCCGGTCAAGCGACCCTACCGGCGCCCGCAGCGGTCACAGCCAGTGTCACGTATTACGTGACACGTTGCTCAGGGTCGTTCGCAACGGTTCAGCGGAGCTGCACGAAGATCGGGTTCGAGTAGAACCACAGGTCCGACCACGGGTCCTCGCCATCGGGATCGAGGGTGGGCTCCAGCTCGCCTGAATCGGTTCCGCGCACGCGGACGTAGAAGTCGCCCTCGAGCCCGTTGAGCGCATGACGGATCGTCAGGTAGCCGTCCTCGTCCTTCCACTGTCCCGCCTCGAAGCGACGCTCGACGCGCGTGGAGGGATTCGTGGCGCTATGCGGATCCGCCGCCTTGCCGGTGACGGCGCCGACAATCAGGTCGACGCGCGCGACGCGGGGACGAAGGCCACGGGCGTTCGGGCCGCTGGCGTGCTTGAAGCGGATGGT
>CAYZCV010000182.1:0-6251 GCA_964476965.1 uncultured Opitutus sp. | reverse complement strand
AGGCCGTCGAACTCGGCGCCGGCGAGATCCTGCTCACCAGCATGGACCGCGACGGGACCAAGGTCGGCTATGACGTCGGCCTGACCCGCGCGGTCAGCGACGCCGTTAGCGTCCCCGTCATCGCCAGCGGCGGCGCGGGCGAACTGGCCCACTTTGCGGACGCGCTCGACGCCGGCCGGGCCAGCGCGGTGCTCGCGGCCAGCCTGTTTCACTTTGGCACGCTCACGATTCCCCAGGTGAAGGACTACCTCGCAGGGCGGAACGTGCCGGTGCGGCGCTAGGCGGCCCCCGGCGGCGGTCGGGGCTGGCCTTTGGGTTCGGGATGGGACAATAGGACGGAGAGGACTGATGGGACTGAGAGGACCTATGAGGGCCGAGGCGTTAACCCCAACGTTATGAATCTACTCCGAACTCTGCTGGCTTGGGCCTTGGTGACCCTGAATTTTCTCCGCGCCGCCGATCCGATCACTTCGCTCAAGGCGCCCTACCCCGCCTTCGGTGAGGTCGAGCGGCTCGACCCCGCGCTGGACGCCCTGATCGCACCGGATGCCACCATGGTGAAGCTGGCCGAGGGCTTCAACTGGTCGGAGGGCCCGGTCTGGATGAAGAAGGAGCGCCAGCTCGTCTTCAGCGATGTCCCCGAGAACATTGCCTACCGCTGGCGCGAGGGTCACGGCGTCGACATTTTCCTCAATCCGAGCGGTTTCACCGGGCAGTTCTATGATGGCCGGGAACGCGGCTCCAACGGGCTCGCCACCGACCGGGAGGGCCGGCTTCTGCTCAGCCAGCATGGCAACCGCCAGATTGCGCGGCTCAATCCCGATGGTCGGACGTTCACGACGGTCGCCGACCGCTTCGAGGGCAAGCGCTTCAACAGCCCGAACGACCTGGTGCTCGATCGGCAGGGCAATATCTTCTTCACCGACCCGCCCTATGGCCTTGGCCCGAGTTCGCCCGTGGAGATCGGCTTCCAGGGCGTCTATCGGGTCACCCCCGCCGGCACCGTGACCCTGGTGACCAAGGAACTCGAGCGCCCCAATGGCATCGCGCTCTCGCCCGACGAAAAGACGCTCTACGTTGCCAATTCCCACGGCCCTCGCCCCATCATCATGGCCTTCGCGCTCTCGCCCGACGGCACCGCCGGTCCCGGCCGGGTTTTCTTTGACGGCACCGAGCTCGCCAAGACGCGCAAGGGCGCATTCGACGGCATGCGGGTCGACGCCCGGGGGAATCTCTGGGCGACCGGCCCCGGCGGCGTGCTGGTCATCAACGATCAGGGCAAACACCTCGGCACGCTTCTAACGGGCCAGAACACCGGCAACTGCACCTTCGGCGAGGATGGGTCGGTGCTGTATGTGATGGCGGATATGTACCTGGTGCGCATCGCGACGAAGACGCGCGGCCAGGGGTTTTGACGGAGGGTCGAACGGAAATAGGACGGATAGGACCTATAGGACTGATAGGACACATAGGTCCCATCCGTCCCATAAGTCCTATCCGTCTTATTCTGAAACCTCCCGCCCGCCCTACAGCGCGCCAGAATCCCCCGGCGCAGCGCCTGCCGCCGCCGCCTCGCCCTTCGGCTTCGGCGAGCCCACCAGCACGCTGAGCTGGGCCTGCACGGCCATGAAAAACTCCGGACTGAGCTCTCCCGCCGGGACCTCGTACATCTGCTTGGTGCCCGCGTGCTCGTAGAGGTTCCGGGTGCCGTCGGCACTGCGGCCCTTCGGGCGCAGGACGCGCTTGCGCTCGAGCATGAGCGCGAGGAACTGCACCAGACGCGTGCTCTCCCCGTTCAACTCGGTCGAGGGATCGGCCAGCGTCAGGAAAAGGCTGTCCGCCGTGAGCTTCAGGTCGCGCTCCGTCGTATCGCCCGGCTTGCGCGGCTTGAACGCGTGGACCCAGCGGCAGGCGACAAAGCCGGACGGGGCGAACTCCGCGGCCGAGGCCTCGCGCACGTCGTAGCGCATCACTTCGGTGCCGCTGGCGTTGCGCACCAGGTGGCTGAGCACCCGTTCGCCCTCAACAAAGGGCTGGCCGGTGACAAAGCAGGTCTGGGCAAGCGGCTGCAGATTCAGGTCCATGGGCTTTCTTGTTTACTTTGCCCCCACCACGACGCTAGCAAATTTGCGCACCGCACGCATGAACGGACGCCTTATCGCCATCGGCGACATCCACGGCTGTCACCAGGAGTTTGCCGAACTCCTTGAAAGGGTCGAGTTCTCCAAGGAGGACCAACTCATCCTGCTGGGCGACCTGGTGAACCGAGGGCCCGATTCCTGCCGGGTCATCGACCTCGCGCGCGAGCACAAGGCCATCTCCTTGCTGGGAAATCACGAGCTGCGCCTGCTCAATTACCGCCGGACCGGCGACAAGGCCTTTCTCAAGGAGACCGACGAGGACACCCACCAGAAGCTCCGGCCCGAGGACTGGGCCTACCTCGAGCAGATGCCGCTCACCCATGCGATCGAGGAGCTGAACATCGTGTTCGTCCACGGCGGATTTCTCCCCAACGAGCCCTGGCAGAAGCAGCCGGCCAGCGTGGTCACCCGCATCCAGGTGATTGACCGGGACGGCAAGGCGGCCAAGCGGGCCGACGGCGAGGACCTGCCCCCGTGGGCCGATCTCTGGAGCGGACCTCCCTTCGTCGTGTATGGCCACACCCCGCGGCCCGACATCTACAAGCTCAAGTGGTCGGTGGGCATCGACACGGCCTGCGTCATGGGCGGGCACCTGACCGCCTACATCCTGCCCGAAAAACGGTTCGTGCAAGTCAAGGCCCGGCGCCGCTACTATACCTGAGGCGCCCGCCCGCCCCTTCCCGCCATGGCCTCCCCTTCCCCGATCAACGGTGTCCTTCTGCTCTGCCTCGACCTGCAGGCACCCTTTCTCGGAGCCATGCCGGCGGGCAACCGCGTGCTGAAGCGCTGCCAGTTTGCGGTCTCGGCCGCGCGCGGCCTCGGCATTCCCGTCGCCTACACGGAGCAGGTGCCGCAGAAACTCGGATCCACCGTGCCGGAACTGCTCGCGCTGACCCCCGGTGCGCCCCAGTACGGCAAGACGACGTTCTCCGCGTTCGCCGATGACGGCATCCGGGATGCCCTCCGCGAATACGACCTCGATCACCTCATCCTGTGCGGACTCGAGACGCCGGTCTGCGTGTACCAGACCGCGCTCGACGCGCTCGACCAGCAGCTGCAGGTCACCCTCCTGAGCGACGCCATCGCGGCGCGCCGACCGGACGATGCGGCCGTCGCTTGCGACGCGCTGATCCGCTCCGGCGTGCACGTCCTGCCAGCCGAGACCGTGTTCTACGCGCTGCTGCGTGATGCGCGGCACCCGTACTTCAAGACCTACACCCAACTCGTGAAAGACCATGCCTGACGCCCCCGCTCCGATCGCGGTCCGCGACCTCAAGACGCTCGACAGTGCCCGGCCCTTCGTCGCCGTGCTGCTGGTGCGCCGGCTGACGACGAAGACCGCGTCGAACGGAAATCCCTTCCTGTCGGTCGAGTTCGGCGATCGCACGGGCAGCTTCACCGCGACTCTCTTCGGCGATCACCCCCAGTTCGACCTGCTCAAGGGCCTGCCGGAGGGTTCCGTCGTGCGGGTCGAGGGCAAGGTGGAGTTTTATCAGGGCCGCCTTTCCCCGCGGATCGGCCGGCTCGAGGCGCTCGACGAGGCGGCGCTGGCCGAGCCGGGCATGCTCGAGAACCTGGTCGAGATCACGCCGCTGGATCCCGTGGCGCTATGGGCGGAGTTCAACGCCCTGGTGGACGGCATTTCCCACGATGAGCTCCGCATGACGACCCGCGGGGTCTTCGAGGAGATCGGCGAGGCCTTCCGCGTGGCGCCCGCCGCCATTGCCATGCACCACGCCTACCGGCACGGGCTGCTCGAGCACACCGTGCGCATGGCCCGGGCCGCCCAGGCGCTGCTCCCGCTCTACCCCGAGGTCGATCCGAGCCTCGTGCTTGCCGGTATCCTGCTTCATGATACGGGCAAGGTCATCGAGTACGAGGGCACGCTGACCACCAAGCGCAGCCGCCGGGGCATTCTGCAGGGCCACGTGGTGCTCGGCTACCAGCTCGCGCGCAAGCATGGCATCCGGGCGAAGCTCGATGCGGGCCGGCTGGAGCGCCTCGAGCACATCATTCTCAGTCACCAGGGCGAACCCGAGTGGGGCGCGGCCGTATACGCCGCTACGCCCGAGGGGGTGTTCGTGTCCATGATCGACAATCTCGACGCCAAGATGGGCATGGTCCAGCGCGCCCTGCGGCAGGCCAATGAGGACGACGAGTTCTCCGAGCGCCTGCCCGGACTCAACACCCAGCTGCTGACCCGCCCGGTCGACGCGTGACGCCGGCCCGGCGGCTTGCCTAAAGCGGGAACCCGCTTTCCCTCGACCCATGCCCATTCCGCGCGCCTGCGTCGGCCTCCTGCTCGTCGTCTCCACCGGACTCTCCGCCCAGCCCCTGGCACTGGAGCCGGTCTTCGTGACCTCGGCGCGCACGGGCGAGTCCACGGAGAACATTCCCTTTGCCCATGTCACCGTCTCGGGCGACGCCCTGCGGAGCAGCCCCGCGGCGACGCTGGACGGCGCGCTCCGCGGCGTGGCCGGATTCAGCCTCTTCCGGCGCACGGACAGTCTCGTGGCCAATCCGACGGCCCAGGGGGTGTCTCTCCGCGGCATTGGCCCGAGCGGTGCCAGCCGGTCGCTCGTCCTGCTCGACGGCGTTCCCCTTAACGACCCCTTTGGCGGCTGGGTGACCTGGAGCAAGGTCCCGGTCGACTCGCTCGCGGCGGTTGAGATCGTGCCGGGGGGCGGCGCCAGTGCCTGGGGCAATGCCGCGCTGGGTGGGGTCGTGCAGCTGCTCTCCGAGCAACCCGCACCGGCCCGCGCACGCCTCTCCGCCTTTGGCGGCAGCTTTGGCACCTACCGCGCCGAGGCCCAGTTGAACCAGGCCGTCGGCACGGGGGCAGTGCAGTTGCTCGCCCGCTACGCGTCGACCGACGGCTTTTCCACGGTCGCGCCCGAACGCCGCGGGCCGATTGATCTTCCCGCCACCAGCGAATCCCGCTGGGCCGCGATCCGCTGGCGCCAGCCCATCGGGGAGCGTCACGCCGTGACCGTGTCCGCCCGCTCCTTCGAGGAGGATCGGGGCAATGGCACGCCCTATCAGACCAATTCGACCCGTGAGCAGGCGGTCTCGGCCGAAATCGAGGCCACCGTCCGCCCCGGGCTGGCCTGGACGGCCCGGGCCTATATCCAGAATCAGGCGTTCGCGAGCACCTTCAGCGGCGTCAATGCCACGCGCACGGCCGAGACGCCCGCCAGTGACCAGTTCGACGTTCCGGCCACCGCCGCCGGGGCGGCTTGGACCGCCACCTGGTCCCACGGACGCGACGCGAGCACGACCACCGGCGTCGACGGCCGCGTGGTCCATGGCGAGACCCGCGAGGCCTCGGCTTTGGTGGCCGGGGCCTTCACCCGGCAACGCTACGCCGGCGGACGCCAGGAAAACGCCGGTCTCTTCGCGGTGCACAGCCGCGCCCTGCTGCCCGCGCTGCGGGCCACCGCCGGTCTGAGGCTCGACGCCTGGCGCGAGCGCAATGGCCATCGCCGCGATTCCCTCAACGGCGCCGTGGTCGCGGACGATCGCTACGCGGACGGCCGCGGTGAGGAGTGGAGCCCCGGGGCCGGCCTGGTCTGGCAGGCGGCCGCGCCCGTTCGCCTGACCCTGTCCGGTCAGCAATCCTTCCGTCGCCCGACGCTGAACGAGCTCTATCGCCCCTTCCGCGTGGGCAATGTCATCACGGATTCCAATCAGGCGCTCGCCACCGAGCAGGCCACCAGCGGCGAGGCCGGAGTCCAATTCACGCGGGGCACGGTGGTGCTGGAGGGCTCGGTCTTCCGCACCGAGTTGGAGAATGCCGTGGCGAACGTCACCCTCGCGCGCGGTCCCGTCACCCTGCCGGGGATCGGCTTCGTGCCCGCCGGCGGCGAGGGCCGCCGCCGGCTCAACCTCGACCGCGCCCGGGTCGACGGCGTCTCGCTCGGCGCACGGTGGGCCCCGGCGCCGGCGTGGACGCTCGCGGCGAGCTATGTCTGGAGTGACAGCGAAATCGAACGCGCCACCGTGGCCCCGGCCCTCGTCGGCCGACGCTTCGCCCAAGCGCCCGAACACACCGCGCTGGCCAGCGCCACCTGGCGCCCATGGATGGCCCTGAGCCTCAACGCCCGCGTGCGC
>CAYZCV010000181.1:0-6299 GCA_964476965.1 uncultured Opitutus sp. | reverse complement strand
TGGGGCCATCGTAAAACACCGCGCGCAAGCCGGGATCATCCCGGTCAACCCGCCAGCGCCCGGCCTGAAAATCGTACAGGCGATCCTGCACCGCGAGGTCCAGATCGGTGAACTCAAAGCCCACCACCACGACCCCGAGCAGTAACAGCAGGGGCCAGAAGGCCCGGTCCAGCCCCGCACCGCGTCGGCCCTCGCCGGTCATTTCTCGGCACCCGTGACGCGCCGCCACCAGCTCTTGAAATCAAAATTGACGCGCACCTTGGCCGAGCCGCCGTAGTCAAAGCCGTCCGGGCCATAGGACGAGCGCAGGCCGACGCCCAACAGCCACTGGCCACGCGATCCCGGCGTGAAACGCTGGGGCACCCGCCAAATCACGCCCGGCTGGAGCGCGTACACATCGCGATCGACGTCACCCATCAACCGCGTCGACGCGACCGAGCCCTCCAGCGTGTAGCTGAAGTTCCCGCGGTCCCAGACGAAGCCGCCGGATAGCCGCTGCGAATCGGCGCCCAGCTGATTGTCCTTCAACCGCCCGGCAATCCCGGTCTCGTTCACGATGTCGGCACTCAGGCCCCAGAAAACGCGGACGTTGGGGTAGTTTTCGAGGCGGTGCGCAAAGGTCACGAACGGCGCGAAGTGCTCGAGTCCGTCCGTGATCTCGACCGGCGGGCTGCCCATGGGCTGCCAGTACTCGATGCCGGTGGCGATCTCCCAACCGGGCCAGAGGGAGGTGCCCCAGTTGTACTTGGTGCCGAGGCTCCATTGGAGCAGCCCTGCATCCTCAAAGAAGGGCCGGTCGCCCAGGCCGTGGGAAAAGTAGCCCTCGATTTCCCCGGTCACCTCCCAGTTGACCGTCAGGCCATAACGCAGGCCGAGCGGGAGCCGCAGGTGGTCATAGCGCGAGAGATCGCCGACGCGGGGGTGGAAGGTGAGCTTGAGCGCATTCTTGCGCTCCGTGCCGGGGAGGCTGCTCTCAAACACGCCCTTGATCCGCAGCTCGTCATCGGAGATAGCCGAGCTGGCCGGCGCTCCGGGGTCGGCCAGCAAGGCCGCCGCCGGCAGGAAAAGAAAAAGCAGGGTACGGTTCGCTCTCATGGGGCCAGGCCTAGGGCGTTGTTTCTGCGGACAGGGGTAAAGGGCGTGGGTGGGCGGTGAGCAGCCCGGCGCGGACCGCCGCCGCCTGCTGGTCCGCGGCGGTCAGGGCACCGTAACGACCATTCCGATACAGGTAGCTCGCGGTCTGGTAGTAGGCAATCGTCTCGCTGCGGTGATGTTCATCGTCTTCGCGGGGACTGAGGGCGAAGGTCGTGGGGTCAAGCGCATAGGAATCCTCAGCGCGCATGGGCTTGAGTACCTCCAGCAGACCGGGCTCGTACAAGCCCAAACGCTGGTAGTTGCCCACGAGCGCCCGCCGGTCCCCCGTCGCCTTCCGCACGTCCCAGCCGTAGAACCGGCTGGCATAGCTCCAGTTCAGCAGGCCGAGCAGCGTCGGCGCGTAGTCGATCTGGCTCATCAGGTCCGGCACCCGGCCGGGGGCAATCTGGCCACCCGGCGCATAGATGAAGAGCGGGATGTGGTAGTTCTGCACCGGAAGCTCGACCTTGCCCGCGACCGAGGCGCAGTGATCGCCCACGATGACAAAGACCGTGTGCTTGAACCAGGGCTTGTCGGCTGCCGCGCGCAGGAACTGGCCAATCGCATAGTCGGTGTACTTCACGGCGCCGGAGCGGCCGGAGACCTTGGGCGGCAGGTCGATCTTGCCCTCCGGATACGTGTAGGGCCGGTGATTCGAGGTCGTCATCACGAAGTGGTGAAACGGCCGGCCGGCCGCATGGGCCGCATCCGCCTCGCGCAGGGTCCAGCGATAAAGGTCCTCGTCGCACGCGCCCCAGGCATTGGCAAAGGTGATGTCGTTCTCCTGCACGGAGGCCCGGTCGACCACCCGGTAGCCGTTGCCGCCGAAGAAGGCGTTCATGTTGTCGAAGTAGCCATAGCCGCCGTAGATGAATGCCGTGTCGTAATCGCGGCTGCGGAAGACGCTCCCGAGGGTGAAGAGGTTGTCGTTCCGCGGACGCTTGATGAGCGAGCGGCCGGGCGTGGGCGGCAGGGAGAGGCTCAAGGCCTCCATGCCGCGATCCGTGCGCGTGCCGGTCGCATAGAGATTCTCGAACACCAGGCTGTGTTCGGCGAGCGCGCCCAGGTTGGGCGTGAGCTTGGACGCGCGGTTGAACGTGCTGAGAAAATCGGCGCTGAGGCTCTCGACCGTGATCTGGATGACGTTGAGGCGGAGCTCCGGGCCCTCATTGCGCACATAGCGCAGAGTGTCGCGCGCATCCCCCAGCGGGATCGCACCATCCGCGGAAATCTCCTGTCGCAGATTCGCAAACGCCGCGTCCACCGGCAGGGTCGAGTAGAACTCGTCGTAATCGAGCTCGTTGTTGCGGAAGGACGCGAAGAGCGACCAGAGGCCGTCCTTGGCCAACTCGCGATTGTAGGTGTTGGAGAAGGCCGGTATCTGATTGCTGTCGAGACCCAGGCCGACGACGACGGCCAGCACAACCCAAGCGGCACCGCGGCGATAGCGGGGGCCGGCGGTTTCGTGCCGGGCGTCAAGCCAAGCCGCGACCAGGCCCGTGCGGAGGAGCGCCCCGTACACCGCTGCCGTGACCAAGGCGAGGACGGCCAGGATCAGCGGCATCGGGTAGGACTCGCGGATGTTGGCGATCACCTCGGTCGTGTAGACCAGGTAGTCCACCGCGATGAAATTGAAGCGCACGCTGAACTCGTCCCAGAACAGCCACTCGGCCACCGCGCCAAAGAGCAGGAGTCCCGTGATCGCAAAGAGCATCGCATGGGCCAGCAGGCGGACCCCGTTCCGTTCAAAAGCCTTCGCCGGCAGGAGGGTCAAGCCGAGCACCAGCGGGATCGCCGCCAGCAGGCCCGCCCCGAGGTCGAACACCGTGCCCCAGCCAAAGGCCGCCAGCAGGCTGGCGTCCCATTCCACCGACCAGAGTGACCGGGCCAGCAAGGCCGTGCGGATAACCAACGCAATGACCGCAAACAGGCCGAGAAAAATCAGAACACCGCCATGCCGGCGGGCCAGGAGGTCCTGCCACCGCGCGCGCAGGCCACGGGATCGGACGGAAGCAGTCGAGGAGAGCATGCCTCAACTTACGCCCCGGGGATGAACCCGACATGAACAGGAGGTTAATTTCCTTTCATGTCCCGGCCCGGCCGGCTTGCATGGCGGCTTCCCGGCCATGCCCGAAGCCAAACCCTTCACGTTCATCTGCGGCGGCGACGATTTTCTCGTCGGCCGGCTTGGCCGCGAACGCTTCGAGGACCTGGCGCGGGAAGTGACCGATGAGTTTTCCCGCGAGGTCATCAGCGGTTTCGCGGGCAATGTCGGCGAGGTCACGTCCGCCGTGAACCGCTTCCGCGAGAGCGTGCAGACGGTGTCGATGTTCGGCGGACGCCGCGTGATCTGGCTGAAGGACATCAACTTCCTCGCCGACACCGTGACCGGCCGCGCCGAGGGCACGCTCAAGGCCGTCGAGGACCTCCAGCAGATTCTCGCCGGACTCAATCCCGCCGAAACCGCGGTGCTCGTCACCGCCGCGCCGATCGATCGCCGCCGGACTTTTCCCAAGTGGTGCGAAAAGACCGCCGACTTCACACTCGTCGGCGGCGAGGGCGAAGGCGCGGCCGAAGCGCTGGCGGGCGTGGCCGTGGCCGAGGCCCGGCGGATCGGGGTTTCCCTTGAGGCCGACGCCCTCGGGCTGCTGCTCGCCCGCGTCGGCGCCAACACCCGCCTGCTGATTGAGGAGGTCAACAAGCTCGCGACCTACGCCGGGGAAGGCGCCGCCATCACCGAGGCCATGGTGGCCGAGCTCACGCCCAATGTCGCCGAGGGCGATTTCTTCGAGGCGGCCGAGGCCTTCTTCAGCGGCGATCTCGCCTGGACCCTGGCCGCGCTCGAGCGCCACTTCTTCACCGGCGGCGATGCCCGCCCGGTCATCAGCGCCCTGCAGAATCGCAACCGCATCCTCCTGCAGGTGCGCGCGCTGCTCGATGCGGGAGAGGTTCGCGTCGGGCCTCGCGGACTCGACGGCCTGCCGCGCGCGCAGGCGTCCTTCGGTCACCATTTCACCGGCGCCACGGAGAAGAGCTCCTACAATCTCTTCACCCAGAATGCTTGGTACGTGGGCAAGCTCGCGGGCAGCGCCAAGCTCCCCACCCTCCGCCGCCTGATCGACAACCAGCTCGATCTGATCAACGCCTTCGAGGAAATCATCCGCCGCCCGCATGATCAGGAGGAAGTCCTGCGCGAGCTCGCGGTGAGGTGCCTCGCCCCCTCCTGAATTGCGGAGGGCTGAGTTCGGATTGCGGAATTCATCGGACGCACGGTGAATCCTCCACCCAGGTCATTCGCCCGCACCCGGCCGCGGCCCGACGTTCCGCAATCCGTATTCCCAAATCCGCAATGCTCAAACCACCCCGCCGAACACCGCCATCGGCGCGTGGCGCCAGAAGACATCCGGTTCCGCAAAGCCCGCCTCGGCCAGCAGGCGCAGTTCGGTCGCCACCGGGGGATAGAAATCCTCCCGCGCCCACGCGGCAAAATGCGCCTGCGCCTGCGCCGCGTCGATACCCTGCGTCGCCATGAACGCCGCCCAATCGGCAAAGGTCCTCGCCTGCACCCAGGGCGTCGTACTCATGGTGCAGTCGGCATTCGCAAAGATCCCGCCCGGCCGCAGCGCGCGGCGGATCGCCGCGTAGATCGCGCCCTTGGCCGTGAGGTCCTTCACGTGGTGCAGCGCGATGCACGCGACCACCGCATCGCAGGTCGGGAATGGCCCGGCAAAGGACTTCGCCACCCCGCGCACCCGGCCGCCCTGGCCCGCACAGCGCGCCGCGGCGACCTCGAGCATCGCCGGATCCGTGTCCCAGATTTCCACCGTGGCGTGCGGGAAGCGCTCCGCCACCGCCGCGGCGAGCGCCCCCGTGCCGCCCCCGAGGTCGAGCACGAGCGACGGGCGGTCCGCCGGCAGCACCCCCGCCAGCAGGTCGAGCTGCAAGGTCCGCATCCGGTCATAGTCAGGGATGAAGGTGCGGATGATCCGGTCGTAGTCCGCGATCCGCAGATTGAGGTGGTTCGCAACGGAATGGCCCATGCCCTCCACCGTGCCCACGCGCTTTGCGGTGGCCATCCCGGAATCGGGCGTCTTACTTCGTTTCCTTCATGACCGTGAGCTCCATTCCCAACGTCCTGGCCGAGCGCTATGCCTCGTCGCTGATCAAGTCCATCTGGTCCCCCGCGGGCCGCATCGCCATCGAACGCGATTACTGGATCGCCGTGATGAAGGCCCAGCGCGACCTCGGCGTGGCCATCCCGGCCGCCGCGATCGCCGACTACGAGAAGGTGAAGCACAAGATCGACCTCGCCTCGATCGACGCGCGCGAGCGCGTGTCGCTCCACGACGTGAAGGCCCGCATCGAGGAGTTCAACGGTCTCGCCGGCCGCGAGACCATCCACCTCGGCCTCACCAGCCGCGACCTGACCGAGAACGTCGAGCAGCTCCAGGTTCACCGCTCCCTCGGCGTCGTGCGCATGAAGGCGGCGTCCGCCCTGCTCGGTCTGGCCAAGCAGGCCCAGACCCACCGCAAACTCCTCCTCACCGGCCGCACCCACAATGTCCCCGCGCAGCCGACCACCCTTGGCAAGCGCATCGCCATGGCCGGACAGGAACTGCTGCTCGCCTACACGCGCCTGGTGGAAATCACCGAGCGCTACCCCGCCCGCGGACTCAAGGGTGCGGTCGGCACCCAGCTCGACCAGTTCACTCTCCTCGGCGGCAGCGCCTCCAAGGTCGCCAAGCTCGAGGCCCGCGTCCTCAAACACCTCGGCTTCAAGGCCGCGCTCAATGCCGTCGGCCAGGTCTATCCGCGCTCGCTCGACTTCGAGGTCGTCTCCGCCCTCCACCAGGTCGGCGCCGCCGCCGCCAGCTTTGCCACCACGCTCCGCCTCATGGCGGGCCAGGGCCTGCTGACCGAGGGGTTTCAAAAGGGCCAGGTCGGCTCCTCCGCCATGCCGCACAAGGTCAACGCCCGCAATTGCGAGCGCATCTGCGGCTTTTCCACGATTCTTTCCGGCTATGTCACCATGACCGGCGCCCTCGCCGGCCACCAGTGGAACGAGGGTGATGTGTCCTGCTCCGTCGTCCGCCGCGTGGCCCTCCCCGATGCCTTCTACGCGATCGACGGCCTGCTCGAGACCCTCCTCACCGTCCTGCGCCAGA
>CAYZCV010000180.1:0-6369 GCA_964476965.1 uncultured Opitutus sp. | reverse complement strand
TTCGAGGACTTCAAGCACAACGGCGCCGCGATCTACGACGACGGCATGAAGTTCGAGGAGATCGATCCGGCGAAGCGTCAGCTCCGCGCGATGCATCCTCACCGTCACAGCGAGCGCGCCCGGCAGTGGGCGCTGCAGCCGCGCGTGCTCGAGGTGCTGGGCGTGCTGCTCGGTCGACCTGCGCTGCTCGCGCAGACGATGTACTACTTCAAGCCGCCGGGGGCGAAGGGACAGGGCATGCATCAGGACAATTTCTACCTGCTCGCGGCTCCCGCCACCTGCATCGCCGCGTGGACGGCCATCGACGCCGCCGGACTCGACAATGGCTGTCTCTGGGTGGTGCCCGGCTCGCACCGGCACGCGATTCACTGTCCGGAAGTCGTGCCCGGCGAGGCGTGGAACAATTACGGTGACTCGCACATCAATCCGTTTCCGCGCGAGGCAAAGCCGATTCCGGTCGTCGTGCCGCGCGGCTCGACGATGTTCTTCGGCGGCCAGCTGATCCACGGCTCGGGTCCGAACCGCACCTCGTCCACCTCTCGTCGCACCTTCATCGGTCACTACGTCGACGAAAGCACGACCTCCCTCTCGAAGTTCTATCACCCGGTCCTTAACCGGGCCGGCGAGGTCGTCTCGACGGTCGCAGTCGACACCGCGGGCGGTCCCTGCGGCGACGGCAAGGGCGGCGGGCTGCACTGAGCCGCGCACCGCGCGAAGATTTCGATGCGTCTCCTCCTCGCGCGGCATCTCTGGGGCGTCGACCTGTCAGCCGGGCTGGCGGCGGCTTCTGCCGGCTGGCGCGAGGTCGGTTATGAGGCGATCGAGGCCTCAATTCGCCACGCGCCGGATCCCGCTGCTCTTCGGACGTGGCTGAAGCGCGAGGGCTGGGCACTGATTGCCGACGTTTACACCGACGACTTTCGCCTGAACGGCAGTGTGGAAGCGCATCTCGCCTCGTTGCGCGAGCAGGTGGCCGAGTGCGCGGAGGTGGGGCCTTTGCTCATCAATGCCCATAGCGGACTCGACCGGTGGAGCCGGGTCGAGATGGAGGATTTTTTTGGCGGGGCGTTGGAGATCGAACGCGAGGCCGGCGTTCCGATCGCGCACGAGACGCACCGCCGACGCTGCCTGGCGACGCCCTGGGCGGCGCAGGCCGTGCTGGCGTGTCACCCGACGCTCAAGCTGACGGCGGACCTCAGCCATTGGGTGTGTGTGACCGAGCGGCTGCTGGAGGATTTTGCGGACTTGATCGCGCAGGTTGCCCGGCAGACCTGGCATGTGCATGCGCGGGTGGGCTGCGAGCATGGCCCGCAGGTTCCGGATCCGCGGGCGCCGGAGTGGGCGCGGCAGGTCGCCGCCCACGAAGCCTGGTGGGCGCTGATTTGGGCAAGCCAGCGTGAGCGCGGATTCCGGGTGTCGACACTCACACCTGAGTACGGCCCGCCGCCCTACCTGTGGACGTGGCCGCACACGCAGGCCCCGGCGGCTGATCTGGCGGCGGTCTGCGACGCGATGGCGGCAAGGTTGCGAGGCAAGTTTGGTTAGGCCGGGGTGAATGCCGGCGCCGCCCTGCCGAATCGAGTTTTGTCCCCGGTGCCGGGGCGCTTGAGGGAAAATTCCGTCGCCTGATAGCGGTTGGGTGTAAGGAATGGCGGCGGGCGGTTCCTAACTCCCTGAACGCACCCATGACTCCCTCCGAGCAGCACACCTTGTTTGATCGCTGGATGGCGGACCATCCCGGCATCCTGCATCGGGTGGCGAACGCGTTCGCCGACGGGGCGGATCGCAGTGATCTCCTGCAGGAGCTGATGCTCGCGGTGTGGAAGGCAGTGCCCGCCTTCAAGGGTGGGAGCAAGGCCTCCACCTTCATCTATCGCGTGGCGCACAATGCGGCTCTGACCTGGAAGCGCGGTCAGACGACGTACACGCGCCGGGTCGACCGCTTCGAGGCGCTGCACGTGCCGGACGAGCCGGCAGCCGCCGGGGCCGACGCGCGTGATCGCGAGGTGTTGGCTCTGCTTTACGCGGAGATCCGCCAGCTGCCGCCGCTGGATCGTTCCCTTTTGCTGCTGCACTTCGATGAGGTGCCGTATGCCGAAATCGCCGACGTCCTCGGCTTAACCGAAACCAATGTGGGGGCGCGCCTGACGCGCACCAAGCAAAGGCTGATCGCCACCCTCCAATCCAAGACCCACTCCGATGAGCACCGATGACCTCCACCGCGCGTGGAAATCCCCCGCCAACCGTCCGTCGCCTGAAATGATCGCCCGCGATCGCGAGAGCCTGGTGGCCACCCTGCGTCGCGAGCACCGCGGCTTTGTCCTCCGCCTGGCCGCCGCGCTGGTGCTGCTCGCGGTCCCCACGGGCGGCCTGATTGATCACCTGGTGAACGACGGACCGTTTTCGTACTCAGGTGAATGGTCGGTGCTGCTGTTGCTGGCGCTGCCCTGGGTGGGTGCGGGGCTCTTCATTCGTCGTCAACTCAGGCATCGCCGCGAACATGCGGACTATGACCGCTCCGTGCGGCAAACGTGTCAGGCCTTGCTCGACGCCAATCAGGCCGCGCAGCACCGGGCGCGAGTGCTTTTCTGGCTCTTTGGGTTCAGCGTGCCGGTCGTCGCGGTCTGCATCCTGCAGCTCCAGGCGGTGGGCAAGGCGCGGCCCAACGAGGCGGCTTCGCTCGCGGTCGTGTTGGGGACGATTCTCGCGGGTTCAGCCGCGGCGATTGTCTGGGAGTACCGCCGTCTGCGGCCGGAGGAGAAGCGCCTGGCGGGGCTGATCGCCGCCTTGGCGGAAGACAGCAAGGGGCCGGCCGCTCCCGGCGTCTAATCCGGGTGGGCCTCCCGGGGGCGTATCGGCACTCGCAAAATTCCGCGGGCAAGGAAATCGCCATGCGGATGAAGTAGGGGATCGAGAAGAGCGTTTGTAACCCTAACCGCACCATCCATGAAACACGTGGTCCGCCGCGTCGGTTTTCTTCGACAGAAACGAAGAAACTTCCGGGGTGCTCACCACAGGGAAAGCGAAGTCTCAGCTGTGTCTGACGCCTTGATGACCTTGCGGGCCCCGTTAACAAAGAGCAGCATCGTGTCGTTGGATGTGCCGAGCAACCTGCGCTCCTCCGGCGAGAGACCGCGAGGAGCTGCCTCGGACGACCCGCGCAGGACAAATATCAGGTCCGCCGGTGGAGAGGGACGCAGGCTGTGCGCCACGGGTGCGATTGGGCCAAGTTCAGTCACGCCGGCCCGGGCCAATACGGCCTGCAGGTTGGCGCTGTGCGGGTCGGCCGAGAATACGGACTCCCCGCTGCGGTTCGAGTCGGTGAGTCCGCGCCAGCTGACGGTGACCTCGATCAGCGTCTCCGGCCCACCGAGGGCGTAGAGCTTCAGCGCTAGCGCCCGCGCTTCGGCGAAGCGGGCAGGGTGGGCGAGAATCCAAGCCTGTCCCCCCGCGAAGTTTTCCCGCGGTACGGGCGCATGCAGGCGGACCTCGCGCGTGCCGGCCGGATCCTCGTGCAAGGCGGGGATCTGTTCCGGGAGCCGGTGCCACAGAAATGCGCCCAAGTCGTTGGTTCGTTCGCGCGAAAACGCCAGTACCGGTAGAAGCGGCGCCGTACGGGGTAACGAGCGAGGGGTACGTTCCACTGCGAGGCCGGCAGCGTGCAGGCGTGTCTCCAACTCTCGGGCTTGACGTTCGACCGCAGGATCATGAACGAGTCGAAACGATCCGGAGGGCACCGGGACACTCGCGTTTGGGTCCATTGGCACTGGCCACCTCCAGACGGCAGCGGGAGCTCCGGGCTCGGGTTTGGCGCTTGTCAGCGACGCCCCCCTCCATCCTGGCGCGTAGGGCGAAGGGACGGCTGTTGGGTCCGGGACGAGGAATCGCTCGCGCAAGGCCTGCAGGAGTGGTCCCCCGTCCGGATCGAAAGCGAACAGCAATTCACCGAGCAGCGCCGTCTCACGGGCGGCGAGTTCCTCGCCGTGCCGCGCCGCCAGTTGACGGTAGAAAACCCAGGCGGCGGCTGCCCGATGGACTTCGGCAGCTCCGGCAGCCGAAGGTTCATTGACGCGTTCGCGCCATCGCCGGTCGGCGGTCAGGGCGTCAACCCCGGCTGCATTCTGGGGGCGCATGACGCCATAGGTGAATGGCACCCGCAGGTTCACCCGCTGGGTGACCGTGCCTTGCCGGATCTCGAGAGGAATGACGGCACGTCCCGTCCACTGGTCAACCCAACTATCGAGATAGGCCAGGGAATTGGTTGACTGCGATGGGATGCTTTGCAGGGCGTAGTCTTGCCGCTCCTGTTGCGCGGCGCGGAGCAGGTTGCTCACGGGGTGGTTGGGATCGGGGATCTCAATGGTGTGGGTTGTGATGCTGTAGACGGCAACTTGGACCGACCCCGTCATGACCATGTCGCCTTGCTGGACAGCTGGGCCGTAGCCGTGAAACGGTGCCGCCTTGGTATAGGTAGGCACGGTTTCGTAACCGGTGAGTTCCTGTCGCGTGGAAGTTTTGGATATCTTGGGCACCTCACGTTGCACCCGTGCCTCCAACTCGGCGATACGTCGGTCGAATGCCTCTAGTCTTGCCGCACGCTCAGCCAACTGGCGGTCGATCTCGGTATTTGCGCGGCGTTCAATCCACTTTTCAAGGGTGGTGAACTGGGCGGGCAGTTCGATGGAGAGCGGTGTGCCTGCTTGGATATGCAATTTCCGCCCCTCGTCGGCCACCGTGAGGTCGCTCCGGCCCGGACCGAGGGGGAGGGTGATCGCGTTGCCCTCCTTGGATGGGCGTGGCTTGCGGTCGAGCACCACGAGCGGGTGCTCCTGGACAGGAGACCACGGAGGCAGAGCCCATCCTTGATTGTTGAAGCCGATGCCAGTAGGAGGCATGATCGTGCTCAACTCTCGCAGAACGCGATTCCGCCAGAGGGTCCAGCCGCCGTTGTCGTCGGGACGAGTCTCGATGCCTTCGCTGCCTGGTTCGCCGGGCAGTCGGAATACTCGGTCGGACAGAATCCAAGCAAGGAGTGCGGTGCCGTGGCGTTGTTCCCGCCAGTAGCTTTCGGCCCGCTCAAGCAATTCGGTCCGGAATCGGTCCCGGGCGGGAAGGTCCACGCCGGACGATCGCGCCAGCTTTTCCGCCGCAGCCCTCACCCGGAAATATCCCGCAAGATAATCGATGGCCGCGGGCGCGTCGGCTGAGGCCAGAGCATCCGCCAATCCGCGCTGCGTGACGGCCCACGCTGACTGCTCCTGCGCCGCGTTGGTGAGTGGGAGGCTGAATTCAGGCAACTCCGAGACCAACGCTCCTGTTCGGGTACGACCAACAAAAGCGGCGTCGAACTGCGGCAGGGCATCGATCCGGGTCTCGGCGGCGTTGGCCGTCCAAACCGTGGCGGCAACGAGCCCTAAGACGAGACTGGCGAGTGCCTGACACGCTGTCCGACGAAAGTCGCGCATGATGGCAGTATGGGGGGGACAGGAATGATGTCAGGCCGATTGTCACGAGGCGGTCCGGGTAGCCCTCGTGGCGAGCTGCGAATCGACTCTCTGTGAACGGGTCTGATGGGCCAGTCGCCTTGGGCGGACCACCTGAAGCGTTCGGGAATCCATCCGGGTTGAGCTTTGGGCGCGAGTCTTACCTCGGTACCCTTTTCCCGGGCGAGCCCCGCCGTCGCGAATGGCTCCCGGCATCAGGTGATCCAGGAGCCTCCTCGATGCCAACCACGCGGCCCAACAGCGGGCACGGGTGCTCTTCCGACTTTTCGGGCTCAGGTTGCCGGTCGTCGCGGTCTGCATCCTGCAGCTTCAGGCGGTGGGCAAGGCGCGGCCCAACGAGGCGGCTTCGCTCGCGGTCGTGTTGGGGACGATTCTCGCGGGTTCAGCCGCGGCGATTGTCTGGGAGTACCGCCGTCTGCGTCCGGAGGAGAAGCGCCTGGCCGGTCTGGTCGCAGAATTTGCCGATTGATCGCGGCCTCTGGGCGCCGAGGGGATTGAGGCGCCGGGTCAGTTATTGCCTGCCACCAGCACAGCCTTGCCGGGCATCGCCCGGCGCCGCCTCGGCGCAGCGGAGGCAGCTGGCGGCGCAGGCCTGACAATGAGCGTGCTCGTGCTTGCCGCACTCGGCCGCGCAGGCATCGCAGACCTTGGCGCAGAGCTCGCACACCTGATCGATGAAATCAGAGCCGCGTGCCAGCTCGCGGACCGCGAGGGCGCAGAGATCGGCGCAGGTGCGATCCAGTTCAATACAGCGGGTCATGGCCTTGACCTGGTCCTCGCGCAGGCAGGCGGTTGCGCAGGTTTCGCAAGCGACGACGCATTCCGTGCAGGCTTCGAGGCAGGCTTGTTGGGAGGGGAGGGACAT
>CAYZCV010000179.1:0-6387 GCA_964476965.1 uncultured Opitutus sp. | reverse complement strand
CTGGATTCTTGCGAACGCAAGTTTCCGGCCGATTTTGCCCGGCCGCATTGCGGCTGATGGCCTGCCCTAAGCTCGTCAGGAGGTGGCGCGAGCGAGAAATGGCGGCCGTGACCGGCTGGCCGGCGTGGGCAGGATGCCCTCGGTCTGCAACTCCTTCAGCACGCTGCCAATGTAGGGAATGAGCTGCTTCTTGCGGCTGACGACCCCTGGCATGTCGAAGATCTCGTCCTTTTCGACATGGGGATAGCTGATGCGAGAGATGAACACCGGGTCACCCTTCACCAGCAGCAGCGAATTCTGCGTGTTGATGTCGGTGACCAGCAGGCAGGCGAAGGCGAGATTCTCGTCGCGGCAGAGCTGATCGAGGGCGGCGGCAATCACCTTGGCATGCTGCCAGAAATTGCCGAAGCCCAGTTCCTCAACTTGCGAAACGGCGAAGCGCACGGAGTCCTCATCGTAGATCTTGAAGTCCGAGCGGATGACCTTCTCGGGCGGATTTGCGAGGATGACCGAGCCGGAGCTGAAAATCGAATCGGCCAGGCTGCGGGAGTTGACGCCCGCCACGCCCGCGAGCCAGGTCAGGATCTCGGAATCCTTTTCGGTCGAGGTCGGGCTGTTGAGATGAAGCGTGTCGGAGATGATGCCGCTCATCATGATGCCCGCGATATCCGGGCTGGGGGCGAGTCGCTCGCGCCGGAACAGGTCGGCAATGATCGTGCAGGTGGATCCGACGGGCTCGTTGATGAAGAGGATCGGCTGCTGCGTGTTGAGCGAACCGAGCCGATGGTGATCGATGATCTCGGTGACCGTAACCTGATCAGCACCGGCAACCGCCTGCGTCATCTCATTGTGATCAACGAGAATGAGCCGCGTCTTGACGGGCTTGAGGATGTCGGTCTTCGAGACGATCCCTTCGAGCCGGCCTTCATCATTGAGCACCACGTAGGCCGGAACGGTCGAGGAGGCGATTTTCTTGCGGAGGTCCGACAGGCGCAGCTCGGCGTTGATTGAGACGTATTTCCGATCGACCAGCCGATCAATCGTCGTGGCGGTGCGAATGATCCAGGCGGTCGTGGCGGAATCGTACGGGCTAACAATGAGAGAGACGGAGCGCTCGCGGGCCATGCGGATGACCTCATCATCCACCGGGAGATTGCCGGTCACCACCAAGGCGCGCACGCCCATCTGGATCGACTTCTGCTGAATGTCCCACCGGTCGCCCACGATGATGATCGACTGGCTGGCGGGAGCGCCGTCCTGCTCGGAGAAGCGGCCGAAGGAGCGGATGTCCATGGCGCCGATCCGAACGAAGAACTCCTCGCCCTCATCGGCGCGGTCCAGATGGACGATGCGGGCCTTGAGGGCGCGTGCGATGTGGGCCAGGCTCGAGAATACGCGGCGCATTTCCAACGGCTCGCGCAGTCGGGGAATGAAGAAGCCGCCCAGCTGGAAGATCGAGGTGCAGCCGACGAGCCGCCCGTCCGCTGCCAGCACCGGCAAAATGCGGATGTCGTGTCCATCGATCAGTTCGAGGGCCTCGGCACAGGTCGAGCCCATGGCGATGGAGACCACGTCGCGGGTCATCACGTCCCGGACGCGCGGAGTTACGTCGCTGAGATAAAACGGCAGCGGTTGGTGAAAGCGGTTGAGGATGGTATCAATGCGCGCGTTCGAGTTGCCGCAGCGTGCAGCAACAAATCCGGAGTGACCGCGGGCCTCCTTGAGCGCGGCATACGCGATCGCCGAGCAGATGGAATCAGCGTCGGGGTTGCGATGACCGATGATGTAGGTGGGATTCGCGGGGATCGAGGCGGACATGTCTCCAGTAAAGTAGGACAAGTCCAAGCTCCGAGGGAAGCCTTGGCTTGGGGGATTCGACCTGATCCGGGTGGATCAGGGAGGCGCAATGGCGGCCACACCGGCCTCTCGACCGGTGCCACCCAGCGTGTCGTCAGCGTAAACGCGGGGATTGGGGGTCTGGGCGGAGGCTGCGGTCAGGAAGGGCAAAGCTTGGAGGACATTGCTGGTTGATCGGCCATTGGAGGCGCGGAGGCTCTCGGGCGACTGCAGGGAACGATGATACTCCACGTTGCCGCCCAGATAGGCCACGAAGCCTCCGGAGTCGCCGTAGACCCCTTTGCTCGTGCTCCAGGTTCCATCCGTTTGGAGTCCGCGGGTGAAGGCAACCGGGGTCGTCGCCGGGTGGCTGAGACGCAGGCCGGCCACGAGTTCAACGCTCAGGGGCATGGCGGCGAAGTTTGGATCCAGGGTGGTTCCGGTTTCGGCGGGGACGAGGATTGCTGCGGGCAGTTGGACCGGTCGGTGCGGGTCGAGCCGCGAGGTGTAGAAGCCAGGGTCGGTCAGGAAGCCCTCGCGGGCGAGGGCAGCAGCCCACAGATGGGGAGTCGTGGTGGTGGCGGTCCCGGCGGGCCGGAAGGTGCTCGGGGAAAGGTTCAAGCCCGGGAGTCGGTCATCGTGTTCGGCCGCGTACAGGCTGGCTGCCTTGACGATTTCCCGGAGGTGATTGGCGTCGACTGTTCGCTGGGCCGTTTCCCGGACTTTGCCAACGGACGGGATGACGATGGCGGCGAGTACACCGATGATGGCGATCACCGTGAGCAGTTCGATCAGGGTGAATCCGCGAGCCGGGGCAGGAGGTGTAAAGTGCATAGGGATCGCCATTACAGTATTAGTGCAAATAAATGTATTCAAGGAGGAAAGTTCCCGGGTGGGGCTGGACAAGCGCCGCCCGGCATCCCTACGTTGGGCTCCGATGAAGATTTACCTCGATGGCAACCTGGTGGACTCGGCTGAGGCCAAGATTTCCGTGTTCGATCACGGACTGCTATATGGGGATGGAATCTTTGAGGGTATCCGCCTCTATGGCGGGAATGTCTTCCGCCTGGAGGAGCACCTCGAGCGGCTCGAGTATTCGGCCAAGGCGATTCTGCTCAAGATGCCCTGGACCCGCCGCGAAATCAGTGACGCGGTCTGCGCCACCTGCCGCGCCAACGGCCTGACCGATGGCTACATCCGTCTGGTCGTGACGCGCGGTGTTGGCGACCTGGGCCTTTCGCCTTGGCTCTGCCCAAAGCCCTCGATCTTCATCATTGCCGACAAGATCGCGCTCTACCCGAAGGAGCATTACGAGAAGGGGCTGGAGATTGTCACGGTCGCGACCCGCCGCATGAATCCGGCGGCGCTCAGCCCGGCGATCAAGTCGCTCAATTACCTGAACAATATCCTGGCCAAGATCGAGGCCCGCCAGGCGGGTGCGCTTGAGGCGATCATGCTGAACGATCAGGGCTTCGTGGCCGAATGCACCGGCGACAACGTCTTCATCGTGCACAAGGGCAAGATTTTCACCCCCTCGGCGCAGCAGGGCGCCCTGAAGGGCATCACGCGCGACGCGATCTTTGATATCGCGAAGGAAATCGGCGTGACGATCGAGGAGCACGACATGACCCGCTACGACGTCTGGAACGCGGACGAGGTCTTCCTGACGGGAACCGGGGCCGAGGTGATTCCGGTCGTGAAACTCGACGGTCGCGAGATCGGCAACGCGAAACCCGGACCGGTGTTCGCGAAGGTGCTGGCCGCGTTCCGGCGTCGCGTCTTGGTCGAAGGCACCCGGATTTGACCCGATTCCTGCAGAACGCAGGTGGGACAATTCGCGCAAGCACGGCGCACGGCAGAGCCGTCGCGTCCCACGCGCGTGCGCGCAATTCTCCGCCGCCCGGGCTTGCGACCGGGACGGACGTTGGCATGCTGAGTGCAGGAGACGGGGAAATGTTGCCGTCTCTCCCTCATTTTCGGCCCATTCGGTCGATAGTTGAATTGAACGTGCTATAATTAACTCATGGCCAGCCCGCTTAAATGTGACCTCTGCTCGAAGCCAGCCACGGTGCACCTCACGCAGATCGTGAACAACAAGGTGCACAAGGTGGACCTGTGCGAGGAATGCGCGCAGGCGAAAGGGGTCACGGACCCCAGCGGCTTCTCCCTGGCTGACCTGCTGCTCAAGGCTTCCCTGACTCCGGAGGCGACTCCGGCCGCCGGGGTTCGCTGCGAACAGTGCGGGTTCACCCAGACCGATTTCAAAAAGCACGGCCGATTTGGCTGCCCGCAGTGCTATGAAACCTTCAAGGGCATGGTCGAGCCGATGCTCGACGGCATGCACAAGGGTACCCGCCATGTCGGCAAGGTCCCGCAGCGGGCCCTCGACCGCCAGTCCCTCCACGAGCGTCTCACCCGCCTCGAAACCGATCTCAACGACGCCATCAAATCCGAGCGTTACGAAGAAGCCGCGCGTTACCGCGATGAAATCCACCAAGTCAAACAAGCCTTCGAGCAAAAGCCCGCGCGCTAAGGCCATGACGGTTGAGTCCCTCATCGCCACGCCTTCCGAACTGACCGACGCGGCCAGCGGCAAGTGTGCGGTGGTGCTCATGACCCGCATCCGGCTCGCGCGCAACCTGACTGGCCGGTCGTTCCCCGGCTGGGCGGGTCGCGACGGTCGGGCGGATGTGCTGACGGCATGTCGGGAGGCACTCGCGGCCACCGGCCCGCTCAAGCGCGCCCTGAACATTCCCCTGGATGAAGTCGGACCGCTCGAGCGCCAGATCCTGGTTGAACGACACCTGATCAGCCGCGAGCTGTCCGGCTCAAAGGGCGGGGCGGGCGTCGTGATCAACAAGGAGCAGACCTTCTCGGTCATGATCAACGAGGAGGATCACCTGCGCATCCAGGTGCTGCGCGCCGGCTTCCAGTTGAAGAAGGCGTGGGCCGCGATCAACGATCTCGATTCCGCACTCGAGGGGACGCTCGACTACGCGTATTCGCCTACGCTGGGTTACCTCACGGCCTGTCCGACGAATCTTGGCACCGGCATGCGGGCCTCCGCCATGATGCACCTGCCTGCGCTCGTGATCGCCGGCCAGATGGAAAAGGTCGTTCGGGCGGTGAACCAGCTCGGGATGGTCGTGCGCGGCCTCTTCGGCGAGGGCTCGGACGCCAGCGGCAGCATCTTCCAGATCTCCAATCAGACCACGCTGGGTGAGTCGGAGGAGGACATTATCAAGCGTCTGCAGAGCGTGCTCCAGTCAATCGTCGAGCACGAGCTGAACGCCCGGGCCAAGCTGCTCGAGAGCGACAGCAGCAAGCTGCACGACAAGATCGGCCGCGCGTTTGGCATTCTCCAGAACAGTCACCTGCTCAGCTCCAGCGAGGCCATGAACCTGCTTTCGCTCCTTCGGCTCGGAACGGATCTCGGGATCTTCCCGGAGGCTTCCCGGACCACGATCGACCGCCTCTTTATCGAGGCGCAGCCCGGCCACATCCAGCACGCAACGGGGAAGGCCGAGCTGGAGTCGGCCGAGCGCGACGCCCTCCGGGCCAGCCGACTGCGGGCGGAGTTTGCGGCCTTCACTCGCCCCACTTTCACAACGAACGGGAACAACTAAATCAGACACCTACCATGTCCGAACCCATGAACAATTTCACGCCGCGCGCCCAGCAAGTGCTCGCGCTGGCTCGCAAGGAAGCGGACCGCTTCCATCACAATTACGTCGGCACCGAGCACATCCTGCTTGGGCTGATCAAGCTCGGCCAGGGCGTCGCCGTCAGCGTGCTGCAGAAGATGGGCCTTGATCTCGAGACCGTCCGCGCGGCCGTGGAGAAGCAGGTCGGCACCGGCACGGAGACGAAGACCCAGGGCAGCATCCCCTACACGCCGCGCGTGAAGAAGGTCCTCGCCCTCGCCGGCAAGGAGGCCAAGGCGCTGAACCACTCCTATGTCGGCACCGAGCACATCCTGCTCGGCCTGCTGCGCGAAGGTGAGGGCGTCGCCGCTCGCGTCCTGAAGTCGCTCGACATCGACATTGAGCGCACGCGCAACGAGATTCTCCGCGAGCTCGATCCGCAGTTCTCCGGTGGCGAAACCGGCACGCCCGGTGAGGAGGCGGCTGCGCCTTCGCCCCGCGGCGGTGGCGGTCCTGATGACAAGAAAGAGGTCAAGACGCCGGCCCTCAAGGCCTTCGGCCGCGATCTGACCGAGCTCGCCCGCAAGGGAGAGCTCGACCCCGTGGTCGGCCGCAAGAACGAGATTCGCCGCGTGGTGCAGATCCTCTGCCGTCGTACAAAGAACAACCCGGTCCTCATTGGTGAGGCCGGCGTTGGCAAGACGGCGATTGTCGAGGGCCTCGCCCAGGAGATTTCGAGCGGCATCGTGCCGGAGATCCTGCTGGAAAAGAAGGTCATCACGCTCGATCTCGCCCTCATGGTCGCGGGCACCAAGTACCGCGGCCAGTTCGAGGAGCGCATCAAGGCGGTCATGGACGAGATCAAGCGGGCCAAGAACATCATCCTCTTCATCGACGAGCTCCACAC
>CAYZCV010000178.1:0-6568 GCA_964476965.1 uncultured Opitutus sp. | reverse complement strand
TAAACGTCGGTCACGGAACCGAATTGACCGAAAGCCGAGCGGAGCTCGTCTTCGGAGGTCTTGAACGACATATTGCCAACGTACAGTTTGGAGTTACTCATGTGATGATCTCGTCGATTCCCGTCCTGCTAGCAGTCTGTTCCCAACCATTGGGTTTCAAATCATCACTGAAGCCTAACCTCAACTGACGATCCACCAGGGCCTGTCGCTTAACGATTCTCTAACGATACGAGGCCATCCTGCATCCTTCGTGCCTGTGATGCAAGGTAAATCGGGACTTAGGTCGCTCTGCGCCTACGGCAGAAGTCACGCAAGTCTCTGTTTTTAAATACCATAGCGCTGGCGAACTTCGTCGGTCAGCGGGGTCGAACGCCCGGTGGCCAAGGTCACCAGAACGTAATCGCAATGGCCTTCGCACGATCGTTTCGCGGTCGGCAGCCGGTCGATTTCGAAGCCGACGCGGCAGCCGGTGTCCGTGAAATGATCGATCCACGTCCGCACGATCATCCGATCGCCGAGGCCCAGCGGGCGGCGATAGTGAATCGTCGCCGACGTCATGAACCAGCCCAGCCCTTGCCGGGCAAACTCACCCATCGCCATGCCGTAACAGCGCTCCATCTGGTCGAAGCGCGCCGCCAGCACATAGTCGAGGTAGCGCGTGCTGTGGACGTGCTGGTACAGGTCGATGTCGTCCGGTCTCACCGCCAGCTCGGTCTCAAACTTGGAGTAAACATTCATGAAAGCGGTCCTCAGGCTCCGTCACCCCGGAGCCAGAGTTCGTCCAACTGCCGTCGGTCGCGCTTGGTCGGTCGGCCGCTGCCCGGCGCGCGGGCCAGCACCTGCTCCACACGTGGTCGATTCGCCTTGGCGAACTCCTCGGGCGGGGTGCGATCTTCGAGAAAGGCCGCGAGCGCCTTGGCCGCGACGCGGTTGGGCGGCAGGCCCCGCACGACCAGCGTTCGCTGGACCAGTCCCTGCCGGACCGCCACCACGTCGCCGACCCGGACATCCCGCGCCGGTTTTGCCGGCTGGCCGCCGATTTCCACGCTGCCGGACCGGCATGCCTCGGTCGCAAGGCCGCGCTGGCGAAAGATGCGGACCTTCCACAGCCACTTGTCGAGGCGGTCGGAGGGGAATTCGGCAGTCGGGTCCACGCGGAATGACAACGGCCGCGAGTCTGGGGAGACTCGCGGCCGGCGCAAAGCGGAATGTAGACTGGCTCAGGAAGCAGGCACGGCGCGACGGATATCGCGACGCATCCACGTGTCGATCAACGCCTTCTCATGGCGAAGGGTATCGTTCCGATCGATGGTCAGCGTGTGCAGGAAGGCCATGTCCGTCAGCTCGCGCTTGGCCGTATCCAGCACCTGGCCAGCGGCGTCCGTCACGGTGTACTCGAGGCTGATCCGCGGCGGATAGATATCCCGGACCACCCGGACATCGGCCAGTTTGGTGCGCCAGGGCTCATAATCTCCGGCGAGATCCACGTCGCTCACGACCACCGTGAGCGTGTACCCGGCCGGAAGCGACGAGGCCGCACGCTTCTCGATGTGCTCGCGCAGCTGGTCGAGCGTGGACTGCCGACCCCGCTGCGTCTCGAAATCGCGGTCACGGAGATCGGTGAAGCGGTCGGGTTCATGGTAGGTGACTTCCGCGCGGGCGGAGGCATCGCCGGCCGCCGAAAGAGAGAGGGCTGAGGTCAGCGCGATCCCAGCCATGGCCAGCCAGGAAACGGAGGGGCGGATAAGGGAGTTCATGATGAAAATTATGACCTCGCTGGTCGCCGAAAGTTTCATCCGGAAACGGGCGTACGCAATAGTAACACCGGATTGGCGCTTGCGACCCCCTGCTCACGGGGTGTTTCGTCACTCGCTCCCCTCCCGTAACCTTTTGAGCCTCAAAATCCGGTTTCTGCTTCTTTGCGCGCTGGCGGCCTTGCTGGCCGGTGCGCTGGGCGTGGTCGCGTTCCTCCTGACCGGACGCCAGCCGGAGCTCGATCGCCTGATCCAAGCGCGGACGCAGGCGCGCCAGACCACGCAGGAACTCCGCGATCTGTCCGACGACCTGACGCGGCTCGCCCGCGCCTACGTTGGCACGGGAGATCGCAAGTACCGCGAACTCTACCAGCAGGCGCTGGCCGTGCTCCGTGGCGACCAACCCAAGCCGGCCAACGCCACCGGCCGCGTGTACTGGGACTACGTGCTCGCCGCCGACCCTGCCCGCCTGCCTCGCACCGGCTCCGTCGCCGCCCGCGAAAGCGATCTCGCCGCGCTCGGCGCCACGACCGAGGAATTGGCGCTGATGCGCGCCGCGCTGCAACGCGCCGGCGAGGTGGCAACGATCGAGGCCCAGGCCTTCACCTTCTTCGACGGGCTCTACCCCGACGAGTCCGGCCGGCCGACCCGCGTAGGTGCGCCCGACCCGGAACAGGCCCAGCGCCTGCTCCACAACCGTGCCTACAACGAGGCCAAACTCGCTGTGGCCACGCCGCTCGACCAACTCGACCAGTTGCTCCCCGCCCGCCTGGAGGCGGACCTCAAGGCGCATCAGCAACGGTCCGCCAATCTCAGTCGGCTGCTGCTGGGTCTCGGCGCGGGCCTGACGGTCGTGCTCGTCGCGGGCTTCGCCGTGATTCATCTGCAGATGACCTCCCCGCTCGACCGGCTCGCTTCGCTTTCGCAGTCGATGGCGCGCGGGAACGTCGCCGTGCGCGCGCCAGCCGAGGCCGGTGGCGAGGTGGGACTCCTCGCCCGCTCGCTCAACCAGCTGCTTGATCAGGTCCACGCCCATGTCACCGAGCTGAAACTCCAGTCCGCCGAAATCGGCCGCCTCAAGGTGGCGATCGCAAGCGCCCAGGACGCGGTCCGGACCGCCGAAAGCTCGACGCGGCAGATGGACCACGAGCTGCAATCCGCCAATGAGTTCAAGGCCAAGCTGCTCGGCCTCGCGTCGCACAACCTCAAGGCACCGCTGGCCGAAATCGAGACCCTCAGCGAACTGGTGCTCGACGACGTCCGCGACCAGCCGCAGGCCGCCGGTCAGATGGAGCGCATCCGGAATTCAGCCCGCACCATGCACGCCCTTGTGGTCGACATGCTGGAGCTGGCCGCCCGCGATCTGGGCCAGGTGAGCCTCGACCGCTCGTCGGTCAACGCGGTGCTCCTGCTGCGCGACATCCTCGACCAGCGCACGCCGCAAGCCCGGCAGAAGCAGCAGACCGTTTCCCATTTTCACGAGGGCGACTGCGTCGTCACGGCGGACGCCCGCCGCCTCCGTCAGATCCTCGACCAGCTCATCGGCAACGCGATCAAGTTCTCCCCCCGCGGCAAGCCGATCTCGATCGTGCTGGAAGGCAACGACGAGCGCGTGCGCTTCAGCGTGGTCGACGAGGGTCCGGGTCTCACCGAAAACGACCGCGAGCGTCTCTTCGGCTACTTCCAGCGGCTCTCCGCCCGGCCCACCGGCGGCGAACCTTCGACCGGCCTGGGTCTGGCCCTGTGCAAACAGCTGGTGGAACTCCACGGCGGCCGGATCGGCGTGGAGACCGCCGGTGCAGGAACCGGCGCCAAATTCTGGGTGGAGCTGCCCAAGACCCCCGCGCCCCTGAACTGAGCAGGCCGGACGGCCTTGGTCGTCCCCCGGGTTTCGCCCGACCTTCGTGACTGCATTTCCCCCCGGCGGCTCGGCGCCCGGACACGATTCGCGGCCGCCGCTTTCCTTTTCCCCGGGATGCGCTACGGTCTAACTCGGATGTTCGCGAACCTTCTTCAACTGCTGACGCGCCGGGAGCCCGAGGGCTACGACTTCGCCTTTGTGAAGGACGTGCGCAAGTCGGTGCCGCCGGAGGCCCGGAGCCGTCGGCTCGAGAAGGTCCTCGTCGGCTGTTGGGTGCTGATCGGGCTCAAAGGCTGGCTCGTCGTCACTCTGATCCACAACTACCAGATCCCGCTCAACCCGTGGTGGATCAACGCCCCGACGATCGCGGCCGGGGCCATCTGTTCCCTGGTCTACCTCCTCCGGCGCTGAGGCGCGCGAGGCCGGAGAGGTGGGCCACCCCGACGAACGCAGGCCGGAGCGGTTTGCGGTTGCCCCGATCCCGCTTTGGCGGGTCACTGGCAGGAGGATCGTTCCTCCCCTCCCATGCCCTACGTTCCCGGACTTCGCAGCTCCTACGCCCTCACCGGCGGCGTCGTTTATTTCGGGCGCATGCTCGACAAAATCCGGCTCCATGCAGCTGGCCGGCTGCCGGCCGACTACCACGCCAATCTCGGCGCCGGCTTCGATGGCCGCACCTGCCTCTTCCTCGGGATCGAGTACGCCGCCCTCCGCACGCGCACGCTCGCGGGCGGATCTGATGAGGAGATTCTCGCCTGGTGCCACACTCAGGGCGGCCCGCGAACCGACGCCGACAAGGAGATCTGGAATCGTTTCATGATGAAGATCGGCTGGCGGGACGATCGCACGCCCGTCCTGCATCGGCGCATTGTGGAATTCGGCCTGGGCGGAAACCCCATCGAGACCATCTTCGACCTCAACGACTTTGACGAGGGCCGCGATCCCGTGACGCGCCGAGCGTGGGAACTGAAACCGGCCCGGGCCTATCTCATCATGGGCGTCTCCGGCTGCGGCAAGACAACCGTCGGTCGCGAACTCGCCCGCACCCTCGGCTGGCGCCTGGTCGACGCCGACGATTTCCACCCGCCGGCCAATGTGGCCAAGATGCGCGCCGGAAAGCCCCTCAACGACGAGGACCGCACGCCCTGGCTCGCCGCCCTGCGCAGCGAAATCGAGCGCGGCCTCGCCACGGACGACAGCCTCGTGGTCGCCTGCTCCGCACTGAAGGAGCGCTACCGCGCCGTCCTCGTCCCCGATCCCACCCGGGTCACGGTCGTCCACCTCACCGGTGACCGCGCACTCCTGCAGTCCCGCCTGAGCGCGCGTTCCGGTCACTTCATGAATCCCGCCCTCCTCGACAGCCAGCTCGCGGACTTGGAGGTGCCGGCCGGAGCGCTGAGCGCGAACATCGCGCTCTCGCCGCGCGACATCGTTTCCCAAATCTGCGCAGCCGCCTCCGCCTGATCCTTCCCGTCGTCGCATGCGCCCCTCCACCCGCCGGATCCGACTCCTCGGCCTTGCCTTCAGCGCCGTGGCCCTCGCCCTCCTCGCCGTCGTGGCGTGGGGATGGAACCGACTCAGCGCCAGCCTGCCCGCGCTCGATGGCGAACAGTCCGTCGCCGGCTTGAGCGCGCCGGTGGCCATCGCCCGCGATGCCCAGGGCGTGGTCACGATCACGGGAGCCAACCGGCTGGACGTCGCCCGCGCGTTGGGGTTTGCCCACGGACAGGACCGCTTCTTCCAAATGGACCTCATCCGGCGCCGCGCCGCCGGTGAACTGGCCGAGATCATTGGCGCTGTCGCGCTCGACGCCGATCGCGGCGCGCGCCTGCACGGCTTCCGCCGGCTGGCTCAAACCGTGATCGAACGCTCGCCCGTCGCCCACCGCGCCCTCCTCGAAGCCTATGCCGCCGGCGTCAACGCCGGCCTCGGCTCACTCGCGGCTCCTCCGTTCGAATACCTCGTCCTGCGCAGTGAGCCCGCGCCCTGGCTTCCGGAGGACACCTTCCTCGTCCTGTACGCGATGACGCTTGATCTGCAGGACGAAACCGGGAGCTACGAACAGTCGGTCGCCGCGGTTCGCGACACGCTGGGCGAGGCGGCCGTGGACTTTTTCGCCCCTCGCGAGCGGGACGGCGACGCCGCCCTCGACGGCACCACTGCTCCCCCGCCCCCCGTGCCCGGTCCGCGCGCCATCGACCTGCGCAGCGGCACGGCGCACCGGACCGCCGACGCCGCTCTCGCCGGCGGCGAAGACCCGGTGGCACTCGGCTCCAACAGCTTTGGCCTCGCCGGCGGACGCACCACCTCCGGTGCTGCCCTGGTCGCGAACGACATGCACCTCGGCCATGGCGTGCCCAACATCTGGTACCGCGCCTCCCTGTCCTGGGCCGGACGAACCGTGACCGGCGTCACCCTGCCCGGAACCCCGCTCATCGTCGCTGGCAGCAATGGCGAGATCGCCTGGGGCTTCACCAACAGCTACGCCGATCTCTCCGATCTCGTCGCCGTCGACGTCAACGATGTGGCACCCGACGGCTACTACATGCGCGCCACCGAACTGGTGGAGTATGAAACCCGGCGCGAGACGCTGCGAGTCCGCGGCGGCGAGCCCGTCGTGATGGAATCCCGCTGGACCGAGTGGGGACCGATCGTCGGCCGGAACGCCAAGGGCAAGCCCCTCGCCCTCAAATGGGTCATGCACGACCCCGCCGCCGTGAATCTCAATCTGTTCGACCTCGAGCAGGCCAACTCGGTCGACGAGGCCATCGCCATCGCCCACCGCAGCGGAATTCCCACCCAGAACCTTCTGGTCGGCGACCGGCGCGGACAACTCGCCTGGACGCTCGCGGGGCACGTGCCCGACCGCTTCGGCTTCGACGGACGCACCCCCGTCGGATGGGGCTTCGGTGACCGCGGCTGGAAGGGCCTGCTTCCCGCCGAACGCGTTCCC
>CAYZCV010000177.1:0-6583 GCA_964476965.1 uncultured Opitutus sp. | reverse complement strand
GTGAATCCAGGGGTCTTCAGCAGGGAGCGAATGGCGTACTTGAGGTCGTGCATGGGGTAGCGTGAACAGATAGTGAAGCGCCCGCATTTCTGGAGGGAACCAAGCCAGCGCGATGCAGGGAGAGCGCGGGTGAATTGAGCTAAAGGCGCAGGGGGCGAGGAAGTTGTTACGGAAGCAGGCGTTAGGGCGGGGTGGAACTGGGCTCGCGCTGAAACGCAATCAAGTAGGGGTGGACCGTGGCGGTCATGATGCCCTCGGCGACCGCGGGGTCTGCTAGCATGTAGGCGCGAGCCGCGGCCTCATTCGCTGCTTCGAAGATCACGAGGCCGAATGTCCGGTCGCCGGGCTCCGTGGTGCGGCCAGCTAGAATCACGCGACCGGCTTTGGTCTCAGCCGTCAAACGGGCTGCGTGCCGTTGGATGACGGCAACATCCCGCTCTGTCCATGCCTTGTCGTCATGCAGCCGTGGGACGAGGCGCAGCAGATAGACAAACGTCGGAGCAGCGGGAGTGGCTCGAGTCTGCGCGTCCGCGCTTTCCGGGAGCAGCAACCCAGCGACAAATAACAAGAGCACCGCGCGCCAGATTGCAACGGGGCGAAAAGCGACGATCGAGAGAGTCATGACGAGGACTTGGGGCCGCGGTTCGGCTAGTCGGCTCGCAGGGCGACCATCGGATCGACCCGGGTTGCGCGGCGCGCGGGCACGAGGGTCGCGACCAGTGAAACGACGGCGATCAACAGCATCACGGCGAGGTAGGTAAGGGGATCTCGCGGACTGATCTCAAACAGGGCATCAGCGATCCCGGCGCCGCCAACCACCGTGATGACGAGGCAGAGGATCAATCCGCCGGCGAGGCCGACCGCGAGCTGCCAGGCCCCCTGCCGGATCACCATGCCAAGGATGCGGCTGGGTTCGGCGCCAAGGGCCATGCGGATGCCGAACTCCTGCGTTCGCTGATTCACGGAAAAGCTCATCACGCCGTAGAGGCCGACCGACGCCAGAATCACGGCAACGCCGCCGAAGAGAGCGAACATCGATGCAATGATCCGGTTCTGGGCGAGGAAGCTGTCGATGTTGGTGCGAGGGGTCGCAACAAAGTAGAGGGGAAGATTGGGATCCACCTTGGTGACGACCGCTTGCAGCGCTTGGGCGAGGGCCTCGGGCCGTTGTCCCGGGCGCGGTCGCACCACGGCCGTCCCGAATTGCTGGGCGTTTGCGCTGGTGGCCAACGGTCCAAACGGGGCCGCGAAGTAGGGAACAAAGACGCCGGAGCCGTCGTCCTGATTGTTGAACGGTCCCTGCATGCGAACGGCGGCCGTGACACCGACAATCGTGCGCCACGGACTTGGGTTCGAGCCGTTCTGCTGCACGGTGCGGATCCGGCGCCCGAGGGGTGATTCATTGCCAAAGTGCCGCTGCGCGAAGTCGGCATTGATGATGGCGACGGGCTCGCGCTGATCGGAGTCGAGGTCGGTGAACTCACGTCCCTCCAGCAGACGGATCCCGAGCGTGGCGAAATAGCCTGCCGTTACATTCTCGAACTGGGCGGTCGTGCGATCGCGATCGGCCTGATAGCTCCGACCCTCGATCTCGACCGGACCGGACCCGGAAAAGACCATACGCAGCCGATTGGTCAGGGCGACCGACTCGAACTGCGGCTCGGCACGGAGCTCGCGCAAAAGACTCTCGTAGAAAAGCTGGCGGCGCTCATTCGTGGGATAGTCGCCCTCCATCAGTCCCATGCGCGCTGACAGCACGGAGTCCGTGTCGTAGCCGTAGTCGATCCGCTGCTGGCGGACAATCGACTGGAGTTGCAGCATGGCGCCGATCAGGAGCACGCAGGTCGTGATGATCTGGAAGATCACCAGACCGCGGGTGATCACGCCGATGGCTCGTCCCGTGTTGCCTCGGCCGCCCTCTTTGAGCGCGTCAATCGCCTTGGCGCGGGAGGACATCCAGGCGGGAACAAAGCCGGAAACGAGGGCCGAGAGCATGGTGGCGCCGAGCACCAGCGCGAGGACGCGCCGGTCGATCTCAAATGTCATCCACGACGGGATCGGATTGGGGAGATTGTGGACCAGCGTGTCGAGGTAGCTGGCCGACCAGAAGGCGAGGGTGACTCCCACGACCGCGCCGAGGCCGGCAATGAGGAGGCTCTCGGTAAGCATCTGGCAGATCAGGCGCGAGCGAGTGGCGCCCAAGGACGAACGGATCGCGAGTTCCTTCGCCCGGAGCGTGGCCCGGGCGAATTGCATGTTCATGACGTTGACGCAGGCGATGACGAGCACGCCCACGCAGAAGGCGAGCATCGTGTAGAGAATCCCCGACAACTGCCCGCCGGTGAAGGCGTGGATCAGCGGCCGGACATAGCCGAGCGTGAATGGCTTGTTGGTGTCCGGGAAGGCGTCGGCAAACTGCTTGGCCATTCCGGTCATCTCAGCCCTGGCCTGCTCGAGGGTGACGCCGGGCTTCAGGCGGGCGATGACCGAGACGAAATTGATCGAGGGGTCATTTCGCGGACGCACGGGGAACTCCGTGTTGATCGGGATCCAGAGCTGCTCGTTGTTGGGAAACTGGAACCGCGGGGGCATCACGCCAACGACGGTTCCGGATCGTCCGTTGACGCGAACGGCCCGGCCGATCACGGCCGGATCCGCCCCAAAGTCGGAGCGCCACAGCGCGTCACTGAGGATGATCGCCTTTTCCACGCCGGGCTGGTCCTCGGCGGGCAGAAAGTCGCGGCCCAGAACGGGACTGACGCCGAGCGCGCGAAAGAAATCATGCGTCACGTACCCGCCCTGAAGGCGCCGGGGTTGACCACTGTGCGTCAGATTGACGGTCGAACCTGCGAGATAGCCGACAAAGTCGGCGAACGACGTCTGCTGAGCCCGCAGATCGGCAAAGTCGGCGGTGGTCAGGCGGCCATTGAAGTTGTCCGGTCGAAAATCAACGGGGTCGGCGAGGATGACATCGACCAGCCGCTCACTTTCGTGAAATGAAAAACCTCGGATGAGGACACCGTTGACGACGGCGAACTGGGTGGTGACGGCGCAGATGCCGATCGCGAGGACAAAGACGGCCAGGGCGCAGAAGGTTTTTTCCTTCACGAGCACCCGAAATCCGACCCGAAGATCCTGGAGGAAATTCGCAATGTGCATGGTGGAGGAAGTTCGTCTGGTTCCCGGGATCGTCGTCGGCCGCAAGGGAACGTGGCGCTGGGCTGGCGAATCGACTGCCGGCGCGGCACGGGCCGACCGCGGATCGCGTCAGGCGGCACTCACGGTTGACCCGAAGCCACGGTCAAGACGGGCTTGGTTCAGGCCTCGATGTGCTCGTCGACGACGCGACCGTCGAAGATATGGATGGTTCGGTCCGCGTGGCGGGCGAAGCGGGTGTCATGGGTGACCATGACAATCGTGGCGCCGCCCTTGTGCAGGTCGGCGAGAAGTTCCATGACCGCATCGCCGTTCTTCGAATCGAGATTGCCGGTGGGCTCATCGGCGAGGAGCACAGCGGGGTGGCCGGCGAGGGCACGGGCGACCGCAACGCGCTGCTGTTGACCGCCGGAGAGCTGCGAGGGCAGGTGGCGGGCCCGGTGGCCCATGCCGACCTTCTCGAGGGCCTCGGTGACCCGGTCCTTGCGTTCGGCGGGCGCCATGCCGCGATACGTCAGCGGAAGCTCAACGTTTTCATACACGGTGAGGTCGCCGATGAGATTGAAGGACTGGAAAATGAAGCCGATCTCGCGATTGCGGATCCGGGCGCGCTCCGGAAGGGAGAGGCCCTGGACGGGGCGACCGTTCAGGAGGTAGGTCCCGTCGCTCGGTGCATCGAGCAAACCGAGGATCGAAAGCAGGGTGGACTTGCCGCAGCCGGATGGTCCGGCGATGGACACGTACTCGCCCTTGCGGATTTCCATGTGGATGCCCGACAGGGCGTGGGTCTCCACCTCGTCGGTGAAGAAGACCTTGGTCACGCCATCGAGTTTGATGAGGGATTCGGCAGTGGAGGACATGGGGAAGGGAGTTTTCGATTTTGGAATGTCGATTTTCGATTGAACGCGGAGCGAGGGAATCAGGGTGCTAACCCGAGGTCGGGCAGGGTGGTTACAATGTTTGTTTTACGGAGAACGGTGCGGCGGCGAAAAAGCGGGCTGAAATCGAAATTCGAAAATCGAGAATCGAAGTAGGCTGATGGGCGCGATCAATCGTCCGTCTCGGTGGCGACGAGCAGGGCGAGAGCAGCGATGACGAGGACGGGCACAATCGTGGAGGGACCAGACCAGGTAGAAAAGTGGCTGACGGAAGAAAACGGCGGAGGGCGGGAAGTCGCAGCCAAGTTGGAGTTAGTTCAGACGGATCCGCTCGTTGCCGTCCCACTGGGACATGTCGGATAGGATGACGCGATCGCCGGGCTCGAGCCCCGAGAGGATTTCGATCGTGTTGACTGAACTCCGGCCGAGCTTCACCTGGGCTCGGACGGCATCAATGCCGTCAGCGTCCAGCTTGAAGATTCCGACGGTGCTGCGCTCCTGGCCAAAGGCGGGCCGGCCGACGAAGACGACATTGTCGAGCCGTTCGAGTTCAATCGTCCCATCAACGGAAAGATCCGGACGGGCGCCCCGGGGCAGCTCGCCGGTGAGCGACACATCGACGAGCACGGTGCCATTCTGCACCGCCGGATCGACGCGCGCCACGGTGCCGGTGACCAGCCCGTTGCGGGTATCAATCGACGCAACCTGGCCGATCTGAATGTCCTTGGCCTGAGTCTCGGCAATGCGAACTTCCGCCTTTAGTCGGGATGGGTCGGCGACGCGGGCGAGATTGGCGCCGGGCTGAACCTGCTGCCCGATCTCGAGGGGGAGCTGCTGGAGAACCCCGGCGACGCCGGCTCGCACGGCCAGTGCGGCGGCCTCCTCCCGCCGGAGTCGGGCCTGGGCCCTCACGCGGGCGACCTCGGCTTCCTTGACCGCGACCTGAGGTCCGATCGATTCCTTGGAAAAGGCGAAGCGCTTCTGCTCAATCTGGTGGCGCGTGGCGGCTTCCTCCGCCGTCACGCGGGAGAGGCGGAGTTCCAGCGCGGAGACAAGTCCCTCCCGGAAGAGCTCCTCGTTGACCTCGGCCCGAAGCTTCGACTGTTCAAAATCGGACTTGGCCCGGGCAGCAGCTGACTCCGCTTCGAGTAGCTGGCGCTCAAGCTGGACCCGCAGGTTCACGAGCTCCGCCTCGGCTGCAGTGAATTGGGACTCGGCGGCCTCCGCCGCCTGCGTGACATCCGGGTTGGAAAGCTCGAGAATAACGCTGTCTGCCGTCACCACGGCACCCGGCCGGATGAGGATTCGGTCAACGCGACCCTGGGTGCGCGCGGCGATCCAGCGAATGTCCTCGGGCACCAGCGTGCCGAGTCCGCGGACCTGACGGACCATGGGGCCGCGTTTGACCGTATCAATCCAGACAAGATTGCGGTCGACGGACGGCGCAGCAGGTTTCAGCGACGAAAGCGCGACGGTGGCGGCAATGACCACCGCGCCGATGATAACGGCGAGCAGAATGCGCTTCTTGCGCTTTTGTTGGGCAACGTTGGGGCGGGCGATATCCATGCGGGCGAGAGGAGTTGCCCACCTCCATTGCAGACCCTGTGCCAGAGTTCGCGCCGTAACCTATATCGCTAATAAACAAAGGGTTAAATGTTTCCAGCCCGCTCGAGCGATCCGCGGGGTCACCGCCGCCGGGACGACCGCGTCCCAAAAACGGGAAGATTCGTCGGCGGCCGGCTCTGATCAGAGCGGCTGGACCGAGGCCACCGAGGGCTGGATGTAGCCCTGCCAGAACGCCTCAATGAGGGCGGTGTCGGGCGGCCCATCGATGGCGATGAAACGATAGCGGGAGCGGTACGGTTCGCCGGGATTGATCTGCCAGGGGCCCAGCTGGGAGGGAATGAAGCAGAAGTACGGATCGTCGGGCGGAATGCGAATGGGCTGAGGAGCCCGGAAGTTTTGCGGGTGTCCGAGGACGGTGGCTCCGGCCGGGCGGCCGTCCACGTCGCCCCAGAAGTGGACCCAGCGGGCGCGGGACGCGTTGGCCTTGATGCGGTCGTCGATCCCTTCCGACGTGAGGATGCGCGCGTTGGCTGCGCCCTGCCACGAGGCCGCTCCGCGGAAGGCCATCCCGCCGTAATGGTACTCGGGCAGAATCAACGGATCGTTCGTCGCACAGGTCTGGAGAATATCGAGATCAAACACGTGGACCGGACGCGCCGTTCCCGGCATCGCGTACGCGGTGAGGGTCCATGCTTCGTTGAGCGCCGTGACCGGCGCAGGGCCGCTGATGTCGACCATGTCCTGACGAGAGACAAAGCCGCCGTGGACGGGGCCTTCCCAGACCCGCTCAAGCCCCATGAAATCAACCCGGGCGGAAAGCCGGCCAACATTCCAGAAATCGGGAGTCCGGCCCTGGAACTGGGTTTTGGTCCAAGGCGACCAGATCCCATAGTGATGGAGGTGGTCGGTGGGATAGCTGTCGGTGATCTGCGCCCCGCCTGGGGTCAGCAGCTGGTTGATGAAGCCGGCGCGAGCAAACTTGG
>CAYZCV010000176.1:0-6586 GCA_964476965.1 uncultured Opitutus sp. | reverse complement strand
TGGCGGGAGAACATCATGAACTCATCGGTGTTGTTGGCGTTCATCTGTTTCATCAGCGCGTGCGCCGGCGCGGGATCTCCTTCGAGATATTCCTGCCACCCGCGGATGTAGGCGCGGAGGAAGGCGCGCACCTGCTCGGGATGTTGCGCGGCCCAAGCCTTGTTGGCGACCAGCACCGCGTAGGCGTCAAAGCCCGCATCCCACGCGTAGAGGTACTTGGGTGCCTTGGCGCCGCCCTTGGTGATGAAGTAGGGCTCGGCGATGTAGTAGCCCTGCTGGATGAAATCCTTGTTCGCGATGAAATTGGCGACGGAGAAGTTGAAGGGGATGAGCTGGAAATCGATGCCGTATTTCTTCTTGAGGTAGGGAAGAAAGGCCCATTCCGGTCGGGCCATGAGCGTCTTTCCGTTCAGGTCCTCAAAGCGCGTGATAGGGTTCTCCGCATGGAGCATCAGGACGGACGGATCGTTCTGGAAAACGGCGCCGATCTGCGTGACCGGAAGGCCCTGGGCCACGGCGAGGATCGTGTTGGTGCTGTCGGCCTGTCCGATCTGGGCCTGGCCGGTCGCCAGCTTCTGCATCACGAAGGCGTTGGGGCCGCCGGGAATCAGTTCGATCTCGAGGCCGGCCTCCTTGAAGAAGCCGCGGGCCTGGGCCTGGAAGAAGCCGCCGTGCTCCGGCTCCGGCACCCAGTCGAGCTGGACGGTGATCTTGAATGGGACCGGGGTGGTCGACGCGGCCGGATCCTGCTTGGCGCAGCCGGCGGCGAGCAGGACGAGAGCGAAGAGCAGGCAGAGGAATTTCATGTGTCGGTGCGGTGATACGAGTCATGCCAACGGTGCAGCAGGCGCCACTGAAGCGCAACGACGGCACCTACGAAAACGAAGCCGAGAGCGCAGCCCGCGAAGGCGGTCGCGAACAGCGCCGGCATCTTGAACTGTGCACTGTAGATGATGGTCTGGAACCCAAGCCCGCCACGACCGCCGGCGGAGTTCCCGGCATAGAGGTCGCCCACGATGGCCCCGATGGGCGCGAGCGTCGCGGCGATGCGGAGGCCGGTAAAAAAGTAGGGGAGGGCGGAGGGCAGCCGAAGCAGGAGGATTTCCTGCCGCCGGCTGGCGCGCGCCATGGTGAAAAGATCAACCAGATTTCGGTCGGTCGAAATGAGCCCTTGCGTGGTATTCACCACGAGGGGGAAAAAACAGATCAGGAAGGTGATGATCGTCACGCTGAGGAAGCCAGGCCCGCTCCAGAGAATCAGGATGGGCGCGAGCACGATGATGGGGGTCATCTGCAGCATCATCAGGAACGGGTAGAGGCTGGCGCGGATCAGGGGCGAAAGCGACAGCAGCAGGGCGCACGCGACGCTCACCAGAATGGCGGTGGTGAAACCACTGAGGGCGCCGAGCGCCGTATTGAGGGTCGCGCTGCTGAGAACCGCGCTTTCGTCCCTGAACGCCTGCAGGATCACATCCGGCCGCGGCAGCAGGTAGCGCTCCTCGGTCGAGAGGCTGAAGTGGACGGCGTACCAGATGGCCAGAAAGACGAACCCGGTGAGCACGGGCAGCAGGCGGCGCAGCGGCTTCATGCGACCACCTCCTCGACCGAGCGAAGAACGCGCGAGACCCGGGCAACCAGCTGCTGGTAGGCGGGCGACTGCCGCGTCTCCGCGGTTCGCGGGTAGGGCAGGTCGACCCGCACTTCCTCGTGGATCCGCCCCGGACCGGCGGCCATGATCACGATGCGATTGGAGAGAAAAACGGCTTCGGCCACCGAGTGGGTGACGAAGAACGCGGTCCAAGCTTCCTGCTGGCGGATGGCGAGCAGTTCCTCGTTGAGGTGGTCCCGCGTCATCTCGTCGAGGGCCCCGAACGGCTCGTCGAGCAGCAGAATCCGCGGCGAGCGCGACAGCGCCCGCGCGATGGACACGCGCATTTTCTGGCCGCCCGAAAGCTGGCGCGGATAACGGTCCGCGAGACCGTCGAGGCGAACGAGCGAGAGCACGCGCTGTCGAATCGTGGCCCGTTCTCCGGGAGGCGAATCGCCGAGGCGCATCAGAAGTTCGACGTTCTTGCCCACCGTGAGCCAGGGCAGGAGCGTCGGTTCCTGAAACACGTAGGCGAGTTCGCGCGCCGCCTGCTCGGGCGCCAGTCCGTTCACCTTCAGCGCGCCGCTGGTCAGGGTGCTGAGACCGCTGATCAACTTGAGTAGGGTCGATTTGCCGCAACCGCTCGGACCGATCAAGCTGATGAAGTCGCCCGGCATCGCCGTGAGCGTCAGGTCGTCGATGATGAGGGGACCCTCGCCGTAGCGCTTGGAAGCGCGCTGGAAATCAACGATGGGGGAAGGCGATGACATGGCGAAGGATCGTCAATCAAGTCTGCATTTCCGCGCGGCGCAAATGCGAACCCGTGGGAACTGAGGCGCGTCTCCGGGACCGGAATTGTTCGGATCCGGGACCTGGCCCGAGGGAATTCGCCTGCTCGAGCCCGGTAGACCGAGCTCAGGACGGTGTCCTCAGGCGGCAGGGAGACTCGTGCGGTCCGCGGGTTTCGGATGCGGATCCTGATCGCCCCGATTCCCGTCAGCGCCCCGTCTGCAGCCGGTCGAGTTCGGTGCGGGATCCGGCGTGGTTGGGATCGATCTTCAGCGCGGCCTCAAAAGCGGCGCGGGCCGCGGACGCATCGCCGGACTTCGCGAGGGCCTGGCCCAGCCGATAATTGACCGAGGCGTGTCCAACCAGGCGTGGCGGCGGTGTGAGCGTGAGGCAGGTCTGCAGCGCGCTGATGCCGCGTTCAAGCGCGACCCCGTGCTCGGCCGCGGTTCGACCGATGAAATAGAGCGCTTGGTAGTCGTCGGGTGCTCCCTGCAGAAGTGCTTCGACCAAGGTGATCGCTTCGGCGTATTTTTTCTCGCGCACCTTGAGTCCGGCGACTCCAAGCGTGGCTGCGCGGGTGTCGAGCGGACGCAGGGCCTCGGCTTGCGCATAGGCCTTGTCGATCCCGCCTCCCGCGATGCCGGGTGCCTGGGCGTAGAATTCCAGGAGTGCTTGGCGATAAGGCACGTTGTTGGAGTCCAGCGCGACGGCCCTTTCTATCGCGAGGCGGCCCCGCTTCACGAGGCTCAGGGCCTTGAAGGACATGCCCAGTCGTCCTGCCTGCTGGACCGACGCGGATCCGAGCTGGAACTGGTACTCGGCTTGGTTGGAGGCGAGCTCCACCGCCCGTTCGAAGTGGGGCAGCGACTCAGCAATCTGCTGACGGGCAAGGGCCAGGCGTCCGAGAAAGAAGTGGGCCTCGGCGTCATCGGGCCGCGCTGCGATCCTGGCCGTGAAGGCCGCCTCGGCCTCCGGGTAGCGTCGCTCATTGAAGAGTGATCGCGCGGCATCGGCGGAAGTTTCCGCGCCCATCAGGGTGCCGATCAGCAAGGGCAGTAGGAGGGCGAAACGGGGTGACACGAGGTAAGAGAGTCCGCCGAGCAAGCTGAAGTGGGGCATCAATTGCAAAGCAACGTTGGCCGCGGAGTCGCTTGAAGGGGTTTGGACCATGGAGTCAGTCCGTCGGCCCGGCGCAGCGAACAACCTCGCCTGAGGAGCACGCTGCTGCCGGGTCGTTTATGTTTGGCGAGCCGATTTCGTTGTCGCTCGCTCACTCGGTTCGCAGCGCGACCATGGGGTCGACGCGGGTGGCCCGGCGCGCAGGGATGAGGCACGCGAGTGCGGCAATGAGGGCGAAGGCGGCCGCGACCGCCGCGAAAACGCGAAGATCGAAGGGCTCGACCTCAAACAGAATCTGGCGAAGGAGTCGGCTGGCGGCGAATGCGCCGCCCAGCCCGACGAGCAGGCCAAGGCCGATCTGCCGCACGCCGCTGCGGAGGATCAAGCTCAGGATGTCCCTCCCGCTTGCACCCAGCGCCATGCGCACGCCGATCTCGCCCGTTCGCTGGGTGACGGCATAGGCCATGACGGAGAAGATGCCGACCGCCGCCAGCAGCGCAGCGATGGTGGCAAAGGCGATCAGGAGGGCCATGGTCACGCGTTGCACCCCAATGGACTGGTCAACCTGATTTCGCATTGTCCGCGGCGCGGCCAGGGCCACCGCCGGATCAATTTCGGCTACGATGCGACGCAGAACAGGAATGACGGCGGAGGCGGAAAGGCCCGTCCGCGCCTGTCCGACCACTTGCATGAAGGCGCCTCCCCGCTGGTCGCGGGCGTAGTAGATTTCGTCAGGCGGGGGAGCCGCGAGTCCGGCGGCCTTCACATCGCGAATGACGCCGACAATGCGAACGGGAATGTCGCCGTTGGGCCCGATCAGGAAGTGCTGGTCGAGGGGCGATTCGTTCGGGAAGAGTTTTCGAGCCAGGGTGTCATTGATGATCGCCACGTTTTCGCCGCCGAAGCGGTCCTGGTCGGTGAAGAACCGCCCTTCGCGCAAGCGTATGCCCATTGCCGCAAAGTAGCCGGTGGTCACCTGACGTACGTTGGCCAGAGGGCGCTCGTGAATCGGCTGGGTGGGGCGACCTTTGATCAGATAGGGCGAGATGGCGTTCGATCCGTCAAGCGGGAGTCCGAAGATGGCGCCACCGGCGGCCAGTTCCGGCGCTTGGTTCATGCGATCCTGCAACTGTCGGAAGAATTCACGGCTGAGTTCAGGTTGGCCGTAGCGCGCGTTGGGCAGGTTGATCAGGCCAAAGGCACGGCCCTCCGGTTCGAATCCCAGGTCGGTGCGCTGCAGTTTCGAAAAGCTGAGGACCAGGAGCCCGGCGCAGATCAGCAGGGTCAGGGACAGGGCGACCTGCGTCACCACCAACAGGTGGCGGAAGGCCTTGGCGGCGGAGCCACCACCGGCGCCGCGACCGGAGTCCTTGAGCACCAGTTGGACATCGGTGCGGGAGGCCTGCAGCGCCGGGTAGACGCCGATGAGTACGGCCGCCACAAGCGCGGCACCGAGGGAGAACGCCAGCACGATGGGATCGATCGCAATCTCTTCGGCGCGCGGGAGCTGCGGCCCGGCCAGCAGTTGAATGCCCTGCAAGCTCCACGCGGCGAAGAGCACGCCGCCGACACTGGCAACGAGCGTGAAGACCAGGCTTTCCACCATGAATTGCCGTACGATCTCGCCCCGGCGGGCGCCGAGGGAAAGACGCACCGCAATCTCCTTCTGGCGGGCGCTGACCCGCGCGAGGAAGAGATTGGCGATATTGGCACAGGCGATGAGGAGCACGGCCGCGACCGCGCCGGCCAGGGTCCAGAACGTGCGATCGAGATTCCCAAGCACCTGGTCGGCGAGCGTTCTGACCTCGCTTTGGTTGTTGGCATCGATGTGGCCCGGATTGGCCGCGGCGAACTGCTGCTGCATCTCCTGCACGCGGAGATTCGCCTGCTCGAGCGTCACCCCGGGGGCAAGGCGGGCAAAGGCTTGGTGTGTGATGGCGTTGTTCCGGTTCTGGGGCGTGAGGTAGGGCAGCTCCAGCGGACGTGGAACGAGAATCTCCGTCTGGTTGAACGGAACGGGCAGAGGGGACGGCAGGAGGCCAACGATTTCACGTGGAACGCCATCGATCGTGATGACGCGCCCAATGATCGCAGGATCAGCGCCAAAACGACTGCGCCAGAGCTTTTCGCTGATCATCGCCACCGGTGGACCGCCCTCCTGATCCTCTTCGGGGCTGAAGCTTCGGCCCCGGACAGGGTTGAGTCCGAGCACGGGAAGAAAATTGGCTGAGGCATGCAACCCGAAGACCTGCTCAGGCTCGCCGGTACCCTCCACGAGCGTGAAACCGTTTCCCGCCGACATGCTGATCGCGGAGAAAACGTCCCGGCGGTCGCGGAATGCCTCGTACTTGCTCCACGATATGACAGGCGCCTCCAGATTCCGCTCCCGATTCACGCCCCAGATGCTCACCAGTGAGTCGGGATCAGGGTAGGGCAGCGGTTTGAGCACCACTGCCTGGAGGACGCTGAAGAGTGAGGCACAGGCCCCGATTGCGACGGCCATGGTGAGGATCGCGACAGTCGTGAATCCAGGGGTCTTCAGCAGGGAGCGAATGGCGTACTTGAGGTCGTGCATGGCGCAGGGTGAAATGAGATTGATGCGATCGCTGGGGTTGGTGTGACCGGGCCGGAGAGATCCGAGGCGCGAGCGTGCGGTTGAGCGGCGAACAGGGACGGTGAACGGTTGGTCGACCGAAGGGGATCGTTAAGGCTGGGTGGAAAGGGGCTCGCGTTGAAACGCGATCAGGTAGGGATGAACCGTGGCGGTCATAATGCCCTCGGCCACCGCAGGGTCGGCTTGCATGTAGGCGCGGGCGGAGGCCTCGTCGGCCGCCTCGAAGATCACCAGGCCGAAGGTCTGGTCGCCGGGTTCGGTGGTGCGTCCAGCCAAGATGATGCGTCGGGCGTTCGTCTCGGCTGTCAGGCGGGCGGCGTGCCGTTGGATGATGGAAGCATCCTTATCGGTCCATGCCCGGTCGTCATGCAGGCGAGGGATCAGACGGAGAACATAGACGAACGTTTTGGGCTCAGGTGTGCTTGTGGCCGCCGCCGCGATGCTCACGGAGGTAAGAAGCGCTGCCGTTGCGAGGG
>CAYZCV010000175.1:0-6746 GCA_964476965.1 uncultured Opitutus sp. | reverse complement strand
GAGGGCCTGATGGGCCGCGCAGGTTCGAGGAAATCTGGGTCTCCCCCACGCGCGAGGAACTGCCCGGGCTCATCGCCCGGCTGCGTGCCGCCGGCTACCCGCCCTCGGTCATCCGCACGCTGGTGTCCATGATGGTCAGCAATCTCTTCAGCGAGCGCAGGCGAGCCCTCGATCCCGCCACGGAGCCATCTCCGTATTGGAAGGGCAGCAGCCGGTCGTTCATCGCCTCCCCGCCCGTTTCCAACGACGTTCGCGTCGCCCGCCGCGAGCTGTCCCGCGAACAGCAGGCCTTGATGAAGGAATTGCTGGGCCCTGACGCGGAAGATCCCAACGGACCTCAGGCCTTTCTCCGGGAGCGTCAGTTCGGAACGATGTCGGACGAAAAATTCAGTCAGCTGCAGCAAATCCTCAGCGACTACTCCGACCTCCGGCAGGACCTGACCAGCGCAAACATCTCGATGGGGATCGGCCGGCTGCCCGCGGACGACGAGAAGCTCGCTCTGCTCGACCGCGAGCAGGATGCCGATCTCCGCGCCTTGCTTTCGCCGGCGGAGTACTTCGAGTACCAGGTCCGTACCGGACCGGCCTCCTCGCAGCTGCGTTTCCAGCTCGCCGCATTCAATCCGACCGAGGAGGAATTCCGTGCCATCGTTCGCGCCCAACTCAACCAAGGCGAAGTCAGAAACGTGGTGGGCCCGACCTCGGTCGAGGAAAGGGCCCGCCAGCAACAGGCGCTGGCCGATCAGCTCGGAGGCGTGCTCTCCCCCGAGCGCCTGGCCGATTTCCGCATCGCGAGCGATCCGGCCCTGCAAACGCTCACGCGTCTCACCGCCCGGTACGGTCTGCCACTCTCGGCCGCCACCGAGGTGAACGCAATCCAGCGCGAGATTCAACAGCGCGCCGCCACGCTCCGTGGCTCCGCCGGCAGCAACCAGACCCAGGCCGCGCAAGAGCTGGGCGCCCTCAATCGCGAAGCGACCGAACGCCTGCAAAAGGTGCTGGGTGAACGCGCCCTTGCCGGGTACCGCGAGTACGGCGGTCAGTGGCTGCAGGCCCTCACGCCGAGCTCCCGGCCCGTGCCCACTCGTTGACCCGCCGCGCCATGAAAACGCCTCTCATCGTCGGTCTGCTCGCCACCTCCCTCGTCGCCAACGCGATGCTCCTCCGCTCACTCACCCGACCTCAGGTCGCCCCCGGCTTCGTCGAGTCCCGCCGTACCGACGGAGGTCGGGCGGCACTGGAGTCGACGGATCCCTTCGTCCCGGCGTGGGAACAGCTCAACTCGGCCGACCCGGCTCAGCTCGTCAACCAGCTCCGCACGGCCGGTCTGCCACCCAAAATGTCCGCGGCGATCACCCAGGCCGTCATCTTCGATCAGTTCGCCGAGCGACGGCGCGCCATCCTCGCCGCAACCCCGTCCGCCTATTGGAGCCGTGATTACTTCCAAAGCTTCTCCGGCGGTGCGGCCATGCGCGAACTCACCCGCGAGCAACGCCGGGCCTTCCAGGCTGTCATGGGCGAGGATTGGGAATCCACCCTCATGAGCGCCGCAGCAAAGGCTGAGCGGGAACGCACCTACGGGCCGATCCCCATCGAGAAAATCAGCCGCATCATGGAGATCAGTTCGGACTACAGTGAACTCCGGTCGGCCGTGCAGACTGAATCCGGCGGACTGCTGCTCGCCGAGGACCGGGCCAAGCTCGCCTTGCTCGCCCAGGAGGAACGCGCCGACCTGCAGGCGCTGCTGACCCCTGAGGAGTACGAGGACTACCAGCTCCGCCGGTCCCCCGCGGCCAACCAGCTTCGCAGTCAGCTTACGTGGGTGGAGGTGAACGAGCAGGAGTTCCGTTCCCTCTATCGACTGCAGGAGGCCTACAACGACCAGTTCAACTCAATGACGGCTCCGTCGAGCCCGTCGGCCAACGCCGCGCAGCGCCGCGCGGCCGAGCAGGCGTTGATTGCGGAGGCCAAGACCATCCTCGGTGAGGAGCGGGGAACCGAGTTCGAGCGCAGCCGTGATGCGTCTTACCGGCAACTTGCCGCGCTGGTTGACCGGCTGGAACTCCCCCGGGCCACCGCGCAGGAAGTCACGGCCGTACAGCGCGACATCCAGCGCCGGTGGGCCGCGGTTCAGACAAACTCGGCGCTCACGCCCGACGAGCGCCGGAGCCAATCCAGTACCCTCGCACGCGAAGCGACGGAGTCGATCACCCGAAGCCTCGGTCCCGACGGCTTCTCTGCCTACCGGCAATCCGCGGGGTTCTGGCTCAATACAATGGAGCAGCGCCCGGGCGCGCAGCCGGCGCCCGGCACGCTGATTCAGATAAGGCCGTGAGCCGCTCTGCGTAACATCTCCGACGCAACTGCAGACTCGGCTCGACAGCATCCGCGCGCACACCCAATTCTAACGCCGCATGCCCAAGGCGTCCGGCGGGAAACAGCGCTTATCGAAAAAGGCCTATGAGGCGAAACTGCCGGCGTTGCGCGAGCAGCTCGTGCAGCTCCAGGTGAAGCTCAAGGATGCGCCCTTCAAGATTGTCCTGATCATCGCCGGAGTCGAAGGCGGGGGGCGGGGCGAGGCCATCAACACCCTCAGCGGCTGGCTCGATCCGCGCGGCGTCGAGACCTTTTCCTTTCACAAGGCCACGGATGAGGAGCGGGAACGTCCGCTCATGTGGCGATTCTGGCGCTGCCTGCCCACCGCCGGCCGGATCGGCATCTACGCCGGCTCCTGGTACACCGAGACGCTCCGCGAAGAGGCGGAACGCGCCAAGACAGGGCCCGACCTCGAGCACGGCCTGCGCCGGATCCGGCATTTCGAGAAACTGCTTTCCGACAATGGAACCCTCATCATCAAGGTGTGGCTCCATCTCTCCAAGGAGCAGCAGCGCGACCGTTTGCGTGAGCTGGAGGCGGATGAGGACACCGCCTGGCGGGTCACCGAGAACGACTGGCACGCGAATCGGATCTACGAGCGTCTGGCCCGGACTGCCGGCCGCATCATCAAGGACACCCATCGGCCGGGCGCGCCCTGGACCATCATCGACGCGCAGGATGACCGCTCACGCAATCTCGCCATCGCCGGGCTGCTCCTCCAGCGATTCCGTGAACACCACCGCGCGCGGGAGCGGGTGCAATCCCCGGGCCGGACCGCCGCCGTGGACAAGCCGCTGCGCCCCTCGGGCCGGCGGCGCCTGCTCGCGCTGCCGCTCGACCAGCATCTGACCGAGCCGGAGTACGAGGAGAAACGCGAGAAGTGGCTCGGCCGCCTCAACCGGCTGGTGCGCGAGGCCTCCGGGGCCGGCCGCTCCGTGGTGTTCGTGTTCGAGGGCTGGGATGCCGCGGGCAAGGGCGGCGCCATCCGCCGCCTGACCAGCGCGATCGATGCGCGTGACTACCGCGTGATCCCCGTGGCCAAGCCGACCGACGAGGAAAAATCGCATCACTACCTTTGGCGCTTCTGGCGCCATATCCCCCGCGCGGGCCTCGTGACCATCTATGATCGTTCCTGGTACGGACGCGTGCTGGTCGAGCGCCTCGAGGGCTTCGCTCGGCCCGACGAGTGGAAGCGCGCCTACCGCGAGATCAACGATTTCGAGGAGCAGCTGACCGAGCACGGCATCATTGTCGTCAAATTCTGGATGCAGATCAGCCGGGACGAGCAGCTCCGCCGCTTCCGCGCGCGCGAAGCCACGCGCTACAAGCTGCACAAGATCAATGACGAGGACTGGCGCAACCGGCGCAAGTGGTCCGCGTACGAGGTCGCGGTGGGCGACATGCTCGCCCTGACCGACACTGCCTTCGCCCCGTGGCATCTCATCCCGTCCAACAACAAGCGCCACGCCCGCCTCCAGATCCTCAAGCTCGCCTGCCAGCAGCTCACGACCGCGCTGGAGCACTAAGAGGCGCGGGGCACGCTCTTGGGGATTGCGGATTTCGGAGTGCGGAGTGCCCGGACCCCGCTTCGTTCCGAAGCTGGGTCCGGCCGGCTCCGCCCTCCGCAATTCAGCGCGGGGGCGAACGCCGCTCCGCGCGATACCGACGCAGGGCCCCTTCGATATCCGCCAGCGTGATGGGTTTTTCGACGTAATCATTGACCCCCGCCGCGAAGGCCCGCTCGCGCTGCTCGCGTCGTGCGTCCGCCGTGACCGCGGCAATCCAGACCTCGCGCGCCACCGGCCCGGCCTCGCCGGCCCGGATCAAACGCGTGGCGGCCACCCCGTCCAGTTCCGGCATGTGCAGATCCATCAGCACCAGATCGAAATCGCTGATCGAAAGCTCCTCCAGTGCGCGGCGTCCGTTGGGCACCGTGGCCCAGCTGCAACCGAGGCTGTCGAGCATGCGCTGCAACAGCAGCTGGCTCACCCGGTTGTCCTCGACCACCAGCACGCGCAGCTGGAGCGCGGCAAAGGGGGTGTGCGTGTCGGTCACGCCGCCGGGCAGCAACAGCGCAGCGGCCGCCCGACGGAGCGGCTCGTGTCGCACGGGTTTGTTGAGGAGCGTGGCAAAGCGCGGACGCAGGACCTGCCGCGCCTCAACCGGTAGATTGAAGGGGACCAGCCCTATCACGCGCTCCGGCGACCAGCCGGGGGCGCCTGCCGGGTGCCCGTTCACCCACTCCATCGTGTCAGGATCGCCATCCACCAGGGCCAGTTCGCAGACGGGAAGCGGGAGCGCCGCAACCGGGAGCGGGACGGCGCCCCAGGATTCAACTTGGGCCAGCAGTTCGGCGCGCAGCCCGGCCTGGCGCGCGTACACAGCGATGCGGACGCCGTGCAGGCTGCCGGCCGCGGGCGTCGGCACTAGCGGTTCATCGACCGGCAGAAACGGTAGCGTGAAGCGGAACACCGCGCCCTGCCCGGGCTCGCCCCCCACCGAAATTTCACCGCCGAGTGCCTCGACCAGACGACGGCTGATCGCCAGCCCGAGGCCCGTCCCGCCATGGCCAAGCGCCGACTCCGTCTGCGTGAAGGGCAGGAACAGTCGGCCCCGCTCGGACGGCGGAATCCCGGGTCCGGTATCGCGGACTTCAAATCGGAGTCGCGGCGGGCCGGCCAGGCCCGTGACCACCACCTCGACCTCGCCCGAGGCGGTGAACTTGACGGCATTGCTCACCAGATTGACCAGGATCTGCCGGAGCCGCACGCCATCAGTCTGAACCTGGGGCGGGACCGAGCGGTCGATCCGGTGCAGAAGCTCGATTCCTTTTTCTGCCGCCCGGCCGCCAAAGACTTCCAGCGCATCCTCCACCCCATCGGCGATGGAGCAGGGCTGGATGAGCGGCTCGAATTTTCCGGCCTCAAGCCGCGAGAAATCGAGCACCTGGGACGTCAGTTCAATCAGGGCCTCGCTGCTGCTGCGGATCGTCTGGGCATACTCGCGCTGCTCCGGCGTGAGCGGCGTATCCAACAGGAGACTGGCAAAGCCAACCACCCCGTTGAGCGGGGTGCGCACCTCGTGGCTCAGCGTGGCGAGGAAGTGGCCCTTGGCACGGTCCGACGTCTCCGCGCGCTCCCGCGCCGTCGCCAACTCATCTTCATGAAGGCGGGCGGTCGTGAGATCCTCGAGCACCACCAGAAAGCGCTGCAGCGCCCCCGTCGCATCGAGCACCGGCGAGGCGACAATTTTCACTGGCCAGATCGATCCGTCTTTCCTCCGGCCCGTCCAGTGGCCCTGCCAGGACTTGCCGGCCTGGAGCGCCCCCACGAGGTTCGCGCCCGCCTCCCCAGCATCGCTCTGGGCGCCGAGCGACCGCCAGTCCTGCCCCACCAGCTCCGCAGCGGTGTAGCCAAATTGTCGGCACACCCCCTGATTCGCCTGCAGAATCCTCCCCGCCCCATCCATCAGCAGGACCGGCGCGGGACTCCCTTCGACCGCCTGAGCCAACTCGCGGAGCGACCCGGCCGCGCGCTCGCGCCGGCGCCAGAGCAGAAAAAGGCCCAGCGGAAGCCCCAGCGCCACCCAGGTCAGGGCGGCCCACCGGGCGGTGGCCGCGCGCAGCTCCGGGGCCCACGCCGAGACCGGAACCTCAACCTCCAGCAGATCCCGCTCCGCCGCGGGCCCGCGATCACGCACCACCGCGTAGGCCGAGACCACCTCCTCGCCGCCGGCGGAACGGCGGGTATCGGTCCCGGGCTCGCCCGTCGCCAGCACCGCCATCCAGCCCGGCAGGTCATCCCCGCGCGCCAACGGCGAGCCCGGCGGCTCGGACCCGGGCGCGTCGGCCGGGGTGGAATCGGCCAGGAGGCGACCGCCGGCTGGCCCCGCCGGCTGACGGATCAATTGAAAGCGCCGGACCTCGGCCTCGACCGTCCGCAGCCGGATCAGCCGGTCCTTGACCGCCCGGTAGGCGGGATTGGCCACATCGCCCGCCCCGGCCTGAAGGGCATCCAGCTCCTCCGGGGCAAAGGTCACCGTGGCCCGCCGAAGGTCCGCCACCAGCGCGGCGACCGCAGCCTCCCTCGCGGCGGACTGCCCCGCCAAACCCGCCCCCACCCCGGCGGCGAGCACCGCCAGCCAGCCGACGGACGGCCATACCTTTGAGGGGTCGAGAGGCATCGGAGGAGCGTGCCCCGAGCCAATCCCGCCCGGGTCGGCAGGGCAACGCCGAACCCCTGGCGCCGGGCACAAAAAAGCCGCCGCATTGCTGCGGCGGCTCGAAAGTGCAGGGGTGAGGTACTGCCTACTTCTTGAGGTGACCGGAAACCAGCTTGGTCATCTCGAACATGCTGACGGACTTCTTGCCG
>CAYZCV010000174.1:0-6843 GCA_964476965.1 uncultured Opitutus sp. | reverse complement strand
GCCTATGCGTCGCTTTCGATCATTTGCCCTGCTCGTTGCTGCTCTGGTCACGACGGTCGGCATTGCGGCGGAACCGCCGGCGCGGCCGCCGGAGGCGGCGTATGTCATGCTGCCGCAGCGGGACCGGGATGGGATCGGCAAGGCGTATTTCGGACGCGAGATCGCGCAGGTCATGGGGCACCAGGCGGCCGCCTGGCTGGAGCGGCCCGAGCGCCAGGAGGAGGAGCGGACGGATCTGCTGCTCAGCGCCCTGCGACTGAAGGCGGGCGAGACGGTCGCCGATGTGGGCGCGGGCACGGGCTATTTTTCCTGGCGGATGGCGCAGCGGGTCGGGGAAACCGGCAAGATCTATGCGGTGGAGATCCAGCAGGAGATGCTCGATCTGCTCATGGGCAACATGCGCAAGCGCGGCGTCGATGGCCGCGTGGTGCCGGTGCTCGGGACCACGCAGGATCCCAAGCTCCCGGCCGAGTCACTCGACACGATCCTGCTGGTCGACGTGTACCATGAGTTCGATTTCCCGTACGAGATGACCCAGGGCATGCTCCGCGCGCTCAAACCCGGCGGGCGGCTGGTCCTGGTCGAGTACCGCGGCGAGGATCGCTATGTTCCGATCAAGCCCCTGCACAAGATGACGGTCGATCAGGTGAAAAAGGAGATGTCCCCCCACGCCCTCACCTTCGAGCGCACGATCACGACCCTGCCTTGGCAGCACATCCTCGTTTTCAGGAAGTGAGTTGGGCGAACCGATCACGTAGGGATTCGATCCATCGATCTCTCCCACGGATTGCGCGGATGAGCGCGGATTGAATCCAAGCCCGATGGTCCGGATCCGTGTTAATCGGTGTAATCCGTGGTCAAGGTCGGGGTCTGAATGGATCGATTCGTGTGAATTCGTCTCCATCGCTGATGTCGCTCCGCTCGGTACGTGGCTAAAGAAATCATTTCTTGGCCGGGGCGCTGAGCAGGTTGTGGCCGCGGAGGATTTCGAGGACGCGGGCCGTGGGAAGGGCCTCAATCGTGCGGCCCTGGTAGCCGGTGACCGTGGTCGCCATGAAGAGCGAGTTGTAGACGGCCTCTTCGGTCGCCTCCTTCACCGCCTGGAAAAGTGGTGACATCGCGTCATTGGCGAGGAGCTCGCGTACCTCGCGGGCGGTGGAGAAGGCGATGATGTATTCGCCGCTGCCATTGCTGGTCGACGAGCCGGTCACGCCGAGACCGAGTTCGGCGCGCGACGCGAGGCGGCGCAGATTGCGGGCGTCGATGGGCGCGTTGGTTGCGACCACGACCATGCAGGAGCCTCCCGGCGCCGGCTCGGCGTATTCCTTGAGATAGTACCGGCCCAGCTCGCGCCCCACCGGCGCACCGACGATCGAGAGGATCCCGCCAAAATTGGTCTGCACCAGCACGCCGACGGTGTAGCCGCCCAGCGCTGCGGGCAGGACGCGTGACGCCGTGCCGATGCCGCCCTTGTAGCCGAAACAGACGGTGCCCGTGCCCGCGCCGACGGCGCCCTCCGCCACCGGGCCCGGCGCGGCGGAGTGAATGGCCGCGATCACATGGTCCTTCGTCACGGCCCGGCGGCGGATGTCATTCAGCGAGCGGTCATTGGTTTCGCCGACGAGGGCGTTGACGCTGAAGACCTGCTCATTGCCCGGCTGGGCCAGAGTCCACTCGACCGCGCCCGCGATGCCCTCGGCGACGCTCAGCGTATTGGTCAGGATGATGGGCGTCTCCAGATTGCCGAGCTCCTCCACCTGCGTGCTGCCGGCGAGCTTGCCGAAGGCATTCGCAATATGGATACCGGCCGGGACCTTCTGCTGAAAGAGATTGCCGCCGTGCGGCAGGATCGCGGTCACGCCCGTCCGGACATCGCTGCCCTCGTGGAGCGTCACGTGTCCGACCCTGACCCCCGCCACATCCGTGATCGCATTGAGCGGGCCGGTCGGCAGGACGCCCGGGACAATCCCCAGATCGCGAGCCCGGCTGCCGGCCGCGTGGGCGGAAACCGTCAGGGTTGCCAGAACAAGCAGGGCCGGGAGCAGCGATGGGGAGGTCATGACCGAGGAAAGGGGACGCACGAGCGAGGCCACGCAGCTTTCGCCGGCGCGGGCGGCCCTGCGATTTGAAACTTCAGATTTCAGATTTCAAATCCGGCTGGGGCCCCGGCCGCCGGTCGACCTTTTTTTCAAAACTTGAGGAAAATCGGTTGCCAGCGCCTAGGGTGTTTTATCTATATTTCAGGAGCGCCCATGAAACCCGCCCTCCTCCTTGCTTCAGTCCTGATGCTCGCGAGCGCCCTGGCCCAGACGCCTGAGGCCGAGACGCAGCCGGTCTTCAATGAGGTGAGCTTCACCGGCGAGTTCGTCACCTTCGCGGAGGCCAAACCGAAGTTTCGCCCCGTGCATCAAGCGCAACCCGTTTATCCGGAGAACTTTCTGCAGAAGGGGATCGAGGGTTACGCCGTGATTGCCTTCCTGGTCGATCTCGATGGCACCCCCACGCAGTGTCAGGTGGCCGAGGCCAGCGATCCGGCCTTTGGTGAGGCCGCGCGGCAGGCGATCGCCCAGTGGCGGTTCTCGCCGCCCGAGTTCCGCGGCAAAGCCGGTCCCATCCTCATGCAGCTGCCGATCGATTTCTCGCTGGCCGAGACGGCCGCTGTCGCCCCTGCGCCGGCCTCGCCGTCGGCGGGAGGGTGAGGGGATTTTGGATTTTCGATTGCGGATTTTCGATTGAGGAAACGGCCTCTTTGGCTCGGTGGTTTCAGCTGTCGGCGGGTCGTTAACCCCGAGCACTAAACGCTTCTACGGCAGTGATATGGGGCCGGTCTCAGCCCTCCTGCGCCTAACCTTCGGTCAGGCCGGCCGGGCTGGATCCATCGGACTAACTTCCCCAGCTCGGGGGCTGGGCGGCGAAGAGGAACACCCCGATCATGACCGCGGCGCAGGCGAGGCGGCCCACCGTGGAGAGCACGAAGCCAAAGGCCGCACCCGCGCCCGCGCGGAGGGACTCGCGGCGGGATTTTTTTGCCACGTAGCGCTCGGCCGCCACCGCGCCAAAGATGGTTCCGAGCATCAGGGCCGGCAGAGAAAAGAACATCCCCACCAAGGCCCCGCCGCTCGCCCCGGCCAAGCCCCAGCGGCTGCCGCCGAAGAGCCGCGTCCCGATCAGCACCCCCACAAAGTCGATCAGCACCGACAGCGCCCACACGGCGGCAATCCAGCCGAGCGCAAAACCGCTCAAGCTCCCTGGCAACAGCAGCTTATGGGCGATCATCGCGACCAGAATCAAGGTTGTGCCGGGCAAGAGGGGCAGAATCACCCCCAGCAGACCGATGAAGGTCAGCCCAAGCGTGAGGATCCAGACCGCGATTTCCATGGTGATGCCACCATGACACCGTCAACCGGGCAGAAGTTACGCCCCATCGGAAAGGTCGGACCATGGTCCCCAACCTCAACTGCCTCCGGCCAGGACACCGGCCCTTACCGCAACTCAGCTGACGCGCTCGAGCAGCGGCGCCTTGTGCTGGTCATTGCACGTCAGGACGAAGCGTCCATGGACACCCTCGGGCGTCACAAACGAGCGGAAAATCGACGCGGGAAGCTGGACGTTCTGCCCCGTGGTCGCTTGCACGACGACATGCTGAGCCTCCCCGCGGTAAAACTGCAGGAATTGGCCCGGCTTGATGTGCACTTCGAATTCGTAGCGGTTCACGGCGCCGTGCGGATTTACGCACCCCTGGGTTATCGGCTCATTGGGCGCCCAGCCTAAGTGCTAATCGCCTGGTCCACCCCGGGGCGCCGCGGCCCCCAGCCCAAGCTGCGGCAAACCCTGACTCGCGGACCGGGCGCCGCCGAAACCGGAACCTCCCCGATCCCGCTCGGTCGGCCCAGACCACGCCCGCGCCTTCGCCCGGGCCTTTCCAACCCTCCCTCCCACCATCATGACCTCTCTCTCCTCTCTCCTGAGCCGCTCCGCCCTCGTCCTCCTCGCGCTCGGCACCCTCGCCCTCGCCGGCTGCAACACGATGGATGGCGCCGGCAAGGACATCGAAAACGCCGGCGAAAAGATCCAGGACGCCACCAACAAGGAGTGAGTTTCCCGTCTCATGACCTCGCCCTCGCACGAAGCGATTGAGCAGCATGCCTACCACCTCTGGCAGCAGGAGGGGTGTCAGGACGGCCAAGCCCTGGACCACTGGTTGCGGGCCGAGCAAGCGCTGGCCTCCGCAGATCCGCTCCCTCGAAACGGCCCCGCGAAACCAGGCGGCCACCCGCCCGGGCTGATGGCCGCCGAGGACTCGGCCCGGCGCCAGCGGGCGGACGCACGCGCCCCGGAGATGCCCCGCCGGGGCACGACCGACCGCGCCGCGCCGGCCGAAACGGGCAAACCGGTCTGGCCGCAGCACGCTTCGTCTTGACCCGCCCCGTCCGATCGCCCCACCTCCGCCATGGCCAAAACCCAGAATTCGCAGAAACAGGCAAAGAAGCTCCCCCAGCGCACGCCGGAGCAGAAAAAAGCCGATAAGCGGGCCAAAAAGCAGGGCCGGTAACGCCGGCGCTTCGCACCAGCAAGGATAGTCCAGCCTTGCCTTAGGTCATCGGCGGCATAGGGTTATCACCCTATGCCGCGGCCTCCCGCCAAGGTAAGGGCCTTTACGCTCATCGAGATCATGATCGCGATCGTGATCATTGGTCTGTTGGCGGCCTTGGCCGTGCCCGCCTTCCAGCGGCTCAAGCAGCGCTCCTTGGCCACCCTGATGGCCAACGATTTCCGCCAGATCCAAGCCTCCTTCGAGCGCACGAACCTCGAAATGGGCCGCTGGCCGCCAGCCGCCGGCTCGGGCGTCACGCCGCTGAATATGGACGGAATTCTTCCGACGGCCTACAGCCTGCCCTCGCCGGTCGGCGGCCAATACTCCTGGAGTGGTCCCACCGGCCGTCTCCTGCTGTCCGGCGGCCCGCCCAATGACACGGTGATGAAGCAGGTCGACGCGATCATCGACGACGGCAATCTCGAGACCGGGGCGTTCACGGGGCTGGGCTCCGGTTCTTATCAACTCGTCATCCGCTAGGCCGCTCCTCCGAGCGGCGATCGATTTCCGGGGAAGGGGAAACCAGACCCGCGACTCCTACGTCATCACCCAGATCGTCCCCCGCCCCGCCGTCCAGCCCGGCTTGCCGGGCCCACCGGCTTCCACCCTCGCTTCGTCACTTCTCTCCATGCCTCTCAGCCGTCGTGATTGGATCAAACTTGGCCTCGGCGCCTCCGCCCTTGCCACCCTGCCCCGCGTATTGGCCCAAGGTTCGGCCGCTCCGGCCGCCGCCGGCACGCTTCCGCTCATCACCAAGGCCATCCCCGGCACCGGTGAGCGCATCCCCGTCATCGGCATCGGCACCCGCACCTACGAATCCCTCACCGATGGTATCCGCGAAGTCATTACCGGCGTGCCGCTGGCCGGCTGCCGGATGATCGACACGGCCGACAACTACGCCCGCGGAGCCTCCGAGGATGTGATCGGCCAGGTCCTCGAGTCGGCCCGGATTCGCGACAGCGTCTTCCTCGCGACGAAGGTCAATGCCCGCGGCAAGGACACGGGCCGGGCCAACATCGAGGCGTCGTTCAAGAAGCTCCGCACGGACAAGATCGACCTCTACTACGTGCACAACCTCGTCGATACCGACACCCAGCTCGCGACGCTCAAGGAGCTCAAGCAGGCCGGACGCATCCGCTACATCGGCATCTCCATCTCGTCAGACAACCAGTACGCCGAGCTCGAACGCTACATGCGCAACGAGCCGCTCGACTTCATCCAGATCGACTACGCCATCGACAACCGCGGGGTGGAGGACCGCGTCCTGCCCACCGCGATTGAGCGCAAGATCGCCGTCGTGACCAATCTGCCCTTCGGCCGCGCCAGCCTCTTCCGGCGCGTCGGCGATCGCCCGCTGCCGGATTGGGCCGCCGAGTTCGACTGCAAGAGCTGGGCCCAGTTCTTCCTCAAGTACAATGTCTCGCACCCGGCCATCACCGTCGCGATCCCCGGCACCACCCAGCCGCGCAACCTCGTCGACAATGTCCAGGGCGCCCGCGGACGCCTGCCCGACGCCGCCACGCGTACGAAGATGGAACAGTTCATCGCCGCCATCCCCCCGCCGGCTTGAGGCGCCACGCCACGCCACGCCACGCGGCGGAAATCCGAAGGACGACATTCGCATGACGAATGCCCGGTCTCGCTGATCGGGTGGCCTGTTTGGGCGGCGATCGGGCGCGGGGTGACATCCGGCGAGCCGGCGGACGCGACCTTCAATCCAACGAGGTCCCACTCAGGGACCGATGGCCACCGCTTCCGGCAACGCCAGCGCCAGCCGGGCCGCCCGCTCCGCCTCATGCTGGGGCAGCGGGAGCCCCGCCTCCGTCCAGATCGCGAACCAGCCCCACTCAAGATTCCCTGGGGCTTCCGGCTCCTCTCCGCTCAAAGCGGCGCGACGGCCCTGCGCCAGGGCCAGCGTCGCGTCGGCGAGATTCGTCAGAAGCTCAAACCGGCGCGCCCGCAGCCGCACCTGAAGTTCTTCCGCCAACGCCGCGCGCAGCGCGTCTCGCTCCGTCTCCGTCAGTTCGTCGGCCCGCGCAGAGCCCAGGCTGCGGGTCGTCGTCACCTTCACGAGCACCTCATCCTCCTCATCCTCCACGCGGTCGCCCCGGGTTAGCACCACCGCGGCGCTCAGGGTGAGACGGCGCGTCCCCGGCGAGGAGCTCGCGGACACCACGTCCAGCAGGGGATCCTCGCTCGCCACGGTCGTTCCAGGCTCCTCCGTCGCCTCCGCCTCGACGCAGAGCACG
>CAYZCV010000173.1:0-6889 GCA_964476965.1 uncultured Opitutus sp. | reverse complement strand
GGCGAGGTCTGCCCGCGCTGCGCCGAGGCCCTCGCCTGACCCTTTCTTTCTTAGATATCCCATTATCACCATGGCCAAGAAAAAACACCCCGCCCCGGCCTCGAAAAAGTCCGCCCCGACGAAGAAGCCGCCGGCGAAGAAAAAGCCTGTTCCGTCCCCTTCCAAATCCGTGAAACCCGTTCCGAAGAAGTCGTCCAAACCTGCACCCGCGCCCGCTCCTGCGCCCAAACCGGACAAGCCGGCCAAGGTCGACAAGCCGGCCAAGTCAGCGGCTCCCGCCGCTGAGGCCAAGGGCAGTGCGCGCGAGCTCCTGCGCAGCCGCATCCTGGGCAAGGCGAAGACGTCCAAGCCCATTGCCTTCAGCCTCGACGAGGTCCGGGAGATCGCCAAGACCGTCACCGACAAGGGTGAGAAGAGCGATGCGATCAAGCCGGCCAAGAGCAAGACCGCCGCGAAGGTTGATCTCAGCATCAAGAGCGCCAAGCCCCACCATGTGAAGGCCGCCTCGCTTGCCGACGTGCTCGGCTTCAACCCGCGCAAGGCGCGCCCGGTCGATCAGGACGCCGATTCAATCCCGGAGAAGTTCCGCCGTTACTACAAGTTGCTGATCGAGCTCCGTAATCACCTCACGGGCCAGCTGGACCAGCACACCGAGGAAACGCTCAAGCGCTCGTCCAAGGACGACAGCGGGGATCTTTCCAGCTACGGCCAGCACATGGCCGATGCCGGCACGGACACCTTCGACCGCGACTTCGCCCTCAGCCTCGTGTCCAACGAGCAGGAGGCCCTGTCGGAGGTGGAGGCCGCCATTCAACGCATCAAGGCAGGCACGTACGGGATCTGCGAAATCACGCAGAAGCCCATCGCCAAGGAGCGCCTGCTGGCCGTCCCCTTCACCCGCTACTCGGCTGAAGCCCAGAAGGAACTCGAGCGCAACCGTCACCGTTCCCGCACGCAGGCCGGCCTCTTCGGCGAGCTCGGCGAGGACGGTCCGAAGGCCGGCGACGACGGCGACGACGAATAAGGCGATCCATTTTCGAATTTCGATTTTCGATTTTCGATTGATGACCTCCTCTCCTTCCGACCCTCGCGAAACTCGGTCCCCCTCCGGAGATTCGAAAATCGAGAATCGAGAATCGAAAATCCTCCGGGTCCGCCGCTACCAGTTGCTCTGGGTGCTGGCCCTGGTGATTTTCGTTCTCGATCAGGTCACCAAGATCTGGATCAACGCCCGCCTGCCGCTCGGGACCTATGGCCCGCCCGGGAGCATCGTCGTGATCGAGGGCTTCTTTAATCTCGTGCACGTCGGCAACACGGGGGCGGCGTGGAGCATGTTCGCCGGCAAGAGCACCTTTCTGGCCCTCCTCGCCTTTGTGACGCTCGGGGCCATTTACCTGTGGCGACATGAACTCGGCCTCAAGCTCAGGATTGTCCAGCTGAGCTTCGGCCTCCTGTGCGGCGGGATCGTCGGCAATCTGGTCGACCGCATGATCCACGGCCACGTGATCGACTTCCTCGATTTCCACTTCGGCGACTACATCTATCCCACCTTCAACATTGCCGATAGCGGCATCTGTGTCGGCGTGGCGATCTACCTCATCCACAGCCTGCGCCAGCCGCCGGAGACGGTGAAGTCGTCAAACCACCCTCGCTGACCGCCGAGGATTGCGGCTTGGCCGCGGGGCCTTTCGCCGGAATTCGTGGGACCGTCGCCGCAATGGGCGCGTCGGGAGTCGCTTCACTCCACGTTGGCGATCTGTTCCCGGATCCGCTCCAGCTCGTTCTTGAGCTCGATCACGTGGCGGGAGATGTCGAGGTCATTGGCCTTGCTGCCGATGGTGTGCACCTCACGCCCAATTTCCTGCAGGATAAACTCACCCTTGCGTCCGATCTCGGCCCCGCTCTTCAGGAGTGCCTCAAACTGACTCAGGTGACTCCGCAGCCGTGTCAATTCCTCCGTCACATCACAACGGTCCGCAAAGAGGGCAATCTCCTTGAGCACCCGATCGTCGGAGAGATCGAGCTCCAGGCCGGCATCGCGCAGGCGCTTGTGCAGCTGTTCCCGGTAGGTTGCCGGGACCTGCGGTGCCCGCTCGGCCACCGCATGCACATGCCGCGCGAGCGTCGCGAGCCGGGTCAGGAAGTCGACGAGCAACGCCTCCCCCTCCCGGGCCCTCATCGCCGCAAATCCGCGCAGGGCCTCACCCAGCAGGGAGCTCACCTGGGGCGCCGCCTCGTCCGCTGAGGGCAGCTCGGACGCGACGCGCTGGGCGTTCAGAATCTGCAGCAGCAGCTCCGGGGTCGGCTTGAAGGCCACGCCCTGCTTCTCCGCAAAACCCGCCAGACGATCGAGGGTCTCGGCCGCGGCCAGCTCGTCCCAGACGACGGCATCGGCCCCTTTGGCCCCGGTCAGTTCGATGTCGACGTGGACCTTGCCGCGCACGGCAAATTTGCGAACCTGCTCCCCGACCGCAGGCTCCAGCGACTCCCACGCCGCCGGCGCCTTCACCGTCAGGTCGAGCGTCTTCCGATTCACCGAGCTGATCTGAATGGTGAGGGTGAAGGCACCCAGAGATCCGGACGCGCGTCCGTAGCCGGTCATGGAATTCATATAATGGGGGGATCCGGGCGGCTCACGCCCTCGCTCAGCGGAGGGTCACACCGAGCATCTTCGCAACCTGGTTCACATCCTTGTCGCCACGGCCGCTCAGGTTGATCAGCAGGATCTCGTCCTTGCGCATCTCCTTCGCGCGCTTGAGTCCGTGGACGAGCGCATGCGTGGATTCGAGCGCCGGGATGATGCCCTCAAGACGCGAGACCAGCTGGAAGGTGGCCATCACCTCGTCGTCGCAGGCGTAGGCATAACCGATGCGACCCTGATCGCGGTAATACGCATGCTCGGGTCCAATCGCCGCGTAGTCGAGGCCCGCGCTGACGGAGTGCGTGAGCTCGATCTGACCGTCGGGATTCTGCAGAATGTAGGTCTTGCTGCCTTGGAGCACGCCGAGCTTGCCGCCCTCGAAGCGGGCCGCGTGCTCGCCGCGCTTGATGCCGCGGCCACCGGCCTCGACGCCAACCAAGCGCACCGAGGGGTGGTCGAGGAAATCATAAAACACGCCGATCGCGTTGGAACCGCCGCCCACACAGGCGATGATCTCGTCCGGGAGCCGACCTTCGCGCTCCTGCAGCTGCGCTTTGGCCTCCTGGCCGATCACGCGGTGAAAATCGCGCACCATCATCGGGTAAGGATGCGCCCCGAGCGCCGAGCCGAGGATGTAGTGCGTCCCGCGCACATTGGTGACCCAGTCGCGCATCGCCTCGTTGACCGCATCCTTGAGGGTTTTCTGCCCGGCCTCCACGCCGCGGACCTCCGCGCCCATCAGCCGCATGCGGAAGACATTCAGGGCCTGGCGCTCCATATCGACCGCCCCCATGTACACGACGCACTCGAGGCCGAACTTGGCGCAGACCGCCGCGGTGGCCACGCCATGCTGGCCCGCCCCGGTCTCAGCGATGATGCGTTTCTTGCCCATCCGCTTGGCGAGGAGGGCCTGACCGATCGCGTTGTTGATCTTGTGCGCGCCCGTGTGGAGGAGGTCCTCGCGCTTGAGGTAGATTTTCGCGCCCCCGCAGTGAGCCGTCAGGCGCTCCGCAAAATAAAGTTCGGTCGGACGGCCGGCAAACTCCTTCAGGTGATGCCGGAGCTCGGTCTGAAAGGCCGGATCGCTGCGCGCCGTTTCGTAGGCCGCGGTCAACTCGGAGAGCGCCGTCATCAGGGTCTCGGGGACGTAGACGCCTCCATAAACGCCAAAATGTCCGGCCGCATCAGGCAACGCGGGGCGGGAGGAAGCGGAGGAGGCGGGAGCAGCGGCGACGGCCATGATCGGTCAGAGTGAACGGCGCAACCGGCCGGAGGCAAACGGGATTTAGCTTAAGCCCGGGGCAGTACCCTCGCTCGCGGGGCCGGCCAGAACCGAACTGGAGCCTAACCCTTGCTGACCTGGTCCTTCAAAAAGGTGAGGACGTCCTGAAATTTGGCCTGATTGGAGGCGTCGGCCGCCACCAGATTCTCATGGGCCTGCAGGACCCGGCGGGCCTGCTCCAGTTCGCTCGCCTTGCCCCCGCAATCCAGTTGGGCGCTGGCGGCACCCGCAAACGCAGCTCCGGCCCCGTCATCGATGGTCAGAAGTCGGTGCAGCCCCAGATTCTGCAGCAGCTCAAGATTGCGGTCGTTGAGCCGGCAGACCACGAGCGATCCCGGGACCGGGAGCTTACGCAACTGAATCGCCACCCCGGCCAGCATGCCGAGGAAGGTGCTGTCCATCGTGGTGCAGTCCTTGAAATCCATGACGAAGCGCGACCGCCCCGCCTTGAAACGTTCGTTCAGGAATTCCTGCAGGCAGGAGCTGTTCTGGAACGAGGCGCGCCCCAGCACGCGGATCGCGACAGGGTCGGAATCCGCGTCGACGAGAAAACCCGGTTTGACGGCATCAGCCATACGCGAAGGGGAAAATGACCGGACGGCACCGGGGTAGAAGAGCCGTCCGGTCTGAACGAGGGGATCAGCTCCGGGCGATGATCTGGCGCAGCACGTACGGGAGAATCCCGCCATGCTGGTAGTAATCGATCTCGATCGGGGTATCGATGCGGCAACGCACCGGCACGTTTTCGACCGAGCCATCCTTACGCGTGATCTTGAGCGTCAGATCCTGCTGGGGCTTGAGCGCCGGGCTCAGGCCAATGACGTCGTAGGTCTCGTGGCCATCCAGCTTCAAGGTCTGCGCCGTCGTGCCTTCCTTGAACTGCAGGGGCAGCACGCCCATGCCGACGAGGTTGGAACGGTGGATGCGCTCGAAGCTCTGCGCGACCACGACCTTGACGCCGAGCAGGTTCGTGCCCTTGGCCGCCCAGTCGCGGGAGGAGCCCGTGCCGTACTCCTGGCCGGCGAGGACGATCAGGGGCGTGCCGGCGGCGATGTGCTTCACGGCGGCGTCGTAGATCGACACCTTTTCACCCGTCGGCTGGTAAATCGTGTTACCGCCCTCCTCGCCTCCGAGCATCAGGTTCTTGATGCGGACATTGGCGAAGGTGCCACGGGTCATGACGCGGTCATTGCCGCGACGGGAGCCGTAGGAATTGAAGTCCTCGAAGGTGACGGCGTTTTCCAGGAGGTAGCGACCGGCCGGGGAGGTCTTCTTGATCGCACCCGCGGGCGAGATGTGGTCGGTGGTGACGGAGTCGCCAAAGATACCCAGGGCGCGGGCGCCGCTGATGGAGCCGATGGTGCCCGGCTGGAGCGAGAAGTTGGTGAAGAACGGCGGCTCCTGGATGTACGTCGATGACGCATCGAAGGAGTAGACATTGCCGGCGGTGGACGGGATCTCGTTCCACTTCGGATTCTGCTCCGCAAAATTGCTGTAGAGCCGGCGGAAGACCTCGGGCTTGAGCGCGGCCTGCATTTGGTCCCGGACCTCCTGCAGCGACGGCCAGATGTCCTTGAGCATGACGGGAGCGCCCGCCTTGTCGGTGCCGATCGCATCCTTCGACATGTCGATATCGACGCGCCCCGCGAGGGCAAAGGCGACGACGAGGGGTGGCGACATCAGGAAATTGCTCTTGATGTTCTGGTGGACGCGCGCCTCGAAATTGCGGTTACCCGAGAGGACCGATGCGGCGACGAGGTCGTTCTTCACGACCGCTTCCTCGATCGGCGCGGCCAGCGGGCCCGAGTTGCCGATGCAGGTGGTGCAGCCGTAGCCGACGGTCTGGAAACCCAGCTGGTCAAGGTAGGGGGCAAGGCCGGTCTTCTCAAGGTAGTCGGTGACCACGCGCGAACCCGGAGCGAGGGAGGACTTGACCAGCGGATTGACCTTCAGGCCCTTCTCCACGGCCTTCTTGGCGAGGAGGCCGGCCGCGAGCATGACGCTCGGATTGGACGTGTTGGTGCAGCTGGTGATGGCGGCGATGAGCACGGAGCCATGACCCACCCGCGTACCGCCGACCTCGGCCGACACGGTGGAGAACTCCTCGGCCTTCTTGCCAAAACCATTTTCGGTCACTGGCTTTGAGAACGCCGTCGTGAATTCCTGCTTCATCTTGGGTAGTTCGATGCGGTCCTGCGGGCGCTTGGGGCCCGCAACGCTCGGCACCACCGAGGCGAGATCGAGCTCCAGGTCGGTCGAGTAGTCGATCGCACCCTTGGCCGGGATGCCCCAGAGATTCTGCGCCTTGTAGTAAGCCTCGTACAACGCGACGTGCTTCTCATCGCGGCCGGTGGCCCGGAGGTAGTGGGAACATTCCCCGTCAATCGGGAAGAAGCCCATGGTCGCACCGTACTCCGGCGCCATGTTCGCAATCATCGCACGATCGACCACCGGCAGCGCCGCCGCGCCCGGTCCGTAGAACTCGACGAACTTTCCGACCACCTTGGCCTTGCGCAGCATCTGGGTCAGCGTGAGCGCCAGATCGGTCGCCGTGACGCCCTCGCGGAGCGAGCCTGTCAGGTGCACACCGACCACGTCGGGAGTCAGGAAATAAACCGGCTGCCCCAGCATGCCTGCCTCGGCCTCGATGCCACCGACGCCCCAGCCCACAATGCCCAGGCCGTTGATCATCGTGGTATGCGAGTCGGTGCCGACCAGCGTGTCCGGGTAGTAGACCCCGTTCGTGTCGGAGAGCACGCCCTTGGCGAGGTACTCGAGATTGACCTGGTGCACGATGCCAATGCCGGGGGGCACGACCTTGAAGGTGTCGAACGCCTGCATGCCCCACTTGAGAAACTGGTAGCGCTCGCGATTGCGCGAGAACTCCAGGTCGAGATTCTTGGCCAGCGCGTCGGCCGAGCCGGCAAAGTCGACCTGCACCGAGTGGTCAACGACCAGATCAACCG
>CAYZCV010000172.1:5650-7028 GCA_964476965.1 uncultured Opitutus sp. | reverse complement strand
GCCTCAGCCCGGCAGGGTGGCTGGTCCAGGCGGAGGAGCCCAACGACACCCGGATTGCCCGGGCCCTGGCGGACCAGGTCCGCGCCCTGCAGGCCGAGACCGGCCTCGGACGCGTGCCCATGCTCCTAGTGGATCATGGCACACCTCAGCAGGCGGTGACCGCGGTGCGGGAGCGGCTGGGGGAGCAGGTCCGCGCCGAGCTCGGGGCGGAGATCGAGTGTCTCGGGACCGCGTCGATGGAGCGGCGGGACGGCCCCGAGTACGCCTTCAATGAGCCGCTGTTGGAGCGGGCTCTTGCCACGGCCCCTTTCGATCAAGGGGCGGTGATCATCGCGCTGCAATTCCTCGCGCCGGGTCGCCATGCGGGGGCGGCGGGGGACATCGCGGCCATCTGCGCGCAGGCCGAGGCGCGGCAGCCCGGGCTGCAGACGCGGATGACCGCCACGCTCGGTGCCCATCCGCACGTCATCGACGTGTTGGCGGAGCGCTACCGAGCGGCCGTCCGTTGACCGAGGAGGGCTACCGGGTGGACCAGACTAGACCGTGTTCTTCGGCTCGATCAGGCCGACCTCGAGCGCGTAGCGCGTGAGGCTGGCGACGTCGTGCAGGTTCAGCTTGCGCATCAGGTTGGTGCGGTGGTTGTCGACCGTCTTCACACTGATGCCGAGCTTGGAGGCGATTTCCTTGGTGCTGTGGCTCTCGGCCACGAGCTGAAGAATCTCACGCTCACGATCGGTCAAAAAGTCGGTGGTCGCGCTGGCCGCCGGATTGGCCACGACGTTGCGGAGCAGGGCGGCGACCGCCGGACCGAAGTAGGTGCCGCCGTTGGCGACCGTCTCGAGCCCCTTCTTGAACTCGAACAGGCCGGCCGTCTTCTCGACGAAACCATGAGCGCCCGCCTCGAGCATCTCGCGCACCAGCACCGGATTCTCATGACCCGAGAAAACCAGCACGCGGACATTCTTAAGCTGCTTGTTGAGCCGACGGAGGAGATCGACGCCGTTCAACCCGGGGAGCTTGGCGTCAAGGACGAGCAGGTCGGGCTTCGTTTCCAGGCACAGGGTGTAGGCGCTCTGGCCATCGCCGCTCTCTCCGACGAGCTTGTAGTTGGGATCCATGCGCAGGATCTCCACCAGCATTTCGCGAATCGCGGTTTGATCCTCAATGATGACCAGTCGTTTCATAATTCGTACGGAGCGGATTCGAGGGAAGGACCGTTGCTACCGCAACGAAAGAACGGTGCTTGGCGCAAAAACCCAAGCGGATCCGCTCGGGGAGACGTTGGGGAAGTCCGTGGGAACCGCCAAGCTATTTGCGCGCACCGGTCGCTCCGTCGAACCCGCGGGTTCTCATCCCGGTGTCCTTACCGGCCAGCGAG
>CAYZCV010000172.1:0-5550 GCA_964476965.1 uncultured Opitutus sp. | reverse complement strand
AGCCCGGGGTCCTTGGATTGATCGGGGTGGGGAGGGTGGTGGGTCGACCGGGATTGGTGCCGCAACCGCGGCATCGCTGCGCGACTCCCGGCTGCGCCGGGATCCCTTCTCCGTCCCGCTCGCGCGGGACTGCGTCGAACCCGCGGGTTCTCATCCCGGTGTCCTTACCGGCCAGCGAGAGCCCGGGGTCCTTGGATTGATCGGGGTGGGGAGGGTGGTGGGTCGACCGGGATTCGAACCCGGAACCAACAACTTAAAAGGATGCTGCTCTACCGTTGAGCTATCGACCCCCAGCCCTCACCAACCAAACGCGGGGAATACGTTTCGCGAGCCTGAATTGGCAAGCCCTTTTTCCCGGCGCCTCGGTCGGCCCCGGGCCCGAAAACGCAAAAATCCGGGACCCTCCGCGTTGCATCCGGGTCCCATTTCCCCAAGCTCTGCCCGCCGCTTCACTTTGTGGGAACAATCGAACATTACACGCGTCAGAAGGAGGTTGAACGCATGTCAACCAAAGCTGAAGAAGTGGCGCTGGACCGCCTTCTCGTCGATCGCTTCAAACAGGGCGATCAGTCTGCCTTTGACGAGATGGTGCGACGCTATTGGGACCGCATCTATGCGATGGTCCATCAATTACTTCGGAATCAACAGGATGCCGAAGAAGTTACCCAGGATGCCTTCATCCGGGCTCATCGTGGCCTAAGCAATTTCCGCGGCGACTCGGCCTTCTCGACCTGGCTCTACCAGATTGCGACCAATCTGGCGCGCAACCGGTACTGGTACTGGTGGCGGCGCAAGCGGGATAAGAGCGTCTCCTTCGACGCGCCGGTGGGCGACGACAACAGCACCCCGCTTTCTGAGATGATCGCGGCGGAGCTCGAGACGCCCGAAGATGCCACGGTCACGCAGGAACTCGTCGATCGCATCGCGGTCGGAATGGAGAAGCTGGGGGCCAAGCACCGTGAAATTTTGATTCTCCGCAACGTCAAGAACCTGTCCTATGAGGAAATCGCCGTCATCCTCGGCCTTTCCGTGGGGACGGTGAAAAGCCGGATAGCCCGTGCCCGCGAAGCCCTTCGCGCACGGCTCGGCGCCGATTTCAAATGAAAGAAGCACGCTTCATCGAACTGCTCAATCTCTACATCGACCAGGAACTCTCCGCCGATGAGGTCGGCGAGCTGGAGCAGGAGATTGCCCGCAATCCCGCGCGCCGGCGCACCTACGAGCAGTACTGCCGCATGCACCGGGGCTGTGCCGTCCTCTTCGAAAACGCGCGCTCCCAGGCGCCCCGGTACCCCAAGCTCGATCGCGCCGCGCAAGACGCCGACGAGAAGGTGCTGGCGTTCCCGGACTCCGCCGAGGCCTCCGTCACCCGCGGCCCCTGGGGTCGCGTCGCCTGGGCTGGCGGGTTGGCCGCCGCACTGGCCGTCGCCGCACTGCAAGGGCCCGCGCTGGTGACCGCCTTCCGCGGCTCCGCCGAGCCGGCCCCCGCGGCCGGCGTGCCCGCGCTCGCGCAGACGGCGCCCGCCGCCACCGCGCCCGCGGTCCGGCAATCGGACTACCAACTGGTCGGACTCATCAATCGCCAGCCGGACAGCAGCCGGTTCACGTTCCAGCCGGCCACCACGCCCGAGGCGGATTGGATGCATCGCCTGGAGCTGACGCCGCTGCAGCGCGTGTCGGTCGAGAATCTCCGCTTTGCCACTGAGGCGGCCGAGAAGGATGAACGCACCTTTGCCGGCAGCCAGCCCTTCACGCCAGCGCAGAGCGCGGTCGAGTTCAGCGCCTTCCAGTTCCAGAAATAATCGCGAAGTCGCGCGGAAACCCCGCGCGGCCTCCGGCTTCCCGGCGCCCGGTCACGAACCGAGCGCCTTTTTGATGAGCTGCTCCGTCGTCGCCTTGGGCCCGAGCGTGAGCCCGGCCCGGCGAATGGCTTCGTCGGCGTCGGCCGCCTTGTAGCCGAGCGCGGCCAGGGCCAGCACCGCATCGCGCACGCGCTGGTCACCCACGGGCGCCGAGCTGGTGTCCGTGCCGCTCACCGGAGCCGACACCGTCGCCGCCCCGACCTTGCTGCGCAATTCCACCACCAGGCGCTCGGCGGTCTTCTTCCCGATACCGGGACAGCCCGCGAGCGTCGCGATGTCGCCACTGCTGATCGCGCTCTGCAGGAGCGGGAGCGAAAGCCGGCTCATGATGCCGAGCGCCATCTTTGGACCCACGCCCGTGACATGCTCGATCATCAGGCGGAAAAAGTCCCGCTCCGCTCCGGTCGCAAAGCCATAGAGCGTGTGCGCGTCCTCCCGGTAGATCACGAGCGTGTGCAGCTTCACCGTCGCGCCTGACGCCGGCAGCTTCTCCGCCGTGGTCACCGGGATGTGCACCTCGTAACCAAGGCCGTTAAGTTCAATGATCGCGCGCAGGGGCGTCGATTCGACCAGCGTGCCCTGAATCGAGGTGATCATGCCAGTCCGAGGACATCCTGCATGTCGTAGGCCCCGGCCGGCTGGGTCGCCACCCATCGCGAGGCCCGCAGGGCGCCCCGGGCAAAGATGCCGCGGTCCGAGGCCTTGTGGGTCAGCTCGAGGCGCTCGCCCAGCGCGGCAAACATCACGGTGTGATCGCCGACGACATCTCCGCCGCGCAGCGCATGAATGCCCACTTCGGTCGAGGTGCGTTCGCCCGTGATGCCCTCACGGCCATGGCGCAAGGCGTCCGCGGTGAGCTTCCGCTCCTCGAGAATGATCTCCAGCAGCCGTGCCGCTGTACCACTCGGGGCATCCTTCTTGAAGCGATGATGCATCTCCACGACCTCCGCGTCGTAGTCCGACCCGAGGACGGCCGCGGCGCGGCGCGTCAGCGCAAAGAGCAGGTTGACGCCCACGGAGTAATTGCCGGCCCAGACCACGGGGATGCCGGTCGCCGCGGCCAGGAGCCGGGCCTTCTCGCCCGGGGCATGCCCGGTAGTCCCGACGACGAGCGGCTTCCGTGCCGCCACGCAGGCGGCCAGGACACCCGCCGTGGCGGCATGAAAGCTGAAATCGATCACGACATCCCCTTGGGCGATTCCGTCGGGAATATCATCGCCCACGTCGAGCGCGGCGGCGATCACGGCACCCTCCGCGGTCGCGGCGGCGGCAATGGCCTGCCCCATCCGGCCGCGGGCGCCAACCAATGCGATGCGGAGTGACATGGGAAGTACGGGGAGGGTGGGGAATCAGCGACGCAGACCCGCGAGGGCCGCGGAGAGGACCTTGACGCCCTCCGGGGAGAAGCCGACCAGCGGCGAGCGCACTTCCGCCGAGCGGATCACACCGGCCGCCGCGAGCGCATGCTTCACCGGAACGGGATTGGGCTCGACGAACATGGCCTTGAAGACCGGGTAGAGCGAACGGTGCAGCTTGGTCGCCTTCGCGAACTCGTCGGCCGCGGCGTGGCGGACCAGCGTGCTGACCTGCTTGGGCAGGAGATTCGAGGCGACGCTGATCACACCCTCGGCGCCAACCGACATGAAGGGCAGGGTGAGGCTGTCATCGCCGCTCAGCACCGTGAGGTCACGACCGAGGGCCTGCTTGAGCTGGTCAACCCGGTCGACCGAGCCACCCGCCTCCTTGATGTAGGCCACGTGCGGATACTTCGCCCGAAGGCGCGCCACGACATTCACACTGATCTCGATGCCGCAGCGGCCCGGAATCGAGTAGAGGATGATGGGACGATCGGTTGCTTCGGCGATCTCGGCAAAATAGTGAAACACGCCCTCCTGCGACGGCTTGTTGTAGTAGGGCGCGACCACGAGCATGGCGTCGGCGCCGGCTGCGTGGGCGGACTTGGTCAGCGACACCGCCTCGCGCGTCGAGTTGGAGCCGGTTCCGGCGATGACCGGGACGCGGCCGCGCGCGGCCGCGATGACGGCCGTGATCACCTCGAGGTGCTCCTCGGTCGAAAGCGTCGGGGATTCGCCGGTCGTACCGACGGGCACGAGGCCGTCGATTCCGCCTTTGATCTGGTACTCGACCAGCTTGCGCAGGTCGTCATAGGCGACTTCGCCGCGGTAAAACGGCGTAACGAGGGCGGTGATGGTGCCGGTAAGGGGGCGCTGCTTCATGGACTTCGGGAAAGATACCTTGCCGAGGAAAGCACCCCACTTTACTAAATGAGCAACCCTTTTCTGCCCTGTACCCGGCCATGACCCCGCACACTGAAATGTTCAATGATCTGCTGAAGCTCGCCGTCGACAGCGGCGCGAGCGACATCGTGATCAAGTCAAACAAGCCGGGCTATGTCCGCATCGCCGGCCGGCTAAAGCCGGTCGACATGGACCCCATCACCTGCCCGGAGGCCCAGGCCTTCGTCGATGAACATGTACCCAAGGTGTTCCGGGCGAAGTGGGAGGCGGATGGCCAGGTCGATTACGCCTACTCGGCAGATGGCGTGGGGCGCTTCCGCGTCAACGCCTTCCACCAGCGCGGACTCGTCAGCATCGTCCTGCGTCACATCAAGAGCCGCGTGCCGGAATTCGAGGAACTCGGCCTGAATGGCGAGCCGCTGCTGCGTCTGGCCCAGGCCAAGGACGGCATCCTGCTGGTGTGCGGCGCCACCGGCTCCGGCAAGAGCTCGACGATGGCCGCCATGCTGAACTGGATCAATCGCAACCTCGACCGTCATATCGTGACCATCGAGGATCCGATCGAGTACACGTTTCAGGACGACAAGTCGCTCTTCCAGCAGCGCGAGATCGGCCTCGATGTGCCGAACTTCGAGTTGGCGATCAAATCGGTCCTGCGTCAGAATCCCGACATCATCCTGATCGGCGAGATGCGCGACCGGGAAACCTTCGAGACCGCCATCTCGGCGGCGGAGACCGGTCACCTGGTCTTCTCGACCATGCACGCCGCCACGGTCGCCCAATCGCTCACGCGCCTCTTCGAATTTTTCCCGCCGGAGCAGCTCGCCCAGGCCCGCCGCCAAATTGCCGGTTCGCTGCGCGGATTCATCTGTCAAAAACTCATCCCCACCATCGAGGGGAACGGCCGCGTGCCGGCCAATGAGGTCCTCAACGCGGACACCGTCGTGAAGAATCTCATCCTCGAGGGCCAGAACGAGAAGATTCAGGGGATCCTCGAGGGCAGCGGTGATTCCAACAGCTTCTCCTTCAACAAGGACCTCTTCCGCCTGATCAAGGCGGGAAAGATCAGCAAGGCGGATGCCCTTCGTTTCTCCCCCAATCCGCAGGCCCTCGAGATGAACATCAAGGGCATCTTCATCAAGCAGTAGCGGCCTCAACGCGCGTGAACGCCTCCTCGGATCATCGCGCGGGTCGATTCTGGCGGCGAGTACTCCTGACCGCCCTCGGCACGGCGCTGCCGCTGGTGGCCCAGGAAGTCACGGTCGCGACGAGGGACGGCGGCGCGGCCACGAGCGCCGCCACTCCAACCGAGTCAGCGCGCTCAACCCGCCCGCCGACGCCGTCCGCGCCCGCGGTCAATCCGCTCGAAGGCTACTTGAGCGATTGGATGCGTCCGCGTGACCGTGCCCTTCTGCGCAAGGATGCGGCCG
>CAYZCV010000171.1:0-7054 GCA_964476965.1 uncultured Opitutus sp. | reverse complement strand
GCCTCGATCACATCCTGGATCGCCCGGCCGCCGGGCTGACTCTGCCAACCGGAAAAGGTCGTGCCGTCATAGGCGCAGACCGCCTTCCAGCGCCGGGCCTCGAGAGCCGGCTTCATGGCAGCTCCTCGGCCGGCGGCGGCGGCGGGAAACGCTGGTCCAGGAAATCCTGCAGAATCAGCGCCGCCGCGCGCGAATCCACGATGCCCTTCGCCCGGATCTCCCGCAGCTCGAGCTGCGTCATCCCCGCCTCCGCCATGTGCGAGGTCAGGCGTTCGTCGATCAGGTGAACGGGGAGGCCGAGGTCGGCCCGCAGCTGGTCCGCAAACGCATCCACTTCCTTGGCCTTGAAGCCCGTGGTCCCGTCCATGTTGTACGGGTACCCCAGCACGAGGTCCGTCACCCGCCGCGCCTTGACCACCGCGGCCAGCCCGGCCCGGCGCTTGGCCGCATCGGCATCCGTCAGGGCCGGCAACGGGGTCGCGATCCCGAGTTCGTCCCCGTAGGCGAGCCCGATGCGCCGGGTGCCGTAATCAATGCCCAGAAAGCGCATGAACTCAGAGCCAGCGCGTGCCGCGCTCCAAACCCTCGACCCGCTTGAGCAGCGCCTTGATCTCCTGCGCCTTGGACTTCGGGCAGACGAGGGTGGCGTCCGGCGTGTGCACGACGATCAGGTCGTCCACGCCGAGCAGCGTCACGAGGTGCTTGCCCTCGCTCATCACTAAATTGCCCCGGCCCTGCTCCACCACAACGTGGCCGCGGCAGACATTGCCGGACGTATCAGCTGGAAAATGCTTCACCACCGCCGGCCACGCGCCGACATCATCCCAGTCGAAGGAGGACGGGATCACGACGACGTTGGGCGACTTCTCGAGCAGCGCATAGTCCACCGAGATCCGCGGCAGCGTCGGGTAGGTCTTAGCCAGCGTCTCCTTGAAGGGACGCCCGCGGCCGATGGCCGAACTGATCTTGGCCAGGCCCTTCGCCAGTTCCGGCGCATGCTGCGCAAACGCCGCCGCCACGACGGGGACGCTCCAGACGAACATGCCCGCATTCCAGACATAGTCCCCCGACTTCAGATAACCTTCCGCCACGGCGAGCTGCGGCTTCTCCACAAAGCGCTTCACGCGATAGACGGGCCGGCCGCCGCACTCGCGCCAGAGGTCGGCGCGCTGGATATAGCCAAAACCCGTGGCGGGTTCGGTCGGGCTGATGCCGATCGTCACCATCACGCGGTCCGCCGCCGCCGCGGCAAACGCCGCCTTCAGGTCGGCCCGGTAGGCCTGGGTGTCGTGAATGACATGGTCGGCCGGGAGCACGGCGAAGATGCCCTCCGGATCGCGCTGTGCGACCAATAGAGCCGCCAGGCCCACCGCCGCCGCCGTGTCGCGGCCCACGGGCTCGGCGACCACATTGGCCGCCGGGACCAGGTTGCGGCAGCACTGGCGCACCGCCGCGGCCTGCACCGCGCTCGTGATCACGAAGATGTGGCTGGCGGGAGCCAGGCCCCGCACCCGTTTGAGGGTCTGCGTGAGCAGCGGGGAGGTGCCCACGACGGGCAGCAGGTGCTTGGGCTTGGGCGCCCGGCTCTGGGGCCAGAAACGCTCACCCTTACCCCCGGCAATGATCACGATGTACGGCTTGGACATTCGGGTTGTTCTAGCCCCGGGACGCCGTCGCGCAATTATCATTTGCCGGATCCGCGCTTTGGCGTCCTGTTTGCGGACGTGTCCCCTGCCCTGACTCCCGCCGAACTCACCCGCTACAGCCGCCACGTGCTGCTGGACGAGATCGGTGTGGCCGGACAGGAGCGCCTCAAGGCGTCCAAGGTCCTGGTGATCGGCGCCGGCGGCCTCGGCAGCCCCGCGGCGCTCTACCTCGCTGCGGCAGGCGTGGGTACCCTCGGCATCGCCGACTTCGATACGGTGGCCCCGCACAATCTCCAGCGTCAGCTCCTGCATAGTGATGCGACGGTCGGACAACCCAAGGTGAGCTCCGCGGCAGCGCGGCTGCATCAGGTAAACCCCTACAGCACGATCAGGGAGCACCCCGAGGGCGTCACCGTCGAGAATGCCCTCGGGCTTTTCGCCTCGTACGATATCATCGTGGACGGGACGGACAACTTTGCCGCGCGCTACCTCATCAATGACGCCGCCGTGCTGGCCCGGCGGCCTCTCGTCCACGGCAGCATTTTCAAGTTCGAGGGCCAGGTCACGGTGTTTGCGCCGCATCTGGGCGGACCCTGCTACCGGTGCCTCTTTCCGCATCCGCCGACCGTGGGCGCCATTCCCAACTGCGCCGAGGCCGGCGTTCTCGGGGCGCTCTGCGGGGTGATCGGCAGTTTGCAGGCCCTGGAGGCGATCAAGCTCGCGGCCGGGTTTGGCCAGCCGCTGATCGGACGCCTGCTGACCTACGACGCGCTCAACCAATCCTTCAGCACGCTCGCCCTGCCCCGCGATCCGGCGTGTCCCGCCTGCGGGCCGCAGGCGACCTTGCGCGAGCTCCGCGCCGAGACCTACTCCGGCGAAACCTGCGCCGCCCCTTCCGCCATGACCAATGACGACATCCCGCTCGAACTCTCCGTTGACGAGGCCAAGCGCCTGCTCGACACGGCCGCTGACCGCGTGCTGCTGATCGACGTGCGCGAGCCCCACGAGGTCGCGCTGTGCCGGATCGCCGGCTCACTTCACATCCCGATGCGCCAGATCCCGGAGCAGGTGGGCCAGCTGCCCGCGGATCGCCACCTGCTGATCCACTGCCATCACGGCGGCCGCAGCCTGCGCGTCACGGAATTCCTGCGCGCCCGCGGCTACGCCACGGTGAGCAATGTCGCCGGCGGCATCGAGGCCTGGGCCGTGCAGATCGAGCCGGGGATGGCGCGGTACTGAGCCCTCTCGTTCTCGGATCACAGGGCCCGCCTACACCGCCAGATCCGCGCTGTGCTTCGCGTACGACTGCTCGAGTAGCGTCGCGAAGCCTGCCTTGATCCGACGGCTGACCGTGCTCTCGTCGACCCGGTAGCGGACGCCATCGATCGCACCGACTGGCTGAACGTCGTTCGTGGTGGAGAGCAGAAAGCACTCCTCCATCGAGGCGAGATCCGCGGGCCTGATCACGGCCTCGCGCACCGGGATACCCACCGCGGGACCCACGGCGCGGAGCATCTGTCCGCGCGTGATCCCTTCAAGAATACCGGCGGCGAGCGGCGGCGTGAGGACCTCGCCCTGCCGCACAAAGGCCACATTGCACACGGCGGACTCCGTGAGTTCGCCGGCGAGATTCGTCATGAGGACCTCATTGGCGCCGCGGGCGCGGGCCTCCCGCAGGCAGAGAATATTGTTCAGGTAATTGCCGGTCTTCCACGCCGGATTGAGCGTCGCGGGGGAGTTGCGGTGCAGGCCGGTCGCGACCGAGAGCTTGATCCCGTGGCGCAACGCGTCGTCGGACAGATTGGGCTTCGGCTGGACGAGCAGGACGAAGTCGGTGTGGTCCGCGAGGGCGGGATCCAGGCCGATCGGGCCGGCGCCGCGCGAGACCTGGAGCCGGATGTAGAGTTCGCCGGCATGGCCGGTCTGCGCCCGGAAGGCGGACACCGTCCGGCGGATCTCGGCCAGGATGGTGGCCCGCGTGAAAGGCAGGTCGAGGAAGAGCGCCGCCGCCGATTTTTCCAGGCGGGTCCAGTGCTCCTCCCAGGCAAAGATCACGCCGCGGTAGGTGCGCCAGACCTCATAGATCGCGTCGCCGTAGAGGAAGCCGCGATTCAACGGGCTGATCGCCGGCTGATCGGCGGGCTGGAGCGTGCCATTGATATTGGCCTGAATATAGGGCGCGGGCATGGCCCTCACGCCACCACATCGCGTCGGGGCAGCAAGCGCGAAAAAGCCCCCGGTCCAGTGGACACGGGGGCAGAGATTCTCGCAGAGACGGAAAGACTCAGGCGCGGGCTTTGACCAGGCCGAACTCCTTCTTGATGTTCTGGACGCTCGGGAGGGAGATGCCGAATTCCTTCGCGATCGCCGCGCCGGTCTTGCCGGCCTCGACGGCGCCCTTCACCTGGGCCTTGAGCTCGGGCGTGATCTTGGCGCGCTTGCGCTTGCCGGGGGCGGCCTTCTTGGCGCCCCGCTTGCGCTTCGCGCCACCGGCGGCGGCCTTGAGCGCCTTGATGAAGGCCTTCACCGAATCATACCCGTACTTGCCGGGGAGCGCAGCCAGCTCGGCCGTCCGCTCGGTTTCGATCGCAGCCTGCAGCTTCGCGGCTTTGGCCTGCAACGCACTCAGTTCCTGGATTTTTTCGATGACCATGAATCCAACGACTAGGTTCTCCTCCCTTTATAGCAAGCATACATCCGTCACGATAAACCCCTATAATCCTGTAGGTGCAACCCGTAGGCGGTGAGCTCCCATTAAACATAGATCGCAAACACCTGCTCATCAGTGGCTACTGCCATACACACTTGTAGATGAGCGCGGCCGTCTCCGGATTCCGTTCTAGTATCTCATATTATTTACACATTACTCAAAAGGATCGGATTGCCATCCGTTGTCGCGAAACGGCGAATTCCCGGTGCCGCCGGACGGTTTCTCCGCGTCGGCGGCGGGCTGCGCGGGCGACCGGCCGGGCCACAAAAAAGCGGAAGACTGACGTCTTCCGCTGGAGAGGGATCCAACCCGGGTGGGGGCCGGGCGCTGCGCGCCGACCTCAGATGGTCATCGCGTGATAGCCGCCGTCGACGATGAGTTCCTCGCCGGTGACGAAGCCGGCGGCGGCATCGCTCGCGAGCAGCAGCGTCGCGCCGATCAGTTCCTTGGCTTCGCCGAAGCGCTTCATAGGGGTGTGTCCGAGGATCGAGGCGACGCGCTCCGGGGAGAGGATCTTGCGATTCTGTTCCGCGGGGAAGAAGCCGGGGACGAGCACGTTGACGCGCACGCGCTTGGGCGCCCACTCGCGGGCGAGATTGAGGGAGAGATTGTGAACGGCGGCCTTGGTCGCCGAGTAGGTGAAGACGCGGGAGAGCGGCACCACGGCCGACATGGAGCCGAGATTGATGATCGAGCCGCCCTCGCCGCGATCGCAGAGGTATTTGCCGAAGACCTGACAGCCGAGGAAGACGCTCTTCATGTTCACGCGCACGATGCGGTCGAACTCCTCCTCGCCAATCTCGACATACGGCGTGGCGGAGTTGATGCCCGCGCCGTTGACGACGATGTCCACGCGCCCCGAGCGCTCCAGCACCTTGGCCAGAAGCGCCTCGAGCTCGGCCTTGCTGCTGGCCTCGGCCGGCGCGAACCAGGCCTTGCCACCGATGGCCGCGATGCGCTCCAGGCGAGCCTTGGCCTTCTCCTCGCTGCGACCGACGAGGACCACCTCGGCGCCCGCGCCCGCGAGCCCTTCAGCCATGGCGCCGCAGAGTTCGCCCGTGCCGCCGATGACGACAGCCACTTTGCCTTGCAGAGAGAAGAGAGCCGACAGGTAGTCCGAAGGATTCATAGGTATTAGGGGATCCCGAGCTAGGGGCACGAACCCGACCTTGGCAAAAGCTTTGTGCGCGAGCCCGGGAGACGCGGGACACAAACGGCGCACGGAGTCTGATCACCAGCGGAATCGACAAATCTCAGTATCCGGTCGCCGACTATCGATAGACTTCTTTGCGGTGGCCGATCTTGATCACCGTAACAAAGAGCTTCGTTTCCTGAATTTCGTAAACGATACGATAATCCCCCTGCCGGACCCGATAGTGCTCCTCGCCGGCCAGCTTGACACTTCCCGGTGGCCGAGGGTCATCCCGCAGCGCATCAATCTTTAGAAGGATCTTCCTGAGATCATTTGCCGGGATCCCTCGGACGTCCTTGTCCACCGATTTCTTAAACTCGATCTCATATCTGGCCACGGCTCTTGAGTCCCTTCAAGAAGGCTTCGTAACTGAGCGACTTCTCGCTCTTCCGGTCGGCGATCGCGGCCAAGTCCTCATGATCCTCGTCCAAAGCCTGGCGGACGGCTTCGTTCACGATATCCGACAAGCTCCGATCAGATTCGAGCGACTTGATCCTGAGGGCCTTGTGGAGGTCCTCGTCGAAGTAAACGGTGGCGCGTCTCATGTTGGACCTTGAAATGACGTCATAACGTCAGAACGTCAATTTTCATTTCAGCGGTGGAGCCGAGGCCAAGCTTGGGCGCTTCCACTTGGGCGGAACGATCCTTCCCCGCTTCGCGGCCATGACCAGCATGACGACCCCGGTCACGGTGCACAGGACCAGGGCCAGCACCGAGGATTCAAGGCCGAAGCTGCCGCCGGTAAGGTAGTCGGGCCCCTTGACCGTGGACTTGACCAGGCCCTGCGCCGCGTCGTTGCCGGAGACGATGCTGGAGAAGATGGCCGACTGGGTGTAATTCCAGGCCACGTGGAAGCCGATGCTCAGCCACAGGCGCCGCGTCAGCATGAAGGCGGCGGCCAGCAGAACGCCGGCCTCCACCGCGATGAACAGCGCGCCCTCCATCGTGCCCTGGGGGTTCATGAGATGGGTGAGGCCGAACACCAGCGACGACACCACCAAGGCCGCCCAGCTGCCGAACCAGGTCTCGACCGACCGGAACAGCAAGCCCCGGAACAAAAGCTCCTCATAAATTCCCGAACTCAGCGCCATCGCGATGGCGGGCAGCATGAAGCTCAAGGGGTTCAGCCCATTGATCCGGTAAATGCCCAGGGCCATCAGGATCACTTCGCAGGCCGCGTTGAGGCCGGCGCCGATGAGCAGCCCGATGCCGAGCTCCCGTCCCATCCCCGGCAGCGCCAGTTCGGAGACCGATCGCCTCTCGATGAAGTGACCATGGGCGACGTACACCGCGAAGCCGGCGATGGCCAGCGCCACAACGTGGGCAATGGCCCGCAACGGCTCATCGCCGTAGCTCACCATCACATCCCCATTGAGGGCCATGAGGAGAACGAGGAGGCATCCGAGCACAACAATGCGCCCCAGCGGCGAACTCAGGATGCGGCCCGCGAGACCGGGCGATTTGAGGAAGGGAGCTGGCATCGGGGATTCTTCCATGGAACAAGTT
>CAYZCV010000170.1:0-7111 GCA_964476965.1 uncultured Opitutus sp. | reverse complement strand
AGACAAAATTCAGGATCCAGCCCCGCCCGGCCTTCCGCAGGTGCGGCAGCGCCGCCCGCGTGGCACGCACATAGCTGAGGAGCGTCAGCTCAAAGGCATTCTGCCAGGTCGCGTCGTCAAACGCGTCAAACGTGCCGGCCGGCGGTCCCCCGCAGTTGTTGACGAGGATATCGAGCCGGCCAAAGCGGGCCGCCGCGGCTTCGACCGCCGCGGTGACGTCGGCCGCCTTGGTCAGATCGCCCACCACCACGTGGGCGTCGCGGCCCGTCTGCGCCTTGATCTCCACCTGCACCTGCCGGCACTCCGCCTCGCGCCGGGCGAAGAGCGTGACATTGGCGCCCTCGCGGGCAAAGGCGATCGCGGTGGCGCGCCCCAGGCCGCCACTGGAGGCGAGCACGAGCGCGGATTTGTCGGTGAGTCCGAGGTCCATGATGAGTTAGGAGGATGCGGTGGGAGCGGCGGCGGCCGGCTTGAGGTCGACCACCGGGTTGCTGAGCGGGAAAAAGCCATCGACGTGACACTCCACCACGTCGCCGTGCGCCAGCGGGGCGGCGCCGGGCGTGCCGCTGGAAATGATGTCACCCGGGAGCATCGTCATGATCTGCGTGTGGTAAGCGACGAGGAAATCCGGCGGGAAGGTCATGTTCGCCACCGTGTTCTCCGCAAACACATGGCCGTTGATCACCGTGCGAACGACGAGCGCGTTCACGTCGGGAATCTCGTCCGTGGTCAGAAAGAGCGGGCCAAAACTGAAGAAGGTGTCGAAGCTCTTGCTCTGCGTCAGATTGCGGGGATTGCGCCGCAGGATGTCCTCGGCCGTCATGTCAATGATCGTGCAAAATCCAGCCACGACGCTGCGCCAGTCGCCCTGCGGGACGTGACGGCAGGTCCGGCCGAAAATCAGGCCGAGTTCGGCCTCACCCGTCGTCTTTTGCGACATCAGGGGAATCAGGATCGTGTCGCCGGGACCGATGACGGTCGTGTCGGGCTTCATGAAACTCGCCGGCTCCAGGGTCGGCGACTTCTCATTCAAGTCGGCCGCATGCGCCCGGTAGTTGAGGCCGATCCCCCAGATCTTGCGGGGCCGGCGATAAAGCGGCGCATAGCGAGCGGAGGCCACCGGGATCACCTCACCGGCGAGGGCCGCCGGGACCGCCCGGGCGGTCCCCAACCCATCGTGCCAGGCGCGCAGCGCCTCGAGGCTTCCGGTCTCCAGCAGGCCCAGCAGGTCATGGGGCCAAGCGTGCTGCAGCAGGCGCGCCACGGCGCGGACAGGCACAAAACCGGGGGCAAGGAGGACGCAGGCTTCCTCGGCGGTGCCGAGGTGGAGGGTGGCGAGCTTCATGGGGTACCGCTCCAGCACAACCCGCCGAGGCCCCGCCGACAAGGCCAAGCTGCCGTGGACCGAAAATCAACACGCGCGCGGACCCAGTGGACGCTGCGGCCACGGGTTCGTCGCCTTGCCTTGGCTCGAATTTCATCCTGATCTCCTTTCCACACCCGTTCCCTTCATGGCCAAGCCCACCCTGCTTTCCGGCGTCATTCCCATCCTCGCGACTCCGTTCAATGACGACGAGTCCCTCGATCTCGAGTCCCTGCACGGCATGATCCGCTTCTTCCGCGACCTCCCGGTTGACGGGGTCACGGTCCTCGGGGTCCTCGGCGAGTCCAACCGCCTCACGGACGCGGAGCGCACCCAGCTGATCAAGACCGCGGTGCGCGCCGCGGATGGCATCCCGGTCGTCGTGGGCACCAGCCACACCGGCACCGCCGCGACGATCGCCCTCAGCCACGAGGCGGCCAGCCTCGGTGCGTCGGCCGTCATGGTCACGCCCTCCAAGCAGCCCACGCCGTCCGAGGCCGTGATCTACGAGTATTTCCGCCGGGTTGCCACCGCCTGCACCCTCCCCGTGATGCTGCAGGATCATCCGATCTCGACCGAGGTCCACATGTCGGTCGACCTGATGCTCCGCATCACCCGCGATTTTTCCAACATCACCTGCATCAAGGCCGAGGCCATTCCCAGCCCCCCGCGGATCGCGGCCCTCAAGGCCGGTCTGGCCGGTCGGGATGTGACGGTCCTGACCGGACTGGGCTCCCTCTTCGGCTTTTTCGACCTGGAGCGGGGCTCGGACGGCTTCAATACCGGCTTTGCCTTCCCCGAGGTCATGATCGCCATGCTTCGCCACGCCCGCGCCGGCGACCTGGCCGCCGCCCGCCGCATCTACACCCGCTTCCTGCCGCTCATCGTCTTCGAGCAGCAGCCCGGCCTCGCCATCCGCAAGGAAATCCTGCGTATCCGAAAGCTCGTGACGAGCAACCGCGTGCGCCATCCCGGCGCCACGATCGACGCGGGCACCGCGGCCCAGCTGCGCAGCCTGCTCGACGCCACCTTCCCCGGCCAGGATCTGACCAAGCCGGTGGTGGTCGAGGCGTAGCCGGCCGCGGCGGGGTTTGCCGGACCGGGCGCAGCGAGCCCGGCTCCAGTCACCGGCACGCCCGGTCGCTTCGCCAATGTTCTCGTTCTCTTACTCGTTCTCGTTCTCCGGATTGGAACTTTTCCGGTTCGGAACGAGAACGAGTGAGGTTAGGAGAACGAGGCCCGATCGGAGGGGGCCGGGCCAAACCCCGGCATTGACACGCGGCGTAAACGGACTTTGGTCCGCCTTGCTCGTAGGGGTGTCCTCCGCGGAGGACTGAGATTGCGGTGCGCTCGGCCGCTCGACCCTTTGAACCTGAAACGGATCATACCGGCGAAGGAAACAAGCTCGATCGCGCATCCGCGGGATCGTCTTCCGACCCGGGAGTCCGATTTGGGTCGGGCATTTATCACAAATGCAACTCCCGACACGAATCCTGCTCCTTAGCACCGCGTTCTCCGCCTTGACGGCGCTGCACGCCCAGACCCCCTCCGGCGCCGTTCGCGCGGCCCCGTCCGCCTCCCCGGATCCGGCGATCACGCTGGAAGCCCTCAAGGTCACCGCCGACCTTTGGGCTTCCCCGCTTGATCGCATCCCGGCCAGCGTGACCGTCATCGACGCCGCCGCCTTGGCCGACGGCGGCATCCGCCACTTCGGCGATCTCGTCGACCGCATCCCCAATCTGACCTGGACCGGCGGCACCAGCCGCCCGCGCCATCTGCAGATCCGCGGGATCGGCGAGAACTCCCAGTTCGAGGGCGAGACCCCCGACTCCGCCGTGCGCTTCCTGGTCGACGACCTCGACTTCACCGGGCTCGGCTCGCTCGGCGGCACCTTCGACCTGAGCCAGATCGAGGTCCTCCGCGGACCGCAGGCCGGCGCCTTCGGGGCCAACGCCGCAGGCGGCGTCGTCCGGCTCGTCTCCCACGCGCCAACGCCGTACTGGACCGGCCTCATCGAAGCCACCGTCGGCGAAGACGACCTGCGCGCGGGCGGCTTCGCCGTCGGAGGTCCCCTCGTGGCAGCCCGGCCGAATGAGCTGATGGTGCGCCTCTCCGTCCACCAGAGCGAGAGCGACGGGTTCCGGCGCAACCTCACCCTCAACGCCGACACCAACGCGCGCGATGAACTCACCGCCCGTCTCCGCCTGGCGTGGAATCCGCACCCGGCGTGGACCTGGGACGGCACCCTGCTCTACTCCCATCTGAACAACGGCTACGACGTCTTCGCCCTCGACAACAACGGCCAGTACACCTTCAGCGATCAACCCGGACGCGATGAGCAGCAGTCCGAGGCCGCCAGTCTCCGCGGCACCTACTCCGGATCACCAGCCGTGCGGTTCACCACCCTCACCAGCGGAGCGGCGATCGATTCGATCTACAGCTACGATGACGATTGGACCGCCGCCTCCTACATGGGCTTCAGCGACCTCCGGCGAGAACGCAAGGTGGTCAACCAGGAGTTCCGCCTCGATTCCGCCGCCAGCGAAGACGCCGCCGGTTGGATCGACCGCTGGACAGTCGGCGCCTACTACGCGCAGATCGACGAGGACAGCGCCTACACCAACGAGGACCCATCAACGCTCCGCGGCCTTGAGACCGACTACCGTTCCCGCAATTTTGCGCTCTTCGGTCAGGTCGGGCATGACCTCAGCCCGCGCAGCCGCCTCGTGCTCGGAGTGCGCCTCGAGCAGATCGACCTCGCGGGCGCCGGTCTCAGCACGCGAATCAACAAGCAGACCGGGATCGCCCGCATCCCCTTGAACGTGCGCCCCTCCTTCGACGACTCCCTCGTGGGCGGCAAGGTCAGCTACGAGTTCGAACTCACGCCCCGCCATCTGCTCTTCACCTCGCTCACCCGCGGCTATAAGGGCGGCGGCATCAACGTCGACGCGCGCATCAATCCGGCTTCGGACCCGCTCACCTACGCGACCGAGGACCTGTGGAACTATGAAGTCGGCTTCCGCGGCAACTGGCTCGACCAGCGACTGACCGGCGAGCTCACGGCGTTCCACCTCACGCGCCATGACGCCCAAGTCCGCGACTCAGCCGGCTTCGGCGGCAGCTACCGGTTCTTCACCGACAACGCCAACAAGGCCGCGGTCACCGGACTCGAATCGTCCGCGACCCTGCGCCTGAATGAACACTGGACCGTGCGCGGATCGCTCGCCCTGCTCGATTCCGAACTCGACGCCTTCACCCTCTCGAACGGCAACACCGGCGGCGGGCGCCGCCTCGCCGCCACGCCGAAGCACGGCTACACCTTCGGTCTCGGCTACCGCCCGGAGTCGGGCCTGTTTGCCCAAGCCGACCTGGCCGGCCGCGCCCGCCAGTACGATTCAAACAACCAGAACGAGGAGCGCAGCGCCTTCAATGTGCTCAACGCCTCGCTCGGCTACGCATGGCGCTCCTGGACCTTCACGCTCTGGGCGCGGAACCTGACCGATGAAGTGTACGAGAACCGCGTGTACTTCTTCGGCAACGAGGACCCTGACTACACGGAGACCCGCTACGAGACCCGCGCCGACCCGCGCCAGTTCGGCGTCACCGCCGCGTACCGCTTCTGAGGAAGATCGCATCCGGGCGTGGCACGTCCACGCCCGGTTCGGCCGGCGCCACTTTTCAGCGCCGAAACAGCGAATCGAGCGCGCCCAGACTTTTGACGGGCGCGCTCTTTTTGTCGGCGGACACCACGGGTGCGATCACAATGGGGGTCTGGGCCGGCGCGGGATTCGCCGGGGTCGCGGTCGATTTGGGTCCGGTGCGCAAATCCGCCAGCACCCGTTCCAACTTCACGGGCGACACGGGTTCGGCCGTGCCGAGCTCCTGCGCGAAGAAGCTCACTCGGAGTTCCTCCACCAGCCAACGGTAGCCTGCACCGCCGGGACGGTCGCGGACCCCGGGGATGGCGGCGACAAATGGCGCCAACTGCGCGGCCCGCTCGCGGTCCTTGATCGGGTTCTGTTTCCAACGATCCGCGCGCACCTTCATCGCCTTCAGGTAGCGCGGCAATTGGGGCAACTGACCGTAGGGCGTGGCCTGCACGAAGTCAGCCGGCAGCAGCGCCTTCAGCTCCGGCCCGAGTCCGCCATAGGGCGTCGGATGCACCAACAGGGCCTGGCGCAGCGACAGGATCTCGCGCAGCAGGTCACCGAAGCGCGGCACGAGCCCGCGCAAATCGGCCTTCGCCTTCTCCACCGCAGCGGCAAATCCAGCCGTCGTCAGCGCACCCACGCGCGCGGCGTCGCAAATCCAGCGCCGGATCGTGACGTAGCCTTGCTCCTGCAAACTCTCGATCGGCATCAGGGTCGACGCGAGTGTGCCCAGATCGCGCAGGCTCTTCAGGTCCTTCTGCAGCCACGCGAGTTCGTAGCGAAGCTGAAGTTCCAGCAAACGGGCCAGACCGCGCGCCGTGCCCTCCATCGCCTCGTCGGCCGTACGCTGAAGACGCAAGGCCACGCCCTCGCCGGCTGGAACCAGCGCCGGAAAGGCGTACACCGGCACGCCGGCCTGGTCGCAGACGTGAACCCGCTCCGGCAGGTCGCCAAAGGTCCACGTCGTCTGGTCCACCTTTTCCCACTTGCGGCGCGCCTCGCGCCACGCGGCCGGATCCTCACGCGACACCGCGGCGCTGGCTTCTCGCGCCCGCACCGCCAGCGAGGCGTGGATCTCGTCGAGCTCACGCGAGGCGCACAGCTCGCCGCCCTCGTCATCCACCACGCGAACCCGCACGCGCAGATGATCCGGCGGCGGTTTCCCGGCCCAGATCTCCAGATCAATGCGCACCTTGAAACGCTCCTCGATCTGCGCTGCCAGCGCCGCCGGCAGGGATTCGCGCCGACCCGTCAGCCGATCACGCTGGGCCACCTGGCTCGCCAGGCTCTTCGCCGTGTCCGCCAGCGGCAGAAAGGCGCGGCGCAATTCCTTCGGCAGCGCACGGAGGTAGTGCTCCACCTTCGCCTCGAGATGTCCCGGCACGGCCCAATCCAGCGCGGCCGGCGTCAGGGTCTCGGCGGCACGGACATTCACCTCGAGCGTCACGCCGTCATCTGCCTGCCCCGGCTTGTAGGCGTAGTTGAGCGGCAGCGCGTGATTCTCGATCGGCAGGGCCTCCGGGAACGCCCCAGCGTCGAACGGAATCTCCTCCGGATCGCGCAGGTCCTCGGGCTCCATCATCAGAAAGCGCGGCTCCGCGCCCTTGCGCGAACGCACGAGGTCGACGAGTTCAGCCACGGACGAGATGCCTTCCGGCGGAGCGCCGGGGTCCAGCCCCGGGGTCAACCGCCCCGCATAATACCGGTAGGCAGCCTCATCCAGGTTGTGATAGCCCGCATCCCGCGCGCGGGTGAGCAGGTTCTCGATCTTCTCCCGCACGGCGCGATTATGCGCCACGAAGTCGAACGGCCAGGTAATCGTGTCGTTCACCAGCCCTTCGCGGATGAACAGCTCCGTTGCGTGCACCGGATCGATCTTGCCGTAGCTGACCGACCGCGACTCGAGTTCCAGTCCGTAGAGCCGGGTGCGCTGGCGCACGAGCACGCGGCCGCCCTCCTCGTTCCAGAACGGCTCGGTGTGCGCCACGCGCACCAGGTGCGAACCGAGATCGAGTGCCCACAGGGGATCGAGGCGGGCGTTGGTCCGCGCGTAGAGCCGCGACGTCTCCATGATCTCCGCCGCCATCAACCAGCGCGG
>CAYZCV010000169.1:0-7356 GCA_964476965.1 uncultured Opitutus sp. | reverse complement strand
CTGCTCGGGATGAGCCGCGAAGACTTGGCTGAAAAAGCCAATCGAGGTCGCGACCGCACCCGGCTGCTCGAAGTAGCCCGAGTCGCTGAGCGCGTGAGCGGCCTGCACCACGAGGGCGGGCTGCGGGTTGAGATAGTAGTTGTTCATCCACTGCTGCCAGCGGCCGCCTTCGCGGCTGGCCGGCGCCGCCGACAGGGAGGCGGCAAGCGCGAGCAGAGCGCTCGCGAGACATGCGATTTTCTTGAGGGTCATAGACGTTACAGGGTTTGGGTTTTTGAAACGTCCCAACATGGGGTTTGGGATAAGCAAAACGTATCCTGCGCGCCCCGTGCGTAAAGGTGGCTAACGGTGAAACCTTTTCATTGAAGTTACTGGAACAGAGGAAGCTGTGTCGCATTTCCGTCCAGCGAGCTGTGCTGGAATGGGTCAGCTAACAGCGGGGTTTGGCCACCGAGGCTACGAGGCGCAGACATGTGGGCTCGGAGTCCGGGGCCGGAGTTTGGCCACAAAAAACACGAAAAGGTCCAGCGGCTGATTCGGTGATCTCGCGGCGCCCTAGAGGGCGCTCGGACGGCAGGCGCATGTGACCCAATCAATCTTCGTGTTTCTCGTGGCAATCCGATCAGCTTCGCTCCGGATCGTCTCCGTGAACTCCGTGCTCTCCGTGTTCCAAATCCGTCTCTGAGGTCTGCCTGTTCGCGGACGGACTCGCCGCCTAACCGTTTCGCTCAAAACGCGGCGTCGATCAAATCGCAGAAATGGTGAATGAGGAAGAGGTGGGCCTCTTGGGCCGTGCGGCCGCTGGCGCCGGGCACGATCAGATCGACGGTCGCGAGCCCGCGGGCCTTGCCGCCTTGGCGACCCAGCAGCGCGACGCTTTTCGCCCCGGCACCCTTGGCCGCCTGGAGCGCCGCGATGATGTTCGCGGAATTGCCGCTGGAGGTGATGACCACGACGAGGTCGCCGGGTTGGGCCAAGCCCGTGATCTGGCGCGCAAAGACGTGATCGAAGCCGTGGTCATTGCCGATGCAGGTCACCAAGGATCCATCGGCGTTGAGCGCGATCGCCGGCAGGGAGCGTCGGTCCTTGAAGTAACGGCCCGTCAACTCGGTCGCAAAATGGGAGGCCTCCGCCGCGCTGCCACCGTTGCCGCAGATCAGCAGCTTTCGCCCGGCCTGGAGGGTCTCGACGATGAGCCCGCCCGCCTGGTCGATCTCCGCACGGATCTGCGTGAGGGCCTGCAGGGTCTGGACGGTCTGGGCGAGGGAGGAATCGAAGGACATGCAGCGGAGGAAGATGTAGGCGACTGCCGGCCCGAGGGGAAACAATTTGTTTGCCCGGGCCTTCGCCCGGGTTGCGAATGCCCGCTCGGTTCACCGTACTGGCCCCATGCCCTATTTCGACCACAATGCCACCACGCCGCTCGCGCCCGCCGCGCGCGAGGCCTGGCTGCGGGCGTCGAACGAGTTTTGGGCCAATCCGTCCAGCCCCTACCGCGAGGCCGCCCGGGCCCGACTGCGGCTCGACGCCGCCCGTGAGACCCTGGCGCGGCTGCTCGAGGGCCAAGCCAAACGCGTCGTGTTCACCTCCGGGGCGACCGAGGCGGCCAATGCCGTCTTCGCCTACCTCGCGTCGACCCTGCCGCCGACGGCGCGCCTGGCGGTCAACCCGACGGAACACCCCTGCGTGCTTGCTGCCGCCGGGGCTTATTTCTCCGGTCGCCTCGATTGGCTGAAGCTGGACGCCGACGGCGTGGTCTCGCCGGACACCTTGCGGGCTTCAGATCTTGTCGCCGCGGCGTCCGCCGGTCGGCGCGAGCAGGTGGGGGCCGTGGTGGTGATGGCGGCCAATAACGAGACCGGAGTCCTGCAACCCTGGTCTGATCTTGCCCGGATCTGCGCGGAGGCTCAGGTCCCATTCGTCTGCGATGCCTCCCAGTGGCTCGGCAAATTGCCCGCCGCCGGGCTTGGTGAAGCCGGCTGGGTCTTCGGGGCCGGACATAAGTTTGGCGGTCCCAAGGGGTCCGGTTTCCTTCACCTGCCCCGGCAGGCCAGCGGCTTTGCCGGCCAGCGAGGCGGCGGCCAGGAGAACGGACATCGCGGCGGCACCGAGGACCTCGCGGGGGTTTCTGCGCTGGTCGCAGCGCTGTCCGAGGCCGAGCAACGTCTGGTCATGCTCGAGTCGGCCCGGGTGCTGGTGCGAACCACCTTTGAACAGACCGTCCTCACCGGCCTGCCCGGGGCCCGGGTGATTGGCGCCGGCGCCGAGCGCCTGTGGAACACGGTGTCGCTGCAATTGCCGCACACCGAGAACACCCGCTGGGTCGCCAAGTTGGACGCCCGGGGATTCCAGGTGTCGACTGGCTCAGCCTGCGCCACGGGCAAGGACGGCCCCTCTCACGTCCTCGCTGCACTCGGCGTCGACCCCACGGCCGCCCGGCAGGTAATCCGAGTCAGCGGCGGGGGAGAAACGACGCCCGACGAGTGGGCGGCGCTGGCCTCCGCCGTTGTCGCGGTGGGCGCCGAATTGGCCTCTTCTGCTCCGCCGGCCACGGTGAAGCCCTGAGCGGCCCGCACGATGTTTCTCCGCCGCATCAGCCTGCAGCATTTTCGCAACATCCCGCTCGCCACGCTCGATCTGGCGGGACCGCGGCAGTTTCTTGTTGGCGCCAACGGGCAGGGGAAGACGGCGCTGCTCGAGGCCGCGGGCTTCCTCACGGCGCTCCGCTCGTTCCGGACGGCGGAGACCAAGTTGTTGATCGCGCACGGCCAGCCGGAGGCGACGATGGTCTGCACCGTTGAGCATGAGCAGCGCGGCCCGACGGACATCACGATCAAGCTGCGTTCAGGGGCGAAGGAGGTCTGGATGGATCAGGAGCGCGTGACGCGACTCGGTGACTTTCTCGGCCAGTTTCCGACCGTGGCATTTTCCTCCCAGGATCAACAGCTCATCCGAGGCAATCCCGGTGGCCGGCGGCGCTGGCTTGACCTGACCCTGGCAGCGATGGACGGCGCCTATCTTCAGGCGCTGCAGGGTTATCACCGCGCACTCGAAGGTCGGAACGCGCTCCTGAAAAAAGGTGCGCCGGCGGACCAGTTGACCGCTTTCGAGCGTCCGCTCGCCGCCCACGGCGCCTTGCTCATGACCGCCCGCGCCACGGGGCTCGCATCGCTCGCGACCGATCTCACGGCCGCGTATGCCCTGCTCGCCGACCAGGCTGAGCCGGCGGGGTTTGCCTATGCGCCTGACTTGGCGGAGCGGGACGAGGCGGCGCTGCTGGCGCGGTTGGCGGGCGGGCGGGCGCGGGATGCGCAGATGCGCACGACCCTCGCGGGGCCGCACCGGGATGACTTTGACTTCACCCTCAATGGGCGCCCGGCCAAGGATTTTGCGTCGGAGGGCCAGCAGCGTTCCCTTGTTCTCTCCCTGCGACTGGCGCAGGCGGCGTATTACCATCGACGCAGCGGGATCAAGCCGGTGCTGCTGGCGGATGATGTGCTGGGCGAACTCGATCCCGGGCGCCGTCAGCGTTTCTGGACGGCGATTGCGTCGGATACGCAGGTCATCGCGACGGGTACGGCCCTGCCGCCCGCGAGTGAAGCGAACCGGCCCTGGCAGGTGTTTGCGGTGAAGGCGGGCGCTTTCGCGGCGCCGGAGGCGTCCGCGTGAGAGCGCTCTCCGACCTGACCATCGCGGAGTTGGAGACGCGTCTGAATACCTGGGGCTTCAAGCCCTCGCATGCGGAGCGCCTGCTGCGGGCTTATTACCTCCAGGGCGGCGTGATCCCGTGGACGGACGTCGTCGTTCCCCACGGTCTGCGCGAGAAAATCGAGGCGGAGTTCGCCCCCAGCTCCGTGACCCTCGCGGCGCGGCAGGTGGCGGAGGACGGCACCACCAAGCTGCTGCTGCGCCTCGCGGACGGCCGTACCATTGAGACCGTGATGATGACGGATTTTCGCGACGACCGTGTCGCGGGCTGCGTGTCGTCGCAGGTGGGGTGTGCGATGGGGTGCGACTTCTGTGCGACGGCGCAGGGCGGCTTTGCGCGCAACCTGACGCCGGGCGAGATCGTTGAACAGTTCCTGCATCTGCGTCGTGAGGCGAGGGCGGTGGGCAAGCGCGTGCAGACCCTCGTGTTCATGGGGATGGGCGAACCGATGCTGAATCTCGAGGGCGTGAGGGAGGCGATCGGCCGGATTGCGGGGCCCGAACTTGGCGCCTTGGGCTGGAAACAGGTGACGGTTTCCACGGTTGGCCTGATCCCGGGGATCGAGGCCCTGGAGGCCTCGGGCCTCGGCGTGCATCTCGCGGTTTCGCTGCACGCGCCCGACGACGAGACGCGGGCGCGCCTGCTGCCCGCAGGGAAGCGCTTCAAGGCGGGCGACATTCTCGCTGCGGCAGAGCGTTATGAGGCGACCACGGGGCGACCGGTGACCGTGCAGTACTGTTTGCTGAAGGGCGTGAATGATTCACCCTCGCAGGCGCGACAGCTGGCCGAGTTGCTGGCCGGTCGGCGCATGCATGTGAATGTGCTGCGCTACAATCCGACCGGTGCGGGGCTGACTGGCGTGGCCTATGAGACCTCGTCGGACGAGACCGCCGAGGCTTTCATTGCCGAATTGCGCGGACAGCGGGTGGTTGCCCATTTCCGACGACCGCGCGGGCGCGACATCGATGCCGCCTGCGGACAGTTGCGGCGAAGGGCCGCCGGCTTGCCGGGGCTGGGCGCAGGGGAGAGTCTTTCTTCCTGATGCACTTCGAACCCTGGCAATGGGCCCTGGCGATAGCGGGCGCGTTCTTTGTTGGCGTGTCGAAGGCCGGCATCAGCGGGCTGGGGTTGCTGTTCATCGCGATCTTCGCGAACATCATGCCAACGAAGCTGGCCAGCGGCTTCATGCTGCCGCTGCTGATCTTCGGCGATATCGTGGCGGTGGCGGCGTATCGGGCGCATGCCCAGTGGCGCTTCCTCCTGAAGCTCTTTCCCTGGACCGGGGTGGGGGTGGTGCTGGGTTACTTTGCCATGGGGAAAATTGATGACCGGCAGGCGCGTCTCCTGATCGGCACGGTGATTCTCTCGATGGTGATCCTGCACGTCCTCCGCAGTCGTCGGGCCGCGTCGGCCGGCGAGGATCCCGCCATGCACCACCTGCCCGTGGTGATCTTCACGGGCATGTTGGCCGGCTTCACGACGTTGGTGGCCAACGCGGCCGGCCCGCTCATGGCGGTCTACCTGCTCTCGGCGCGTATGCCAAAGATGGAGTACGTCGGTACGGCGGCGGTGTTCTTCCTGCTGCTCAACCTCTTCAAGGTTCCGTTCATGGTCGACCTCGGACTGATCACCACCGACAGCTTCGGCATCAACCTAGCGCTGGCGCCCGCCGTGCTCGCCGGCGCTTGGCTGGGACGGCGGTTGGTCACGAAGATCGACCAGAAATTCTTTGAGAAGCTGGTTCTGACCCTGAGCGCGGTGGCCGGTTTGAGGCTGCTGTTTTGATTGCGGAGTTCGGGGTGCGGATTGCGGAGTGACGAGCCGGTCTGATCCTCCGGCGGTTCCTCATTGGTCATTCGGCGCAGCCGCCGTCGTTTCGCTTTGCGCCCGCCACAAGGATTTGCGGCTATAGGTCCATGGGGAGAATGAATGTGCGACAGATGTGGGCGGCCAAGCTGGCCGGCGGGAATGTCCTGCCGACCGCGAAGGCATCGCGTGCATCGTCCGCGGTGTCCGCACCGTTGCTGTCCCTCCATCGTCCACCGTTCGTTGGCCAGGTGCTCGGCATCGATCCGTCGCTGCGCGGCACCGGCCTCGCCTTGATCGAGTTCGCGCCGGGCCGCCAGCCCGTGCTGCTCCGTTGCCAGACCGTCAAGGTGCACCAGAAGGTGGCCATGCCCTACGCGCTGGCCGAGATTCACCGCGCGGTCAGCGCCTTCCTTGGTGACTTCGACGTGAAGCACGTGGCGCTGGAGCAGACGATCTATGTGCAGAATTTCCAGACGGCCCAGATCCTTGGGGCCGCCCGGGGTGCGGCGATCGCGGCGGCGGCGCTGCGGGAAAAGGATATCTTCGAGTACGCCCCCCTGCGGGTGAAGCAGGCGGTCGTCGGGGCGGGCCGCGCGAGCAAGGAACAAATGGCTCGCACGGTGATGGCCTTGCTCGGCCACGGCCGCACGCTCGCCCTCGACGAGGCCGACGCGGCCGGCGTGGCCCTGTGCCATGCGTTCACCTGGCGGGCCTAGCGGGCGTTGCGTCCGCTATTTGGCCAGCGTATGGTGCCGCTGCCGCTCGCGGTGCTTGAAGAGCGCGTAGCCGATACCGGCGACGCCGGTTGCAGTCGCCGGGAACAGGAGGGCGTCGGATCCGAACGCGAGGTAGCCGAAGCCCCCGACCACGCCGCCGAACAGGAAGCCGGCCACCAGCACGGAGAACAGGATGACCCGGCGTTGATCCACGGGCTCGCGGCGGACGGCGTGCCCGACCGCGATGCCGAGGTCGGTGATGATTCCCGTGATGTGCGTCGTGCGGATGACGGCGCCGCTGTAGCTGGTGGCCATGGCATTCTGCAGACCGCAGGCCATCGCGGCGAGGTAGTCGCCGATGTTGCTGGCATTGCGGAGAAAGTAAGCGGCGCCGAACAGGAGGAGGGACTCGCAGGTCAGCGCAACGCCGTAGCGTCGGCCGGCGCGCAGCGTGCTCTGACGGATGATCATGCCGCTGAGCACACTCCCCAGGAAAAACCAGCCGAGCACCAGCGCGGCGTGAAAAGCGCCCGCGAAACGCCCCAGCGCCAGCTCGGTGCTCAGGATCGTGCCCGTGCCCGACATGTGGCTGAGCGCCTGGTGGTGGATCCCGAGGAAGCCGACGGCATTGATCGAACCTGCGATGCAGGTGAGGGTGAAGCCCCCCACCACAATCCAGCGCGGCAATCCTTGGCTCAGCATCGTGGCGCGATTGAACGCCGACCCGCGGAACCAGACAACGCTTTATCGCTGGTTGACCGCCAGGCTGCTCTGCAGCGGGCGGGATTCCCGCCGCGGGGGTGCGCGGCGAAGGGCCTCGCGGGCGCCGGCCATGAAGCCCGGATCTTCCTGCCGCGCGGGGTCGAGCAGGATCAGCAGGCTGGCTCCGTGCAGGGCCGCCTCCCAGTCCGAGAAACGCTGGCCCAGCACAAAGAGCACCTCGGCCAGCCTGGCCTGTTGGGCAAGGTCGTCATCCGGAAGGTGACGCAGGCAGGCTTTGAGGTGGGTGATCGCCGCGGCAGAAGAGCCCAGGGTTCTCGCGGCAGTCTGGTGAACGGACAGCCGCAGCGATGTGTGCGGGGCCCCGGCAGGATCGAGCAGATCGATCTCGTCGATCTGCTG
>CAYZCV010000168.1:0-7447 GCA_964476965.1 uncultured Opitutus sp. | reverse complement strand
AGCCGTAGCTGTGGAGGCCGACGCCGAGCATGTTGGTGCCGAACCAGCTCCAGCTCGTCACGATGTTGCCGAAGATAGCGAGGCCCATGAGGCCGCGCTGCTTGACGAGGCCGCCCCAGCGGGCGTGGAGGATGACGGCATTCCAGATCACGATGATCAGCGCCCCGTTTTCCTTCGGATCCCAGCCCCAGAAGCGACCCCAGGACTGGTCCGCCCAGATGCCTCCGAGGATGGTGCCGACCAGGCTGAACAGCGTGGCGAAGCACACGATGCCGTAAACCATCCGGGTGAGCGCGTCGGCGGTAACCTTGTCGAGCGACTTGGTGAAAACGCCGCGGGCGATGTAAACGATCGCGAGAAAGCCCGCGAGGTAGGTGGCCGAGTAACCGATGGTCACGACGACGACGTGCGTCGCGAGCCAGAAGTTCGAGTCAAGAACGGCGCGCATCATCTCGAGCGTATCGCCGGTGAGGGAAAGGTGGTGCGCGATGAGCAGCGTGCAGAAACCAATGAGACCGCCGGCCACGCTGCCGATGCCGTTCTTGTACATCGCCTCAAGGAAGAGGCAGAGGAGGACGGAGCCCCAGCCGACGAAGAGGGCGGACGAATAGAGATTCGTGACGGGAGGACGACCCTCCAGCCACATGCGGGTGGCAATGCCCGCGGTGGTGGCGACCCAGGCGAGCGCGACCAGGTAGAAGGCGGATGACGCCAGCGTCGCCGGCCAACGCAGCCAGGAGAAGACCGCGAGGAGGAAGGCCAGCACGTACAGGCTCATACTCGACTGGCCGAAGGGGGCCGCCTGATTGAAGCGAACCTCGGCATCAGACTTCACCAGCGGCTCCGCGAAGCGCGAGCGCATCTGGTCCGTGTAGAGCTTGAGAATCGTATTGAACTGTTCGGCCTGCTGCGCGCGCCAAGCGTAAGCGAGGCCGGCATAGGCGAGGGCGTTCGGGTTGACATTGCCCGTCTGGAAAGTCGCGAGCAGCGCTTCACCGCTGGTGCGCCAGGCATTCGGATCGGGGTTGCCGGCATCGGGTGGAACCGCGAGCAGCGAACCGGCGTTCGACATCATGTCGAAGCGACGGGCCATGGTGAGCGTCCGGCTGGCCGCCTCTTGGTCGAACGTCTGGCCGGCCTGTTGGGCGCGAACCGCCGCGACCCCGGCCTGGAGGCCGGACTGGAACTGGGTCAGCTCGGTCAGGAAGTTGGTGCTGTCCGGGGGCGCGAGGCTGTACTTGAGGCGCTGGTAGTGAACGATGTGCTGCATCAGCGCCACCACGGCCTTTTGGAACGGAGTCCGGACAGCGGCATCCACCGGCTGGGCGAGTTCGGCCTGGCGCTGCAGTTCCTCAAGCTTGGGGGACAGCTGCGCGATCGAGAAACGCTTCTTGCCGTCACCATCTTCCGGCGTCAGCCCAAGCAGCGAAAGCAGGTCGGGGTGGACCACCTCGAACGTCTTGTAGGTGTCGGCCAGCTCCGGGCGGAAGAGGGTGTCGAGCAGCCACTCGACCGGCGTGAGGGCACGACCCTCGGGCGTAACGACGCGCTGCCGCCCCTGCGTCATGAGCAGTGACGTGCGCGCCACGGTATCCATCGGCTTGATGCGGCCGTTCTTCAGAACGGGGAGACGACCGAAGGTGTCGAAATCGAAGCCGGTGTCGTTGGCGGCCGGCCGCAGCGTGCTGGCGAGGTAGAGGGCGCCAAGGACGAGAACGAGGAGAGGGATGAGCTTTTTCATGCGGCGGAGGGCGCGGGGCGGCGCTTGGCGATGAATCCGAAGAGATGGATGCAGAACTGGACCGTCAGGCCCAAGGTCATCAGGAGGCAGGAGATGTACGGCAGCAGCCAGCTGGGGTTGCGCACGACCTGGAGAACCGTGGTGGTGTCGTTGTTGTCGAAGCCCGCCTGATAGAAGGTCATGCCGTCGTGGCGCAGCGGGTTGTTCATGAAGATGAGCACCTCGCGGTCCTCCACCCCGTCGGGTGTGGTCAGACGAACCCGGCTCGAGAAATTCTTGGGAATTTCGGTGCCGGGATAGCGGTCATGGCTGAAATCCATGAGCGTGAGCGAGTAGGGCTTGTACTCGCGCTCAAAGCGCAGCGAGAGGCGGAACGTGCGTCCCTGATACTCGAAGGATTGGGGGGTGGTGAGCATGGTCGAGACCATCCACACGCCCAGGGAGCCCTGCGGTCCGAGGAGCTCAACATAGGCCGCGGGCAGGTTGCGCTCGTTCTGCTTGTAGGTCATCGCGAGGGGCGTGACGGTGATCTGGGAGCCAAGGCCCAGCGTGGCGAGCTGAGGCGCGGCGCGGACGGGCACCACCTGCGGGTCGGTCATCTGGAGCGTCGCGTTGGGGTAGTAGGCGCGGGTAACGATCCGGAACGGCAGCTTGGCGTGCTGGATCTCGCCGCCGCGGGCCAACTGACGCTCCGGGATGGCCACGACGTCGTCCCATTGCGGGTCGGTGGCATCGATGATGGCCAGCTCATTGTAGAGGTAGCTCTCGGAGTAACTCTTGGTTTCTCCCTCATCGAGCCGCATCTGAAATTCCTCCTGCCACAGGCCGGTCAGCAGCTCACCGACGAGCAGGAAGATGAGGCCAAAGTGAGTGAGGAAGATCCCTGATTTCTTCCAGGACAGCTTGAAGCGATAGAGATGGGAGGCGACCAGGTTGATCAGCAGGAGACCGCCGATGAAATAACCTCCGGGAAACACCGGGACAGGCACGTTGCCAAAGTTCCAGAGGACGATGAAGGTGCGGAAGTATTTCTCCTGCACGGCCCAGATCCCGAGGTTCACTTGGTCGAGCGTTGCCGCAAAGACCAGGATGATCGACAGGACCATCAGCACCACGGTCAGCCGCAGTGATACGAAGAATTTGACGAACTGCATCCAAGTCTCGCGCATGGCTCAGGGGGCCCGAAGGGTTTGAAGGAAAGTGTTGAAGACGTCGCGCTCGGCGGCGACGACCGCATCCGGCCCGGTGATCTTGAAGAACCAGGTCGAGCCGTTGAACGGGACGATCGCGCCAAGGACCCGCTGCGGCGGACTGCCGGAGGTTGCAACCATCTCGGTCACTGCGATGTCGAGTCCGTTGGCCTTGAAGCGGGTGAGAGCGGCGGGAAGTTCCGCCGCCGTGATCGGCGCGAGCTGCAGCTGGCCGCGCCAGCGATTCACGTTCGCGAGATCGCCGCCGACATCACCGGGGAAGGCGGTGATGGCCAACTCGGCGGTCGCGCCGCCTTCGCCGGTCAGGATGTACGTGCCTTTGCGCATGGCCGAGGCGGGCCGGGATTGCCAAGAGGCCGGAGCGCTCCACGCGAGATCCCCGCCCGACGCCGTCGGGACCGGGGTCGAGGCCATCGACGCACCCGGGGCGACGTCCGCTGCAGCCGGAGCGGCCGAAGACCCGGCGTTGGCCAAGGGGGCTTCAGGGGCGGCCTCCCGGGGCACGCGGTAGGCCTTGATGCTCTGGTCACGGCATCCCGTCAGGAGCGCGGCCAGCAGAAGCAGGTAAGCAGTGGAGGGAAACGGGCGGAACATGGGTCGGTCAGAATGATTGTCAGAGCGAGCGAACTGCAACCCAAACTGGCATTCTATCAGCGGGGGTTCGGGCCAATGTGGGGGTGGGGGAAGACTGGAACCCTCCGGCGCGCGACAGCAAAGGGTTTGCGGGGAACGGTCGGGGGCTTGGTTAAGCGGTCGCCGGGTCGCGCGGAAGATCGCGGCCGGTGCTTGAGGTGCGGCCGCCGGTTGCCTAAACCCATGACATGCGATTGGTTCCCCTTGGTGATTCGGCTCTGCTGGCGGAATTGGGCGCACAACCGGATGACAAGGTGGCTGCGCAGGTCCGGCGTCTGGTCGGGGGACTGCTGGCGTCTCCCCTCCGGGGGGTAGAGGCCGTGGTGCCTTCCTTCACCACCGTTGCGGTCTTCTTTGCCCCCGCCGACGTCCCCGGAACGGGGGACGCCTGGGGCACGGTGGCTGCGTGGATGGGCCGTGTTTGGGCAAAGGGGGGCTCCGGGGCGGCCCTGAAGCCGAGGGATGTGAAGCTGCCGGTCGCCTACGGCGGCGACCTCGGGCCTGATCTGGATTCAGTGGCGCAGGCCTGCGGGTTGACTCCGGCTGAGGTGATCCGGAGGCATGCCAAGGGGAGCTACGAGGTTCGTGCGATTGGATTTTCGCCCGGATTTCCTTACCTGGCCGGACTTCCGCCCGCTTTACGCACACCACGCCGGGCCACCCCGCGGACTCAGGTTCCGGCGGGCAGCGTCGCGATTGGGGGGGCTCAAAGCGGCGTGTACCCCTCCGCGACCCCCGGCGGATGGAATCTGATCGGCCGGACGCCGCGGGTGCTTTTCGACCCGAGTTCGTCGAGCCCGTCCCTGCTGAGGTCCGGCGACCGCGTGAAGTTTGAGGTCATCACCGATACGGAGTACCAGCGTCAGGCGGCCTCCATCCGACCACCGGCATCGCCCGCCGTGCAGACCCTGGAGCCCACGTTCACCGTGTTGCGGGCCGGTCTGCTCACCACCGTGCAGGACTTGGGTCGCACCGGATTTCAGGATGTGGGCGTATCGCTGGGTGGAGCCGTGGACGCGAGGGCGCTCCAGGTGGCGAATCTGCTGGTGGGCAATCTGGGCGGTGAGGCCGGGCTCGAGTGCACGATCCGTGGTCCGCTGCTGGCGGTCCGGAAGGATGCTTGGATCGCCATCACGGGTGCGCCGGTGGCCGGTTTGCCGTGGGCACGACCTTTCCAGGTGAAGGCCGGCGAGGAGATTTCCCTCGAGGCGATCGAGGGTGGATGCCGGGCCTATGTTGCGGTGGCGGGTGGGATCGACGTACCGCCCGTTCTCGGCAGCCGATCCACCCTGATGACCGCGGGCTGGGGCGGTTTCGAGGGGCGTGCGCTGAAGCCCGGAGACCGCATGGGCACGCGTCCGCATGGCCGAGGAGCGAGGTTCCCCGGCGGGTGGTTCGCCTCACCTCAGCTCGCGCCCCTGCCGGCGCGCGAGATCACGGTCCGCGTGGTGCGCGGTCCCCAAGCTGACTGGTTTCCGCCGGCGGTGTGGCAGGAACTGCTGGCGGGCGCCTACCGGGTGAGCCCGCACTCCGACCGGATGGGCGCGAGGCTGGAAGGAGCTCCGCTCAGGCTGAGCTCCCCGCGCGAGATGGTGTCGGAAGCCGTGGCAACCGGATCCGTGCAGGTTCCGCCCGACGGTCAGCCGATCGTCCTTCTCGCTGAACGACAGACCCTCGGGGGTTACCCCAAGTTGGCGAATGTGATCAGCGTTGACCTCGGCCGGATTGCCCAAGCCCGGCCGGGCGACCTGATTCGTTTCAGGGAAGTCAGCCTGGATGAAGCCCGGGCGCGTCTCCTCGAATCCGTGCGCGACCTCGCGTGGTTCCGCGAAGGCATCGGGCAGAAAGAGCGTGGGCATGCGCACCATTGACCTGAACTGCGACCTGGGCGAGGGGGCGGGAATGGACGCGGAGCTGATGCCGTGGGTGACCTCGGCGAACATCGCTTGCGGCGCGCATGCCGGCGATGCGGAAACGATGCGGACGACGGTGCGGCTCGCTCTCCGCCATGGCGTGGCGATCGGAGCTCATCCCGGGTATGCCGATCGACCGAATTTTGGCCGGATCGAGCAGGCACTTTCCCCTGAGCAGGTCCAGCGCCTGGTTGCGGATCAAATCGAACAGCTGCAGCGGATCGCGGTGGGCGAGGGCGGGCGACTCCGCCACGTGAAGCCCCATGGAGCCCTCTATAACCAAGCGGCACGAGACCCCTCGTTGGCGCACGCTGTCGCGCGGGCCGTTCAGGCGGTTGATCCAGGCCTGCGGTTATTTGGCCCGGCCGGAAGTGAGTTGGTCAGGGCCGGCGAGGCGCTTGGACTCGCCGTGGCCTGTGAGGTATTCGCGGACCGCACCTACGAGGGGGACGGCTCCCTGACGCCGCGCTCGCGGGCGGGTTCCGTGATTGCCGACGAGGCGGCTGCGGTCGCGCAGGTCATGGGTCTGGTCCGCACCGGCCGCGTTCGTGCGACCGATGGCACCGAGATCGCGCTGCGGGCGGACACGGTGTGCTTGCACGGGGACGGGGCGCACGCGGTGGCCTTCGCCCAGTCTCTGCGAGCGGCCCTCACGTCCGCGGGAATCCGGGTGGAGGCGAGCCCCGCATGATCAAGCTGCTGGGACTGCTCGTGGTGGCGGTCGGCTTCGTGCTGCGGATCAATACCCTTCTGGTGGTGGTCGCTGCGGCGCTCGTCAGCGGGTTGCTTGCTGGCTTTTCCCTGCCGGAGATCGTGGCGATGATGGGGCGGCTCTTTATCGATAACCGGGGTCTGACGCTCCCGGTGATCCTGATGGTGCCGGTGGTCGGGATTCTTGAGCGGCATGGCTTGCAGGAGTGGGTGGCCGCACGGATCCGGCGCACCCGAGCGGCGACGGCGGGCCGGGTGCTGGTCATTTATCAGGGGCTGCGCGCGCTCACGAGTATGCTGGGCCTGAACATCGGCAACCATGCGTCGATGGTCCGACCGCTGGTGGCACCGATGTCGGAGGGCGCGGCTGCGCGCGACGGCCAACTCAAGGAGGCGGACCGCATCGAGGTGCGGGCGCACGCCGCCGCGGCGGAGAACGCAGGGAATTTCTTTGCCGACGATATCGTGGTGGCGATTGGGGCGCTGCTGCTGGTGAAGGCCTTCTTCGACACAGCGGGCATTGAGGTTGCGTTGGGTGAGATCAAGGCGTGGAGCCTGCCGACGGCGCTCTGGGCGATGCTGGTGGGCGTTTGGCGCTTCCGTCGACTCGACGCCCGAATTGCGGCGCGGCGGGCGAAACGCTCGGCAGAGGACCGTGAGCCATGACGTTGCTCTCGCTTGAGGTTTTTTTCGTGATCGGCGGCCTGATGCTGGCCGCGGTGGCGGCGGCGATCGCCCGCGATCCGCACCACCCGCGTCGGTGGGGATCGGCGGCATTCTGGTTGGTGCTGGCGGTCGCGATGGGCGCAGGGCGGTGGCTGCCTGAGACCGGGGTGGGCTGCTTGGTTCTGGTGCTTACGCTCCTCGCGGCGACCAAGCAGGTCGCTTCGCCCTTGGCCTCGAGCCGGGAAGGTGTGGACCGTGCGGCGGGTGCCGAGCGGCTGCGGGATCGCCTGCTGGGCCCGGTGCTGCTGGTCCCGCTGGTCGCGGTGGTGGGGGGTCTCACGCTTGATCGGATCAGCTGGAATGGCGTGAGCCTCGTCGCTACGCGCCAGCTGCCGCAGGTGGCGCTTGGCCTCGGCTGCGTGGCGGGGCTGGTGGCCGCGATGCGGGTCACGCGCGAAGGTCCGAACGAGGTGGTGACGGAGGGGGGGCGTCTGATCCAGGTGATTGGGTGGACCTTGATCCTGCCGCAGATGCTGGCGGCCCTTGGCGGGATCCTGGGGCGGGCGGGGGTG
>CAYZCV010000167.1:0-7517 GCA_964476965.1 uncultured Opitutus sp. | reverse complement strand
ATCGACAAGGTCCCGTACACCCTCGTGCTCGGCGCCAAGGAAGCCGAGGCTCAGGCGGTCAGCGTCCGCTCCCGCGCCAAGGGCGACGAAGGCGTGCTGCCCTTCGCCGGCTTCCTCGAACGGGTGAAGACCGAGATCGCGACCCGTGCGTTGGCCGTCAAGGTCGAGAAAAAGGTCTAGTTTAAACGTGAGGTAACGGAGAGAACCGGGATCGATCCCTTTGGATTCCCTCACTCTCCGTTATCTCCGTTTCCTCCTGTGAACATGGATTGGCGCCCTGAACTCGATGCCATCGTCGGCGCCCGCCACGGCGGGCGCGTGACGGGCGTGCTCGACCAGCTGAAGGACCTCGACGCCCGCTACCCCAACGTCGCCGAGATCGCCTACCAGCTCGCCTGGACCTGCGACGTGCTCGGGCAGGAGACGGAAGCCCTGCCCTGGTACGAGAAGGCCGTCGCGCTTGGACTCCCGCCGAACGAACTCGCCGGGGCCCTCCTCGGGCTGGGCTCGACCTTGCGCGTGCTCGGGCAGGCCGACCGCTCCATCGCCGTGCTGCGCTCGGCCAAGGCGCAATTTCCGGAGAACCGGGAGTTCGACGTGTTTCTCGCCCTCGCCCTCCACGACGCCGGCGGCCATGCCGAAGCCCTGCGGCTGCTACTGGAGGCCCTCTGCGACACCAGCGAGGACCCCGGCATCACCGCCTACCAGCGGGCCCTGCGCTTCTACGCGAGCAAGCTGGCATAACATCAGTCCCATCGGTCCCATCCGTCCTATAGGTCCTAAAGGTCCGATGGGACAGATGACGCCGCCGGACCCTGGACGGATTGACTGGTTTCGAATACCCGGAAGACCAGCCCCGCCGCCAGCCCCCCCGCGGTCGCTGCGCCAACCAGGACCCAGCTCATGACGCCCGTCGCATGGTCGCCCTCCACCAGTCGCGCCATGTGCAGCGCTCCGGCCACCGGCCCCGCGGCCAGCAGAACCCGGCCGCGATACCCACGCCAACGGGCGGGCCAGCCAACCCGCAGGAGCGGCAGCCAGCCGAGCGTCACCGGCAGCGCCCAGATCGGGCCCAACACCAGCCCCCAGGCCACGATGCCCGGGGCCGCCAGCACCCCCGCCGCTCGATCCAGCAGAATCGCCATCAGCGCAAACCACGCGCCACCGGCGGCGCTGGCCACCACGGTGGCAAGCAGGCCAATGCCGAGCGCCCGCAACACGCGGAGGACCCAGGACTTGATCGTCAGCGGGACCACATCCGGTACGCTTTGCGGCCGCGGCCTGTGCACACCGCTAACCCTTGACGCTCATCGCCAGCGACCGCTCCAGCTGCTGGATGTGATTGCTCAACTGGGGATTGGCGCCACCGAGCTGAAGGGCCAGCCGGTAGTACTTGAGCGCCTCCCTCATATCCTCGACCACAACTCGGTTGCCACCGGACGAACCGGAAGCCGGGGTGTTGGCCACTCCCTTCGCATTCGCTGGACCCGTTGCGGCCGGAGCCGTCGCCGATCTTTCGTAAAACTGCCCAAGCGTCACGGCCGCCTGCGCCGCGACCGCAGGAACGAAGCGCTGCTGATCGAGGACTTTCTTCAGCCAGGCGACGCCGAGCACCGGGTCGGCGGTCAGCCCAACATCGCCCCCCAGCAAGGCGCGACCGAGGGTGAGCTGCGCCAAGGGAAGCCCCGCGTCGGCGGCGGATGTGATCGCCGCGATGCCCGCCGCCCGATCCTGCGGCAACTCATTCCCATTGTACTGCATCATGCCCAGCCGGAAGGTGGCATCGGCATTGCCCGCGTCTGCCGCTTTCCGGACGAGCGCAAGTCCCGCCGCCTTGTCGGTGGCGGCGGTGAGGAGACCAACGATGAGAACCGCCTGGGAATTGCCCTTGTCGGCAAGTTCCCGGATCCGCTTTTCGGCATACGCCTTGTCCCTCTGCGCCTGCCATTCGTAAACGACCGCGGTGGCAAACGCATGGCCCTCATTCGCGGCGGAGTCCAGCCAGCCCTCTGCGCTTGAACGATTGGACGACGCCACCCGCAGCGCAAACTCGACCTTGTCGTCGGCCGTGCCCGTCTTCGCCTTCTTGCGGTAGTACGGCAGCGTGCCCGGCTTGGCCGCCTCTTCCTCGTCATACTCGCGGACGTAGTCGCTCGCACGAGTCTTCATGAATTCGAGACTGGCCTTGATCCTGGCCACCTCACGAAACCACTTGGCCGCCTCATCGCGCTGGCCAGACATCGCCGCCTCCTCGGCCAGATGGTAACGCACGACGAAATCAGTCTCGTTCTCGCCCGCAAGGAGGCGGAACAACGCCAGCGCCTCTTCCTTCCGACCTACGTGCAGCCAGGACTCCGCCAGGGCCTGACGGCTGGTCTTGCCGCCTGCATCCACGGCTTTCTGATACCAGGCGGCCGCCTGCACATGGTCCTTCTGGTCCCAGGCGATCTCATTGGCGATGTACGAATACGCGATGCTGTTCATCGCCTCCACGTAACCTCGCTCCGCCGCCCGCTCCATGAATTCACGCCACTTCTTTTCGTCCTTGGGGACGCCGCGCCCGTAGCGATGCATCATTCCCAGATTGTAGAGTGACCGGGCATCACCAAGCCCGACCGCTTTCTCGTAGGTCGCGATCGCCGCCGCATAATTCTGAGGGATGCCATCGCTGTTCACGAAGTGCTGCGCGTCAGCCAGGGCAACCAACGAGGGAAGGTCGTTTGTTTCCGCCGCTTTCGTCATCCAGGCGAGCACTTGCACGGGATCGCGGTTCACGCCCAACCCGCGGCGGTAGTGGCGGGCCAGCGCCTGGTAGGCGGGCAGCCCGGCACCCGCTTCAGCGGCCTGACGGTAGAAAGCGACGGCCTTCATATCGTTCTGACGGACCAGGCGGCCTTCGGCGTACGCCTGGGCAACCCGGAGCAGATCCGGTCCATGGCCCGCGGCACCCGCTTCGATCTCGCGCCATTCCCGCTCCGTCAGCACCGGCAGTTCCGGAGGCATGGAGGCAACCCGCTGCGCATAATTAAACGGCGAAGAATTGCCGCGGCTCTCCAGCTCGAAATACGTGGCCGCAAGCGTGGCATACTCCGCCATCACGCCCCCACGGCTCTTCATCAAACGCAGCCAGCGCGCCGTGAAGTCTTCGAAGGTGGGCATCATCGTCGCCAGGACATCGTTCGGCGCCTTCGCGGAATAGAGGTTGGCCAGTTCCAACCAGGGCCGCTGGTAGGGCCGGTCCATCTGGCCGGGCCACCCGCGCACCGCCGCCTCGATGAACCAGTACTCGGACTCGGCGTAGTTGCGCGCCACGCCGTATTCGTCGTTGGGAGCCGCAAAGAGCTTGGCCAGCTTGAACGCACCGATTGCGTCACCCGCCATGGCGGAGGTCCAGTGGAGCTCAAACACCCGCACCGGATCATTCTTCGTCTTGTCGACGTTGTTCTCGAACTCGCTCGCCCGCAGCCACTGCGCAGCGGCGTGACCGGCGACGGCCTGCGCCTTGAGCTGTTCCGCCGAGGGCAGATCCTTCGGGATTGGCGACGGACCCTCAGCGTCACCCGCGGTGTAATAAAGGAGGTAAAGCAGGTAAGACGCCTCCGCTTCTCCGGCCGCTGCCCTGCGCCGCAACTCCGGCGAATCGACCGGTTTGCTCACGGGCGGCACATCCTGCTGTCGTCGCGCAATCACCTCCCGGGCGAGGGCATCCGCCAACTTGCTGCGCGGATAGACCAACCCCCAGACTTCGGCTTGCAGCACATAGCTTCCGGTATCGAACAGACTGTTCGTCTTCGCCAGCGCGTCGTTCCACCGCTTGCTCGTCAAGACGGTGAGAATTCCAGGCTGGTCGAGATTGGCTCCGTCATAATCCGATTTCATCACCTGAACGACTTCCGCCGCGGTCGCGCCCTTCTTCAGCCCAGCGATCATGTCCTCAGCGGTCCACGGAGAGCCTTTGGACCATTTCGATGTCTTGGTACCGCGAAGCTGCAGCGTCGACTCGGTCGGCACATAGTCCGGTTCAGCGGCCGCGCGCTTAACGGCGGCCGCCATGATCGCGGGCCAGTCGTAAACCGTGTCCGGGACGCGAGCCGGAGCGGCGGAGGTCAAGACGGCGGGCGCCGCTCCCGGGCCCGACGCACCCGGGGCCGTCGACGGCTCAAGCAAGGCCGCCAGGGCGAAGACCCGCGATTGGCTCCAATCCCTCTGGGTCGCACCCACAAACCGCGGTGCCCCGTCACGTCCTTCGAGCCACACGCCCTTGAGTCCGTCACCGTGCAGACGCGGCAGCGGAGTCCACTCCGCGAGGTCCTTCGATTCCGCCACGCCGGCGGACGATGTGAGCAGCCAGCGGCTGCCGTCGCGAAACACCGCGACATTTCCGCTGGCCAACGCCTCCTCACCCGCGGCCGAGGTGGGCATAATGCGCCGACTTTGTCCATCCGGGGTCAATTCAACCAGGGCGCCCACACCGTGCCCGATCCACCGGTCACCGGTCCAGCGGATGGAGTCGATCGGCGCGTACTGGTTGCCACCTTCGAAGCTGGCCACACGTCGCCAGGCGCGGCCGTCCCTCGAAAGGCAGAGCTCGCTGATCTGGATCCCCCAACCGTCGCGCTCCATCGAGGTTTGGCGGAGCGCCAGAAAGTCAGTTCCATTCCAAATCAACTGGGTGATATCGCCTTCACCGGGCGCGTTGAATTCCGCCTGCGTCCACGTGCGGCCGTCCTTTGAGATCGCGAGGGCATCGCCCCAACCACCGGCGATGAAGCCCGACGGACCAAACACCACGCTCGCCCATTCCCCCGGCAGTTCGACGGCCTTGGGCGAGGCCCCGGGCTCGGTTGAGGTCACCAACAGCGCCCGGTCGACGACGAACACGGTCACGCCCACGCCGTGGGCCGCCCGCACCTCCTCGCCTGCCAGCGTACCGCTGGACGTGGGCCGCTGTCCGTCCGCGTATTCCCACAACGCCATTGTCCCCTGCCCGTCGGCAACCTGTTCCCACACGAGCAACCGATCGCCCCCGAGCGAGATCCCTCCCTTGATTTCTCGCGCCGGCAAGGGCGCCGGGCTGGGCTGTGCCGGGAGGGTCGCCCCAGGCAACAGGGATGCCACCATGAACACGACGCCCGTAAGAGGTAAGTAGAATCGCCGCAGGCTCATGCTGGCAACGCTGCGTCCGCGCGACAACCTGTCAAAAATGATCCCCGGTTCTACGCATGCATACGTACGCGGCGATGCCGTCGGATCGGGCGCGACCTGCGGGCCAAAAAAAGGGCCGGCTCCTCGCGGAGCCGGCCCTCGAAAACAGACGTGGATCGGGTGGACCTAGATCGCGGTCTCGCCGCGCTCATCCGTGCGGATGCGCACCGCGTCCTCGATGTTGAGGATGAAGATCTTGCCGTCGCCGATCTTCCCGGTCTTGGCGCTCTTCGCGATCGCGTCCACCGCCTTGGCGGCGACGTCATCGGTCACGGCGATCTCGATCTTCACCTTGGGCAGGAAATCAACGGTGTACTCGCTGCCCCGGTAAATCTCCGTGTGACCCTTCTGGCGGCCGAAGCCCTTCACCTCGGTCACGGTCATACCCTCGATGCCGATGCCGGCGAGCGCTTCTTTCACTTCCTCCAGCTTGAACGGCTTGATGATGGCGATGATGAGTTTCATGGAATTTGAATGGGTATGGGTTAACCGATGTAACCTTCCTCGCCATGTTCGGCTTGGTCAAGCCCTTGGCGCTCGACCTCAGGGGAAGGACGAAGGCCGATCAGGGCCTTCACGATATAAGCGATGATCGCGGTCGCGACCACGCTCCAGACGATGGTGATGGCCACCGCCTTGATCTGCTCCAGCAGAAGGCCTTCCTTCAGGCCTCCGACGACCGAGTTCACGCTCTCGTCCGCAAAGACCCCGGTCAGGATGGCTCCGAGGGTGCCGCCCACGCCGTGGACGCCGAAGGTGTCGAGCGCGTCATCATAACCGAGCATCTTCTTCAGGTAGGCGACCGCCAGATAAGGAATGATCCCGGCGAGCACGCCAATGATGACCGCCGAGGAGACCGTCACGAAACCGGCGGCCGGGGTGATCACCACCAGGCCAGCCACGATACCCGAGCAGAAGCCGAGGACGCTGGGGTGGCCGCGCAGCGCCCACTCCGCCATGGCCCAGACAAAACCGGCGGTCGCGGCCGCGAGCGTGGTGGTGGCGAACGCGTTGGAGGCAATCGCATCGGCGCCGAGGGCGGATCCGGCATTGAAGCCGTACCAGCCGACCCAGAGCATGCCGGTGCCGACCATGCAGAGCACCATCGAGTGCGGGGGCATCGGCTCCTTCCCGAAACCGGTGCGCTTGCCAAGGATCATGCAGAGCACCAGGGCGCTCCAGCCCGAAGTCATGTGAACCACGGTGCCGCCGGCGAAGTCGATCGCCTTGATGCCCGCGTCCGGGTTGAGCGGTCCGCACATGAAGCCCGTGGTCGCCCAGACCATGTGGGCAAAGGGGAAATAGACGGCAAACATCCAGAGGGCGACAAAGACAAGGACGGCCGAGAACTTCATCCGCTCAGCGATCGCACCCACAATCAGGGCGGGCGTGATGATGGCGAAGCTGAGCTGGAACATGGCCCACATTGTGTCGCTGATCCAGTAGTACCCCGCGCCCGTGGCGCCCGGGTTGACCCCGTTCAGCATGGCATAGGAGAGGTCGCCGATGAACGCATTGCCCGCGCCGAAGGCCAGACTGTAGCCCACCGCCCACCAGAGGATGGTGACCAGGCCGGCGATACCCATGCACTGGGCCAGGACCGAAAGGACGTTCTTCTTCCGCACGAGCCCACCATAAAACAGGGCCAGGCCAGGCAGGGTCATGAAGATGACCAGCGCCGTGCTGATCATCTGCCAGGCATTGTGGCCGGGACCGGGACCCGGAATCTTGGAGGCCACGTCCGCGGTGCGGGCGGTGTTGTTCACGTAGGCCTCCAGGTCAGCCAAGCGTTGTTCGATCGTCGGCTCCGCCGGCGGGGGGGCTTCTTGGGCGACGGCGGTCAGGGCAAGGAGTCCGCCTAGCGCGATGAGTGCACAGGTACGCAGGATGCGTGAGGGGAGAATAATCATGGGCAACTCCCTAAAGCAGGCCATATGCCATGAATAAAAATAATCCGAGATTTCCCGGTGCGCTCTCTTGGGCTGGAAACAAAACGAGCCGGCTCCCTTCGGAGCCGGCTCGAGCAGGTTTGATTGAACTGGCAACCTAGATCGCGGTCTCGCCGCGTTCGTCGGTGCGGATACGGACCGCGTCCTCCAGGGCCAGCACGAAGACCTTGCCGTCACCAATCTTGCCGGTCTTGGCCGCCTTCACGATGGTTTCGACGGTCTTGGTGGCGACTTCGCTGGTGACCACGATCTCGATCTTCACCTTGGGGAGGAAATCGACCGTGTATTCGCTTCCCCGGTAGATTTCGGTGTGACCCTTCTGGCGGCCGAAGCCCTTCACCTCGGTCACGGTCATACCCTCGA
>CAYZCV010000166.1:0-7593 GCA_964476965.1 uncultured Opitutus sp. | reverse complement strand
TGCTCGACATCCCTGCGCTGACCGGACTGCCATGCTGTTCCGGATCACCCATCGCACCCGCTATCGCTACGCCGGCACGGCGTCGGAGTCCTTCATGGAAGCTCGGCTGACCCCGACGCAGGACGAGCGGCAGGACCTTCGGAGCCACCAGCTCCTCACCACCCCGGCCTGCAATCTCCACGTTTACACCGACTACTTCGGCAACACCGTAGAGACGTTTTCCATCATTCAGCGCCATCGTGAACTGCAGTTGGAGAGCGTGTCCGAGGTCGACACGCATCCGATCGATCCCCCGTCCGTCGCTCTGGAGGTTAGCGTGTCCGAGGCCCGGCAGATTTTCCGCAGCGAGCGGCTCAAGCTCTTCGAGTACATCATCGCCTCACCGGCCATTCAGCTCTCGGCCGAGGTCAACGCCCTTGCCAACCGCTTCTTCAAGCCGGGCGATCCCATCGGCACCTCGCTGCTTCGCCTCAACGCGTGGATCAAGGAGTCGTTCCGCTACGAGCCGGGCACCACGCGCATTGACACGCCGGTCGCGACGGCGCTGCGCCAGCGGACGGGCGTCTGCCAGGACTTCGCGCAGGTCATGATCGCCGTGCTGCGCTCGGCGGAGATTCCGGCCCGCTACGTCACCGGCTACATCGAGACCGAAACGCAGCGGAAGGCCAGCGAGGCGCAGAAGGCACCCAAGCTCATTGGCGCGAGCGAGAGCCACGCCTGGGTCGAGGTCTACCTTCCGGGCGGATTCTGGTGGCCGCTCGATCCCACCAACGACTGCATCGCCGGCGAACGTCACGTGAAGGTGGCCAATGGACGCGACTACCGCGACAGCACGCCCACCACCGGCGTGTTCAAAGGGACTCACACCGAGAAGCTGGAGGTCGCGGTGGTGATGCAGCGGATTTGAAGTGCGGAAAACTGTAGCCGGGGTCGCTGACCCCGGTCCCATTTCGCACTGATCAGGAATCGACCCCCGGGGTCAGCGACCCCGGCTACAGTTTCCGCCCGCCTACGCCGGGCAAACTCACTTCGCCGCGGGAACGATCGCATCGCTCAGCGTGACTTGGTGGGTCTCGATCACCTCTTCGCGATCATTGACGAGGACAATCGTGACCCCGTAGGTCCACGGCTTGCGCACCGGCCGATTGCCCACGAGCGAGACGCCGTCGGAGCCGGGATTCAGCACCGCGCGCTCCTGCTGCGCCACCGTGGGCAGACGCCAACGTGCGTTGCCCCGCAGAACATCTGGTGCCTGGGGTTTCTTCTTTTCGTCGTAAAACGTGATCTTGAGATTGATGCCCTCGACCGTGACGCCGAGCCAGCGTCCACCCGGACGCGCAATGGCGATCCCCTGAATCACGCCCTCGTCCTCTTCCGCCGGTCCCTGCTTGGGCGTGGCGGCACGGGCCAAGGAGGGCGTCAACATCGGCACCACCAGACCCATCGAGGCGGCCATCAGGACCGACTTCGCCAGCGAGGCGTTGAATTTCATCGCACAAACATGGACCCATCAGCCCAGCGCCGCAAGTCCGCCGCGGTAAACATCGTGTGAACGGAGCGCGGCGCGATGCGCCGCGGATTTGAGGCCTCACATTTGAGATTTCAAAGGGCGGGGCGTCCGCCGGCCCTCGGCTAACGCTTGAGCTGCGCCTTCAGGTCCTTCCAGCGCGCGAGGCGCTCGGCAACCCGCGCTTCCAGTCCGGCCGTCTTGGGCGTATAGAGCGTGAGCGGCTGCTCCAGAAAATCCTGGCCCGAGATGTTCTCCGGGTAGTCATGCGAGTAACGGTAGCCCTTGCCGTGGCCCGCCTGCTTGCTGGCCTGGCCGCTCTTGTCCCGCAGCGGCAAGGGCACAGGCTGGACGGGCTTTTCCTTCAGGACGCGATGGGCCTCAGCGAGCGCGAGGGTCGCTGAATTGCTCTTGGGCGCGCAGGCGATGTGCAGCGTGGCATGCGCCAGCGTCAGCTCCGCTTCCGGCAGGCCGACGAAATCACACGCGTGGTGCGCCGCGACGGCCAGCGGCAGCGCAAACGGATCAGCCAGGCCAACGTCCTCGCTCGCCAGGATCACGAGGCGGCGCGCGATGAAGCGGGGGTCCTCGCCGCCCGCGAGCATCTTGGCCAGCCAGTACATGGCGGCGTCGGGGTCCGATCCGCGACAGCTTTTGATGTAGGCGGAGATCGTGTCGTAGTGCTCATCCTCGTTCGCATCGTAGCGGATTCGCCTTTCCCGGGCGAAAACCTCCAAGTCGGCGGCGGTGATGGTCGCGCCTTCCTCCAGACCGAGGACGATGACTTCGAGCGCATTGAGCGCGCGACGCAGGTCGCCGTCGCAGAGGACGGCCAGATCGGTGAGCAGTGCGTCGTCAGACGTCACCCGACGTTCGCCGAGGCCGCGCTCGCTGTCCGCGAGGGCGCGCTTCAACACACCCGCCACCGCTTCGGCGGCCAGCGGCTCCAAGCGGAAGAGGTGACTGCGCGAGAGCAGCGGGGGATTGACGTAGAAGCCCGGGTTGTGGGTGGTCGCGCCGATCAGGCGGACATTGCCCTCCTCGACATCGGGCAGCAGCAGGTCCTGCTGCGATTTGTTGAAGCGGTGCAGCTCGTCGATGAAGAGAAGCGTGCGGGCCTCGGGGATCCGCCGGGCGGTGGCGAGGATCTCGCGCAGCTCGGCCACATTGGACATGACCGCGTTGATTCGCACAAACCGGCTGCCGGTCTCGCGCGCGATGGCCTCGGCGAAGCTCGTCTTGCCGCAGCCGGGCGGTCCGTAAAAGAGCAGACTCCCGAAGCGATTGGTTGAGACCAGCCGCGGCAGGAGCGAACCCGGCGCCGTGAGGTGGGGTTGTCCGACAATCTCCGCGAGCGAGCGGGGCCGCATGCGCGCGGCGAGGGGCTGGGAACTCGCGGGTGCGGCGGCCGGGATCGCGGCTTCCCCGGAAACTACAGGTTTCCGTGGGGTTTCGCTGAAAAGATCGGTTTGCGGGTCCGGAGGCATGGCAGAACGCTGCATTTGAACCACGATTGCCCCGGAAAGAAAGGTTTCAGTGCGCCGCCCTCGCCCATGGACCTGCGCTCGCTAGGCCACCGCGCTCCCGCCCTGTGGCTGCTGCTCCCATTCGCCGCCGGTTTGGCGGCCGGCCATGCGGGCATCACCGGGGCGCCCGGCTGGCTGCTGGGGCTGGCGGCCGGGGCCCTGTTGGTCGCCGCATCGGTGCCCCGGCTGTGGGTGCCGGGATTTCTGGTCAGCGTTACCCTGATCGGATGCGCGTACTACTCGCTCAGCCGCGCACGGCTGACGGAGTGGGAAACACTGCCCCCGCGCGAAGCGAGGCTGCGCATTCGGATCGAGCGGCTATTTCCGACGGATCCCAGCGCGAGTCGCTGGAGCGGGCTCGGCCAAGTAGTCGGCGCGGAACGTCATCTGGCCGACCTCATCGGCCAGCGAATCTACGTTTCGGCGGCGCGTCCGCGTCAAGAGCACCCCCTGCTGCGCTCCGCGGAGGTCGCCGTGGTGGGAGTGCTCAGCACGCTGCCACGTTCGGCGCCAACGGGATCATTTGAGGGTTACCTGACCAGCGCGGGCATCAACCTGCGGCTGGCGCGGGGACGGGTGGAGCGGGAAGTCACGCCGGCCACGGGCTACCACCGCTTCTGCGCGCGGGCTCTGGCCCGCTTTGACGCGATTCTCCGGCTGGGCGTGGAGCATCACGCGGAGCTCGGCGGTGTGTACCGGGCGATGATGCTCGGGCAGAAACAGGAGTTGAGCGAGGAGCAGGACACCCTGTTCCTGCAAAGCGGCACCCTGCACCTGTTTGCGATCAGCGGGCTGCACATTTCTGCCATCGCGATCGCGATTCAGGTCCTGCTCGCCATCACCCGCCTGCCCCGCGGGGTCCAGTTCGCGGTGGCGCTGGCCGCCCTCTGGCTCTACGTCGATGCGACCGGCCGTACACCGTCGGCGGTGCGCGCGTTCGTGATGATGGCTCTGTTCACCTCCGCCCGTCTGCTGCGCGCACCCGGAAACTCGCTGGCCGCCCTGGCGATGGCAGCGGTGGTGATGCTGGTGCTGGACCCGATGCAGCTCTTCAGCGCCGGCTTCCAGATGAGCTATGGGATTGTCGCGGCCCTCCTGCTGCTCGGCCTGCCACTGTCAGAGGCGTGGAAGCGAGATCACAGCCTCTTCCGCACGCTGCCGGAGGCGGCGAAGCGGCGGATTCACCGCTGGAGCAATCTTGGCTGGAGCAAGATCCTGACGGCGGTGGCCTTCGGCCTTGCGGCCACGCTGGTGGGCACGATCAGCGGTGTGAGTTTTTTCGGGCTGCTGACGCCGGGCTCGTTTTTCGCCAATCTGGTGTTGATCCCCGTTTCCTTGCTCGTGATCACCGGCGGCTTGGCCGCGCTGATCTGCGGCCTGATCGGGTTCTGGCCACTGGCCATCGTGTTCAATCATGCCGCCGTGCTCGTGTTGGCCGGGATCGATCTGGCGCTGCGCGCATTGGTCGAGGTGCCGGGCGTGTACGATGCCGCGGCCTTCCGTACCGACTGGCTGGGCGCTGCCGCCTTCGCGGCCATGCTGGCGGTGATGGCCTGGGGTTACGCGAACCGCTGGGCTCGCCCTGCCGGCGGCTACTGGCCGCCCTTCGTGTTGCTGGCGCTCTTGCTCATCGTCGGAACGACCTACGGAGAGTGAGCCACAAGAGGGAAGGAATGATCGCCACGAAAAACACAAAGCGGGTCGGTCCGGAATGCGCTTACCGTCCGAGCGCCCTGTAAGGCGCCGTGAGATTTGCGAAATCAGACCAGGACTTTTCGTGTTCTTCGTGGCCAAGCTCTGAACTCGGTTTCAATCAAGGCTTGGTCGGCGGCCTCAATCCGCGCATGCTTATCCGATATGAAAAGCGCCTACGAACTCGCCATGGAACGCCTCGCGAAAGCCGAGGGTGGTCCGTCGAAAGCCCTCTCCGCTGCCCAGAAGGCGCGGCTCGCCGAGATTGATACGCTCTACAAGGGGAAGATCGCGGAGCGGGAGATTTTCCTAAAGAAACGGATGACCGAGGCGCAGGCCAACGGCGACGCGGACGAGATCGAAAAGATCCGCACGCAACTCCAGGGCGAGCGGGCCCGCCTGGAGGAAGAGCGCGAGGACGAGAAGGAAAAGGTCCGGCGGGGCAAGTAACGGGATTCCCGCCGTTCGTTGGAGCTGGGGTCGCTGCCCCCGGCCCAATCCGCGCTAAACGAATTCGAAATCAGCCACCAGCGCGTGGTGGTCCGAGACGCCCGTGCGCGAGACCCGCGAGCCGACGCAGCGCAGGGCGGCGTTGTGGAAAAGGTGGTCGAGCACGAAGGGCTTGCGCCACCACGTGGGCTCGGTCGTCTGGGCCGACGCGAATCCCAGCGGGGCCAGCTGCGCCAGCAGCGATTGGTGGCGGCTGACGTTGAAATCGCCTGCGAGCAACGTGGGCCCACTCACCTGGCGGAGCTGGTCCGCGATGAGCGCGCGCTGGCTGCCATGGATCTCGCTGCTCGAATTGAGCATGAAGAACGCGAGCAAGTGGGTGTTGAACAGGTTCAGCTCCCGCCCAGCCAGACGTGTCCGGGCGCCGATCAGGATGCGGTCCGTGGGCGTCTTCGTTTCGCCCATGAAAGCAAATTCGACGGGCGGCGACGGCAGCTCGACCCGGACCATGTGCTCGAGGGGCGTACGGGAAAGGATCGCCAAACCGATGCCGAACGGCAGTTCCCGCGGGTCCGACTTCGGGTAGGAGAAATAGCCATCATACCCACTCAGCGCCGCGCGGATGCGGCTGTAGTTGGGGGGAGGTTCGATTTGACGGCCGCCGGAGCAGGCCTGCTCGACCTCCTGCAAAAAAATCAGATCCGGGCGATGCCCCTGAATCTCCGCGATGGTCGCATCAAGGTCGACGGGCGCCCGGTCCGGATCGGCCGCGTCCCAGCGCTGGCCAAACTGGATGTTGAACTGGAGCGCCCGGAACGAGTTCACGCGCCGCCTCCCGGTTGGAGATCCGCGGGAGCGCTGACGCTCGGCTTCACGGAACAGCCAATGATTCGGTTGCCGGCCATGGCAGGGGGTATGGAGGGTTTCGGCCGCATGGAACCTTGGCTAATGGCATGATTACCGCGGCTTTGCGGCAAGGCTATTCTGGCTCCGCCGTTCCCTCGACCACCCAGGCCCTGGCCTCGGGCACTTGGTCCAAAAAGACCTTCAAGACCGCACTCAGGTGCTCGGCATAGCGGAAGTGCGCTCCCATGCCGGTCCGAAGTTCGGCCTCGTAGATGAATTTATCCGCCTGCGTGCTGTGTTCGAAGGGCGTCTGCGCGCCCAGCAGGAGTGAGTAAACATAGGCCGGCGAGCCGCGGCGCATGAGCTCGCGCGTGAGCTCCGCCTGAGCATCGAGCAGAGGCTGGTGCGCGGCATGGCGGATCTCCGGCGGCAGGTAAAAACCAGCCTGAATCAACGGGGCGTAACGGTGGCCGGTCCGATGACGGTTGAGATCCCGCAACTCAGCCAATGCCATGTTGTTCCATGCAAATGAGACCCGCATCCGCCGGGTTGCCAGACCCTGGTAGCCATAGCGGTTGGCCCGGTGACGCAGGGCCTCCGGCACGGGCTGGTCCTGGGCGAGCCAAGGCGGTGCGTCGCGGTCGACCTTCACCCAGACCTGATCGGCCAGGGGAGCGGTGGACAGGCGGGCGAGACCCAGCGAGAGGCTCGCCGCGAGTTCCTGCTCGGCCTGTCGCTGATAGGAAGGCTCGGCCGAACTGTGGCGCATGAGGCGGGGCGACTGCTTGAGCAGTTCCTCCCGGATGAGTCGCGCGGCGGCGCGGGCCTCGGGGTGCGCGAGGGAATCGAGGTGTTTGACCGTCTGCGCCCACATGCGAGACGATTGCACCAAACCCAAGTTCGTGCGCGTGGCGAAGGGGATGAAATAGCGGGCGCGATCGAGCGCGTAGTTCTTGCGCAGCCGCGTGACGACGGCGGGTTTCGCATCCGGCGGAAGCCGCACGAGATCCGGTTGAGCGAGCGCCGCCGCGTCGAGGCGGGCATACTCGGCGTGGTAGGCGGCGAAGGACCGCGCCATGATATCGGACCACCGAGGAGCGAGGTCCTCGGGGATGCCGAGTTCGGCGGCGGTCGGCAGATTGGCCGCATCCATCGTGATGTAGCGCGTGCTCGACTCCTGCCCGTCGGCCATCTGGGCGATCTCAAAGATTTTATAGGCCAGCCACATCGACACATCGTCGAGGGCGATCGCGAGGCCGCCAGTCAGGCCGCCAATGGAGGCATGGCCGTAGTCGACGAACTTGAGGATGCGGTCGATCGAGGCGTCGGGATTGGCGAGGTCGACCTTCTCAAGGATCTTGTGGATCCCCTCGTTGGAGCGCGAGTAGCGGGCCAGGACGGAGGCGAGCAGCTCAGGCGTGACCTTGGGCAGATCGGCGGCGGACGGAGGCGGGACGAGGGCAAGTCCGGTGATGCGCATGCGATGAACGCAAGAAGCCGGAAACGCAGGGAAAGGGAAAGCGGGAAATCCATCGGATCAAAAGCGACCAGCCCCTCGCACCCAATCCGGCC
>CAYZCV010000165.1:0-7765 GCA_964476965.1 uncultured Opitutus sp. | reverse complement strand
GCCCGGAATGACCCCGGCCATGAACAGGGCGGCGACCGACACGTTGCCCGAGACCACCGCGAAAACGATCATGATGTTGCTCGGCGGAATCAGCAGACCCGTGGTCGCCGAGGTGGCGGTCAGCGCGACGGCGAACTCACGCTTGTAACCCTTCTCTTCCATCTGCGGGATCATGAACCCACCGATGGACGAGACGGCTGCCGTGGCGGAACCGGAGACCGCGCCAAACAGCATGCAAGTCAGGGTGTTCACGTACGCGAGGCCGCCCTGAAAGCGACCGACGAGCGAGTAGGCAAAATCCATCAGTCGACGTGCCATGCCGCCATCGCCCATCAGCACGCCGGAGAGGACAAAGAAGGGAATCGCAAGCAGCGGGAAGCTGGCGATGCCGCTGGCCATGCGCTGGGCCACGATGTAGCCGGTCGGGACATCGCCCAAGGTGGCGATGGTCGCAACGGTCGAAAGGCCGATGCAGACCGCAATGGGCACGTTGAGGAGCATGAGCCCCACAAATACGACGAGCAGAACCAGGACTTCAGAGGACATGGCTCAGGCCTCCTTGGGGGATGAGGGGATCACGGCCGGTGGCCGCAGGAGGTGCTCGATCGCAAAAGCACAGATGAAAAGGCCGCTCATCGGCACTGCCGAATAGAGGTAGCCGATCTTCCACTGCAGCACAGGCGTGAGCTGGTTCGAGGCGAGCGTCTCGGCAACCAGGCGCGAACCGCCAAAAACCAGGGCAAAGCCAGCAAAAATCAGAACGCTGATCTCCACCACCACCGCAGCCCAACGCTGCGCCGAGGGGTCCAGTTTGCCGACGAAATAGTCGACCCCGAGGTGGCCGTACTCACGGTAGGTCAGCGCGCCGCCGAACAGGGAGACCCAGATAAGCAGGTAGACCGCAAGTTCTTCCGTCCAGTCGCTGGGAACGATCCCCGGCACATACCGGGAAACGACGCCCCAGATGACGTCGAAGACCAGAGCGGTAAACAGGAGGATGGTGAACCACTCGAGGGCACGGACCACCGCCTGCCACGGAGAAAGTGACTTGTTCATGAGGAAGCGGCTTACTGGACCCCACGAATGCGCTGGGCGAGTTCGCCGACCCGGGTGCCCTCAAATTCCTTGTACATCGGAGCCGTGGCCGCGACGAACGGGGCCTTGTCCGGCCGGTAGATCTTGACCCCCGCCTTCTCCACCGCCTCGAGCGAGGCCAGGGTCTGCTCCTGCCAAAGCTTGCGCTGGAAGACGACCGACTCGTTGGCGGCCTGCGTGATCCAACCCTGCATGGCGGGAGACAGGCCGTCCCAGATCTTCTTGCTGAAAATGACCACGTCCGGAATGCGCGTGTGCTCATCGAGCGAGTAATGGCGCGCCACCTCATAGTGCCGGCTCGTGTGAAAGCTGGGCGGGTTGTTCTCGGCGCCATCCACCATGCTCTGCTGCAAAGCGGTGTAGAGTTCGCCGTACGGGACCGGCGTTGGGCCGCCGCCGAGCAGCGCAATAAGGTCGCGGGCCATTTTGCTCGGGAGCACGCGGAGCTTGAGCTCCTTGACGTCCCCGGGGGTCAGGATCGGCTTGTCGACCGTGTAGAAGCTGCGGCTGCCCGAATCGTAATAGCACAGGCCGTAGACGCCGACCGGCTCGCCGGCCGCGAGGAGCTCGCGACCAATCGGGCCCTCGAGCACCCGCCAGTAGTGGGTGTCGTCACGGAACAGATACGGCAGACCAAACACGGCCATATCCGGGACAAAGCCCTCCATGGCGGCGGCCGAGGTCTTCACCATGGCCAGGGCCCCGCGCTGGAGCTGTTCAATGCACTCCGGCTCCGAACCGAGCTGGCCGTTGGGAAACACCTGCAGCTCGAGCATGCCACCGGACAGCTCGCCGGCCCGTCGGGCCATGTACTCCATCGCGGTGTGAACCGGATGGGTCTGGTCCAGCACGTGACCCAGCTTGAGCACCGTCTTCTGGCCGCCCGCCGCGGCATTGACCCCTCGTTCGGAGCGCAGCACGCCGATAAACACCACGGCTGCGAGGAGGGAGCCGACCACCAGACCGAGCGCGAGGAACGAAAGCGATTTTCTGTCCATAGGGGTTAATACAAATTAGAAGCCGGGCCCATGCGGGATTCAACGCTCATTTCGCCGTGGAGGGAGGCGGAACGCTGTTGAGGCTGGCCGGCTTCTGGGCGGGCTCGATGGTGACGTTGGAGAAGGTCACGGTCCCGGTGTGGGACAGCACTTCGGTGGCCGTCACGCCGCGGAAGGTCGAGTTGCTGATGCGAATGCCCTCCACCACCGCGCCCTCGAAGCCGCGAACGAAGAGCACCCGCGGGCTGGCGGAGCTGGTGATGTTGTCGAGCTGGACATTGCGGACGACCGGCTTGAACGCACCGGCCGCGCCCTCCTCGTAGAGCAGGTCAATCGTCAGCACGGCCTCGGCCACCTGGCCGACCCGGACATTGCGCATGAAGACATTCTCGAGCACCCCGCCGCGGACCGCGTTGTTCTTGAAGCGCAGGGCGCGATCGAGATTCGGGCTGTCCATCTCGCAGTTTTCGATGAAGACATTGCGGATGCCGCCGGTGCACTCGCTGCCGAGCACGACGCCGCCGTGGCCGTCCTTCATCACGCTGTTGCGGATGACAATGTTTTCACTCGGAACATTCAGGCGGCGCCCATCGCCATTCCGGCCCGACTTGATCGCGATGCAGTCATCGCCCGTGTCAAAAACGCAGTTGTCGACCAGGATGTCGCTGGAGGACTCCGGATCAAAGCCGTCATTGTTCGGCCCGTGGGAATTGATCTTCACGCCGCGCACCGTGATGTTGCGGCTGAGCACGGGATGAATCTCCCACATGGGGGAGCGGATGATGGTCACGTCCTCGATCAGGATATTCTTCGAGCGATACGGCTGGATGAAATTGGGCCGCAGGAAGTCACCCTTACCGAACACGCGCTCGGCCACGGGGGTGTTGGCCTCGCCCATGGCGATGAGCCGGTCGCGCGCCGCCTTCTGCTTCACGACGCCCTGCGACTTGTTGTTCCAGTCCCACCAGTTGTCCCAGTCGGCCCCGCCGTCGAGCGTGCCCTTGCCGGTGATGGCAATATTTTCCTGCTCGAAGGCATAGATGAAGGGCGAGAAATTCATCAGCTCGACGCCCTCCCAGCGGGTGAAGACGATCGGGTACTTGTCCAGGTCGAAGGTGAACAGCAGGGTCGCGCCCTCGCTGACATGCAGGTTCACGTTGCTCTTGAGATGGATGGCGCCGGTCCGCCAGATTCCGGCCGGAACCACGACCCGCCCGCCGCCGGCCGCGTGGCAGGCCTCGATTGCGGCGCGAATGGCCTCGGTGTTGTCCGCATCCGTCTTGGCGCCAAACTGGGTGATGGGGAAATCGCGATTCGGAAAGGTGGGCGCCTGGATTCGGGCGAGGATCTTGTCGACGTCCGCCCAGCCGCGGACCACCAGGGCCGTGGTCGGGCGGTCGATCAGCTTCTGCAGCTCGAGACCGGCCAGAATGAACGGACCAACGCCCTTGAGGTCATTGTCCACAATGGGCTCGCTGATGTAGTACTCATAGCTTCCGTCGCGCGGGCGTCCGGTCGACGACGTGTAGCCCAGGCCCGAGACCTCGACGATCCGGGTGAGGCTGACCCGGCCGTCCGGATCGGTCCGCAGCATCTGCCGGGCGAGGCCCTCGAAGCCGCGGATTACGGCCGGGAGGTACTTCTCGCGCGAGAGGTAGCCGCGATTGATGCCCTTCGCCAAGGTGTAGACGAACATGCTGGAGGCGGAGGATTCCAGGTAGTTGCCCTCGCGCGTGCCCTGATCGAGCACGTCCCACCACAGACCGCTGGCGGGATCCTGCCAGCGCACGATCCCATCCGCGACCCGCCGGAGGACTTCATTGATGTGCTCCACATCGGGCTGCGTCGGCGGAATCAGATCGAGGCAATCCACAATCGCCATGCCGTACCAGCCGACGGCGCGACCCCAGAAGTGCGGCGAGCGGCCCGTGGTCTTGTCCGCCCAGCTCTGCTCGCGCTTCTCATCCCAGGCGTGGTAGTGCAGGCCCTTGGACGCATCGTAGGAATGCTTGTCCATCAGCAGGATCTGCTTGGCCGCGTCATCGAACGCGGCCGGCTCATTGAAGGCCTTGCCGTACATCGCGTAGAACGGCGATCCCATGTAGATCCCGTCGAGCCACATCTGATACGGGTAGCGCAGCTTGTGCCAGAAACCACCGTCGCTCGTCCGCGGCTGCTTCGCGAGCTGCTCGCGCAGGCGCTGCAGCGGCTTCAGGAGCCGCGGATCCTTGGTCTGCTCGTAGCGGTGCAGCAGCGCCCGGCCCGGCGTGACCATATCGATGTTGAATTCGTCAAAATTATACGTGTCGATCCCGCCGGCGTCGTTCACGAACGACTCCACAAGGCGGGCCCCGTAGGCCGTCATGGCAGCGTCGCCGGTGCGCTCCGCGGTCTGCAGCAGCGCGAGAGAAAACAGGCCGGTGGTGTAGTCCCAGCGAGCCCGGGGGGCGCCGCCCTTGAACAGGGTCTCACCGCGTCGGGCCATTTCGGACTGGGACAGGCGCACCGACCACTCGAGCGGAGTCGCTCCGTTGAACGAGGCGGGAATGTCGGCAGCCGTCACCGTGACGGCAGCCAGCAGGGAGCAAAACAGGGTACCGAGGGATTTCATTGGGCAGAGGGCAAGGGTTGGAAGAGGAGAATTCAGGGGCGAACCAGGGGCGGGACCTTCGATCCGTGCGTGGGCGCTCCGTTGAGGCGTGGCGCCGCCCAGAAGCGGAAGGGCATCAGCGGGAAACGGTGACGGTCAGCGGCGACTTGAGGCGGGCCGCGAAAGCGGCGACGTAGGCGTTCCAGGCCTCCTGCGAGGTGAACTCGCCGGCGCGCGACCAGCCGGCACCGGCGTAGTAGCGGAGCGGTTGACCCGGCGTGACCTTGGCCACCGCGAGGTGATTGCGATCGTCCTCCGCGAATCCCTGGAAGGCCGGTCCCGGAACCAGAATGGCCGTGCCGAGCGAGTCATTGCTCTTCTGACTGATCCACTGGGTGAAGGATCCGTCGCTCGTGTTGGGTGTCAGCGCGAATGTGGGCTCCTGCCCGCGATCGGCCGGATTCTTGTTCAGACCGACCGCGACGGTGAGTTCCTTCGCCTCACCCTCCACCACGGTGAAGGTGCTCTCAATCCGACTGAGATTGTGTCCGGCATCCACGGTGAAGCGCTTGGTCTCGGTGACCTTGACGCCGTGGGCTTCCCACGGCGCGTAACTCAACTCAAAGACCGCGCGGACCGGTCCGTTGGTGATGATCTTCCAGGTCGCGTAGTTGCGGCTGACTGCGAGGCTGGTGCCATTCCAGACGCCCGTGCCACCGCAACCGCGGGAAGGGCCGACCTGGTACATGTCCATCCCCTCGCCCTCATCGACATGGTAATGGTCGTGCCCCTTGTTGTACCAACGGTCGACGATGGGGTAGGACACGCGCTTGCACCAGACATCAAGCCCGCTGGTGACGAGCACCTCTTTGCCGGTCTTGGGCTCGTCGGGTGCAGCCAGGGCCGGTCCGTAGGTGCGATGGGCAATCTTGTCGTTCTCCCAGGCAAAGTCGTCGAGCCGCTCCTGAATGTAGCGCGCGTAGGCCTTGGTCGGGAAAACGGGGGCCACGGTGTCGGTCTTCTCCACCGTGAACACGGCCGAGGTCTCACCCGCGGCGAACGAATACTGGAAGATCAGCTCGCCGTACGCGATGCCCACGCCGGTCGGATCCTTGGCCTGGGGCGCGATGTTGGTGACCTGGTACGGAAGGATATTGCCCTTGGCATCCTTGACCGCGATGCGCTGAAGCAAGGCGCCGGGCAGCACCCGGTTGATCTCGGACCAGGGAACCGTGATGGTTTCGGACGGACGCGCTTCAGGGTGACGGTGCGTCACCGTGAGGGTGGCACGCTCGGCGGCCGGGAGGGCGAGCGAAAGGACCAGCAGACCGATCAGGAATCGCAGGGGTTTCATCGGGGGTGGGAGTTGAAAATCAGCGTGCGAGCCAGCCGCCGTCGACGGCCAGGATGTGACCATGCATGTAGTCCGAGGCGGGAGCCGCCAGGTAGACCACCGCGCCCTTGAGGTCGTCCGACTCGCCCCAGCGGCCCGCGGGGATTCGATCGAGGATCGACCGGCTGCGGGCCGGATCGGCGCGCAGGGCCTCGGTGTTGTCCGTCGCCATGTAGCCCGGGGCGATGGCATTGACGTTGATCCCGGCGGAACCGAGTTCATTGGCCATCGCCTTGGTCAGTCCGGCGAGGGCGCTCTTGGAGGAGGTGTAGGACGCCACGCGCACGCCGCCCTGAAAGGACAGCATGGAGGCGATATTGATGATCTTGCCGCGGCGCTTCTGCGCGAGCCAGCCGCGAACCACGGCCTGGCTGAGACGAAAGATCGAGCCGAGGTTCACTTCAAGGACCTCATCCCAATCCGCCTGCGGAAACTCCGCGAAGGCATGACGTCGGATCGTGCCGCCGTTGTTGACGAGAATGTCCGGCCACGGGAGCCCGGCGCCAAGGGCGGCCGCGAGCTGGTCCATGGATGCGCGGCTGGCCTGATCAGCGTTGAACGTCCACGCCCGGCGGCCGGTGGCCTCGACCGCCTGCTTCGCCGCGGTCAGATCGCCGCGGGCGACGAGGATCAGGTCAGCCCCGGCTTCGGCCAACGCCACGGCCATCGCCGTGCCGAGGCCGCGGGAGGCGCCCGTGACCAGCGCCACCTTGCCATTCAGTTGAAAGCTCTCGAGTACGCCGGACATGGCGGGTGCGGTTAGCGGAGACCCGCGACCGGCGCGGGATCCATGTCCGAGAACTCCTGGTTTTCCCCGCCCATGCCCCACACGAAGGTGTAGGCCGAGGTGCCGCAGCCGCAGTGAATCGACCACGGGGGTGACAGGGCGATCTCGAGGTCACGGACCACGAGGTGGCGCGTGGCCGTCGGCTCACCCATGAAGTGAAACACGGCGCCGGCGGGCGGCACATTGAAGTAGCAGTACACCTCCGACCGGCGTGGGTGCGTGTGTGGGGGCATCGTGTTCCACACGCTGCCCGGCTCGAGGCGCGTGAAGCCCATCACCAGCTGGCAGGTCGGAAAGGCGCCCGGGTAGATCAGCTTGTAGAGCAAGCGCTCGTTGGCGGTCTCACGCGCGCCCAGCCGATCCGGTTTGGCGTCCTTGATGGCGACATGGCGGACCGGGTAGGCCGCGTGCGCCGGATAGGACAGCAGATAGTAGCGAGCCGGCTGCGCCGGGTCGCGTGAAGTGAAGGCGACATCCCGGGTGCCGCGACCGAGGTAGATCGCATCCAGCGAATCCATCGCATGGGTGGTTCCATCAACGACGACGCTGCCCGGGCCCCCGAGATTGATCACGCCGGCCTCGCGGCGCTCCAGGAAGAAGGCGCTGCGTACCTCGGCCGGATTGGGGAGGCTAAGCGCAGTCGCCAGCGGCGAGATGCCGCCCACGATGGTGCGATCCGTTTCCCAGCCCCGCAGATTGGCCTCCCCCGGAACAAAGAGCCCAGTGACCAGAAACTCCGTACGGAGCTGATCAGTCGGCAGAACGGCGGCGGCGCGGGATGAGGAACTGGCGTGGGTGTGCATGGGGTGAAGGAGAACGACGGGGGACCATCAACGAGTGACGCAGTCGCCGAGGCGGCTCGAGAGAAAACTGCCCGGGGCGCCGGCCCCGGGCAGTGACTG
>CAYZCV010000164.1:0-7771 GCA_964476965.1 uncultured Opitutus sp. | reverse complement strand
GTCGTGGCCGTCCACGCCGCCGTTTTCATGCTGATCTTCGCCATCCCCGGCTGCCGCTCTTCCGCGCGGCAAAATGCCGGCGTGTCTCCGGCGCCCGCACCCGCGGATCCGATGATCTCTTACGCCGCCCCGGCGAACAGCGCCTCGCTCTCGAGCAGCGAGCTCAACCCGGCGATCACGCCGGCGCCGATGTTCGACCCCAACGCGCCCGCCACCGCTTCCGGCTCGATCCGCTTCAGCCCGACGCGTCCCGGCGCGGCAGCGCAGAGCCTCACGCCTCCTCCGCCCGAGGCGGCACCGACGGTCAACTACACCGTGGTGAAAGGTGACAGCCTGTGGACCGTCGCCAAGCGTCACGGCATCACGGTCGCCGAGCTCGCGAGCGCCAACAATCTGATGGCCAATGCCACGCTGCAGTTGAATCAGAAGCTCATCATCCCGCAGAAAGCCGTCGCCCCCGCCGCAGCCGGCGCGACCACGCCCGCGGCCGATGCTCCGTCCTACACCGTGAAGTCAGGCGATACGCTCGGGGCGATTGCTCGCCGCAACGGAACGACCGTCGAGGCCCTGCGCTCGGCAAACCGCCTTTCTGGCGACGTGGTTCGGGCCGGGCAGGTGCTGCTCCTCCCGGTTGGCGCGACGGTCCCCGCGGCGGATGCCGCGACGACGGCCGCGCCCGCCGCCTCCTCCTCGCGTCCGGCGAATTCAGTGACGCACACCGTGGCCCCGGGTGAGACCCTCAGCGAGATCGCCCGCCGCTACGGCGTGCGGTACGCCGAGATCGCCACGGCAAACAACATCACCGATCCGACCCGCGTCCGCGCGGGACAGGAACTCGTCATCCCCGGTTGGCAGGCGCCCGGTGGCACGGCCGCGGCGGCTTCTTCGCCGTCTCCGGCTCCGGCGACGCCCGCGGCTTCGACCAATGCGCCGATCCTCTTCATTCCCGGCGCGGCGGATGACCTTCCGCCGGCTCCCGCGTCCTCGGGCGATGTCCCCGTGATCCGAGTCGATGAACCCGGCTCCGCTGCTGACAGCGGCGCACCTCGCATCAACTGAACCGCTCTTCTCCCGGAGCCATGTCCCGCCCCGCGCTCGCGACTCCTAGCCCGCGCAGCCCCCTCGTCCTCAATCCCGCCGCCATCATCGTCGTCTGCGCGGTCGGCCTTGCGATCCTCGGTCTCACCATCCTCTTCAGCGCCAGCGCCTCGTTCAAGCAGGGGCCTTATTTCTATCTCAACAAGCAGCTGATCGGGATCGGCCTCGCGACGGTGGCCTGCCTCGTCACCAGCCGACTCGATCTCGAGTTTGCCCGGCGTTACATCTGGATCGTGGGCGGTGTGGCCCTGCTGCTGCTCGTGCTGGTTCTGATCCCCGGCATCGGCGTGTCAGTCAAGGGCAGCCGGCGCTGGCTCGGCCTGGGACCTCTGCGATTCCAGGTCTCCGAGTTCGGCAAGCTGGCGATGGTCTTCTGCCTCGCGCACTACCTGTCGCTGAACCAGACGAAGATTGGCGCGTGGAAAGAGGGATTTGCCTATCCCATCGGCATTATCGGGGCCTTTGCGGTCCTGATCGTCCTCGAGCCGGACTTCGGCACCGCCGCGCTCACCCTGGTCGTCGGTCTCATCCTCCTGTTCCTCGCGGGCGCTCGGTGGCGCTACATTCTGCCGACGGTGGGTGTCGCGGTGGCGGCCTTCACCCTGCTGGTCATGAACAATCCCAATCGGCTGCGCCGCTTCCTCGCGTTCCTCGACGTGGAGGGCAACAAGCAGGGCGGCACCTACCAGCTCTACCAGTCGTTGGCCGCCTTTGCGGTGGGCGGGACGGATGGGGCGGGACTGGGTCAGGGACGCCAGCAGATGAACTTCCTGCCCGAGGCGCACACGGACTTCATCTTTGCCGTGGTCGGTGAGGAGCTGGGCCTTTGGTTCACGCTGGGGACCGTCGCGATTTTTGTGATCATCTTTGTCGCGGGGCTGATTCACCTGCGCCGTGCGCCCAATCTCTTTCAGTTCCTGCTGGTCACCGGCTGCCTGCTCCTGATTTCGCTGCAGGCCATGGTGAACCTCGGGGTCGTGACCGGATTGCTCCCGACCAAGGGCATGTCTCTCCCGTTCATCAGCGCGGGTCTTTCCAATCTCCTCCTGATGGGCGTGCTCATCGGGATCATCATCAACACCCAGCGCAGCTGGACCAAGCCGAGCTTCACCCGGAGCCGCCGGATGATGGAGGAAGTGGCGGCGTAGTGAATAAGCCCGAATCACGAAATCCGAATGACGAAGCCGGATCCTCAAATCCACCGGCTTTCCGCGTTCGCTCGAATTCGTCATGCGGTCTTCGTCCTTCTGATTTTCCGTGAAAACGTTCCTCATCAGCTGTGGCGGCACCGGTGGTCACCTGTCTCCGGGCATTGCGCTCGCTGAAGGCCTGCGGGCGCGCGGTCACCGCGTGACGCTGTTCATCAGCCACAAGAAGATCGATGCGCGGCTGGTGGAGAAGTACCCGGAACTCTCCTTCGTGCGGATCCCGGGCGCGCCGTTTGGGCTGCAGCCGCCAACCTTCGTGCGCTTCGTCTGGCATCAGACGCATGCCTTCTTCTTCAGTCTGCGCCAGGTGCGCACGCTCAAGCCCGCAGGCATTGTGGGCTTCGGTGGCTTCACGACCGCGAGCCTGATGGTGGCAGGCGCGATCGCCGGGATTCCGGTAGCGCTGCACGAGGCGAATCGTGTCCCGGGTCGGGCCATCCGTCTGCTCGGCCGCCTCGCTCGGCGCGTCTATCTGCCGCCGGGGGTGGATTTGCCGCAGGCCCGTGATGGTGCGGTCCGTCCCGCGGGGCTCCCGGTGCGGCGGGAAATTGTCCGCCGCGAGCGCGCGCCCGCCTGCGCGGTGCTTGGGCTGGACCCGCAGCGCCCGGTGCTGGCGGTGCTCGGTGGCTCGCAGGGCGCGTCGGCGCTCAACGACTGGGCTCGACGCAACGCGGAGCCGCTGGCGCGCGCGGGCGTGCAGCTCTACTGTGTGACGGGTCCCGGCAAGGGGAATGAGGGAGCGCAAACCTACCCCGGTCCCGGAGGAGCACCGGTGAGCGCCGTGTTTGTCTCTTTTTCCGATCGCATGGCCGATATCCTGTCTGCGGCGGACCTCGTGGTGTCGCGGGCGGGTGCCGGCACGATTGCGGAACTTATCCGCTGCCACACGCCTGCGGTGCTCGTGCCCTTTCCTCAGGCGGCAGACAATCATCAGGCCGCCAATGCCGCTTGGTTCGCGCGCGAAGGGGGCGGCGTCGTCGTCGACCAGACCGATATCGCCGCGCTCGATCGTGAAGTGCCCGCTTGGATGACCGATGCCGCGCGCCGGGCCGCGAGCCAGGCCCGCCTGCAGCAACTCGATCAGGCGGATCCGCTCGGTTTCATGTTGGCTGACCTCGAGACGCTGACCGCCGGTCGCGGATCAGATGGCGCGGGCAAATCGACGGCTGCGTCCAAGGCGGGGGTGGTGTCATGACGGCGAATCAGGCGTCACGCCCTGCGCTCTTCGGGCGCGACGTGACCTCGATTCACTGTGTGGGCGTGGCCGGCATGGGCGTTGGCCCGCTGGCGATCTATCTCGTGCGCCGCGGCTTCACCGTGAGCGGGGAGGACGACGCGATGACGGATGTCATGCGCGTGCAATTGGAACGCGCGGGCGTTTGCCTCACCGCGACCGGGGCTCTTCCTGCCGACTGCGGACTTCTGGCGTACTCCTCGGCGATTGCGCCGGCGCACCCGGCCGTGGTTGCGGCGCGGGCCCGCGGGCTACCCCTGGTGCGACGCGGCGAACTGCTGGCGGAAGTCACCCGGGACCAGAAACTCGTGGCGGTGTGCGGTTCGCACGGAAAGACGACGACCTCGGCCATGCTGGCCACGGCGTTGGTGCGTGCGGGGTCCCCGTCCGGGTACGTCCTGGGCGGCCTGATGGGTGATGACGCCTTTTCTGCCGCGTCCGCGGGATCGAACGGGTGGGTGATTGCCGAGATCGATGAGAGCGATGGCACGATCGGACGCTTTTCGCCGGAGATCACCCTCGCGGTTAACCTCGATTGGGATCACCCGGACCATTACCCTCAGCTGGCGGATCTGGAAGCGGCCTTTGCTGCGCTGTTCTCCCGGACGCGCCGCACCGTGCTCGTCAACGCGACGTGTGCGCTGTCGCGCCGAATCGCGGCGCAGGCCACGGGCAGTGCGTCGGTGGCGACCTTCGGGCCGAGCGCGGATTATGCCGGCACGGTGGAAAAGGAAGACGTGGCCGGACTTCGCCTCGCGCTGGCTGGAGAATTTCCCATCGCGCGGGCCGATGTCCGGGCATCGGGCGAGTTCAATGCGTTCAACGCGACGGCGGCGCTCGCGGCGGCGCACCTCATGGGTGTCACGCTTTCCCCGGAATTGCTGGCTGGCTATGCGGGCGTTCGCCGCCGTCAAAGTCTGCTCCATGTGGACGCCGCGATCACGGTGGTCGAAGACTACGCGCACCATCCGGCGGAGATCCGCGCCCTGTTGGCCAGCCTGCGCCGGAGGGTCATTCCGGGCGGACGCCTCGTCGTGGTTTTTCAGCCGCATCGCTTTAGCCGGACCCGCCAGTTTCTTGGCGATTTTGCCGAGGTGCTGACAACGGCGGACTCGGTTCACCTGCTCGACGTCTACGGCGCGGGCGAGGCGCCACTACCCGGCGGAACGACCGGCGATCTGGCTGATGCCGTCCGGCGACTCGCGCCGGGCAGGGCGCTTTCTTATCAAGCCGGCAACGTGCCGGCCGCCTTGGCCGCGCTCGCCGCCGATGTGCGAGCCGGCGACCTTGTGGCCGTGGTGGGCGCGGGTGACATTGATCAGGCCGCTCGCCAGTGGCTGGCGGCGCGCAAGCAGACTTTGATGAAGACGATGGACTGGGATGGATTGGCCGAGGCGTGGAGGGGTGTCGTTTCCGCGGCGACCAAAGTGAAGCGCGAGGAATCGCTGGCCGAGAAGACCACCCTGCGGGTCGGCGGAGCGGCGCGAATCTACGCGGAGCCGGCCAGTCTCGCCGATCTTCAGGCCCTCCTGCGGGCGGCGGCGCAGGCGGGTGCGCCCGTGCAGGTGCTGGGGCGCGGATCCAATCTGCTCGTGCCGGACTCGGGTGTCGACGGCCTGGTGCTGAGCCTGCGTCAGGCGGCGTGGGAGACGTTTGAACCGCTGCCGGACGGCCGGGTCAGGGTCGGCGCAGGCTTGCGCCTCAAGAACCTCTGCGGGCTTGCGACCAAGGCCGGCCTGGTGGGTTTTGAGTTCCTTGAGGGCATTCCGGGCAATGTCGGCGGCGCCCTGCGCATGAACGCCGGCGCGATGGGCGGCTGGATGTTCGATGTGGTGGCCGAGGTGACGCTCATCACCTATGCGGGTGAGGTGAAAACGCTCCGCAAGGAGGAGATGCACGTCGACTACCGGCACTGCGCCGAGCTGCATGATGCGATTGCCCTCAACGCGATCCTGCGCCCGGCGGCTCAGGCGGAGGCCGAAGCCATCAGCCGGCAGATCGATACCTATCGGGACAAGCGCCAGAAGTCGCAGCCCCGGGAGCCGAGCGCCGGTTGCATCTTCAAGAACCCGCCGGGCGATTCGGCCGGCCGGCTGATCGACCAGGCCGGGCTGAAGGGCGAGCGGGTGGGGGACGCCGAGGTGTCGCCCGTCCACGCGAATTTCATTGTCAACCGCGGACACGCAACGAGCGCCGATGTGATCGCCCTGGTGCGCAAGGTCCGCGCCCGCGTCGAGTCGGCCAAAGGCGTCAAACTCGAGCCCGAAGTCCTTCTGTACGGGCAACGCTGGGAGGACGTGCTGTGAACAATTGCGGAACGCGGATTTGGGATCTCGGAATCTGCTCACCGCAACTCACCGCATTGCCCGTACACGTTTCTAGTCCACCTCAATCCGCGATCGGCACTCCCCATTCCCAATTTCATCATGAATCACCCCATCATCGCCGTCCTCTGTGGTGGCACCTCGGCTGAGCGCGAGGTCTCGCTTGGTTCGGGCCGGTCATCGGCGCTGGCGCTGGCCCGGTCGTTTCCGACCCGGCTCTTTGAAATCAACGCCCAGGCCCTGCCGGAGGGACTCGATCCGACCCGGCACGTTGTCTACTCCACCCTCCATGGGACCTTCGGCGAGGACGGGGGCATGCAGCGCCTCCTCGAGGCTGCCGGAATCGCCTATGCGGGCTGTGGGGTGGAAGCCAGCGCCCTGACCATGGACAAGTCGAAGACCAAGCAGGCCGTGGCGGCCCGCGGGGTGAAGGTCGCCAAGGGGCTTGTGTTTGACGCGCAGAGGAAGCCCAGCGCGGCCGAGGTCGTCGCGGCGGTGGGGGAGGCCGTGGTGATCAAGCCCAATGCGGAAGGGAGCAGCGTCGGCCTGAGCCTGCCCGGGACCCGGGCGGAGCTGGAGGCCGCCCTCGCCGGAATTACCCAAGGATCCTGGCTGGCCGAGCAGCGCTTGACCGGCCGGGAATGCTCGATCGGCGTCCTGGGGGGGCGCGCTCTGGGCATCGTCGAGGTCCGGCCCAAGTCGGGCGTCTATGACTTTACCAGCAAGTACACCAAGGGCCTGACGGAGTACCTCGCCCCCGCCCCCTTCGAACCAGCCGTGACGGCGGCGGTGCAGGCGGCGGCCGAGACGGCCTTCGCGGCGTGTGGCTGCCGCGACTATGCCCGCATCGACTTCATTGTTTCTGCGCAAAACGAACCGTTTTTGCTCGAAATCAACACGCTGCCCGGCATGAAAGAAACCAGTCTGTTGCCGATGAGTGCGCGCTGCGCGGGGAGGGACTTTACGGCGCTGGTGAGGGAGATGGTATTGCCTGCGTGTGCGCGTTTTCAAGGGGCGCAGCCTGCCCGAATCCGTCCATGAGCAAACTTGACTCCGTTACCCCGGTGGCGCGCAGCTGGCGCGACATTCCGCAGTCCGTCGCGCCGCGCGCGATGTCGGCGGAGGGCCGTCGTCGCCGTGTCTTTTCCACGGGCAAGCTCGTGGCGACGGGTGCCCTGACGATCGCGGCGATCTGGGGCGGGCTTGAGATCTGGCGCACGTGGGAAACCGCGCCGCAGACGCTCGCGGCCGCGAGCAAGAGCGAGCCGGTGAAGACGATTGATCTCCGGACTGACGGCGTGCTCGACCTCGACTGGGTTCGCGGCGTGCTCGTCCTGCCCCGCAATGCCGCGCTGATGGAACTCGACCTCTCCGTGCTGCAGTCGCGCCTGGCGGCCAGCGGCCAGGTTCGCACGGCCGTGCTGGTGCGCAAGTTTCCCTCGACCCTCGTCGTGACCCTGCAGGAGCGCACGCCTGTCGTGCGGATCCGGGCGGCGCTGGGCGGGGCCGAACCGAGCGATCTGGTGGTGGCCCGTGACGGCACGGTGTACGCCGGATCCGGGTACGCGAGCGACCTGATTGACTCTCTGCCATGGCTGGCGGGCGTGAGCCTGACCCGTGCGGGCGACGGCTTTGCTCCGCTGAAGGGGCTCGACACGCTGGCGGAATTGCTGGCGGTGACGCAGGCCAACGCGCCGGCGCTTTACCGCAGCTGGAATGTGGTCGACCTCGCGCGTCTGGCCACCGACGGGGAGATTATCGTGCGGTCCGAGGCCGTCCCGGAAGTCGTCTTTGGGACCCGGGATGATTTCTTTACCCAGGTCGCGCAGCTCGACACGACGATCGAGCAGATTTCGCTGAATCCGGCGCTGGGCCGGCCGAGCCGGATCAATCTCGCGGTGGGCGGC